>NZ_CP041767.1:3203750-3537500 GCF_022026395.1 Brevibacillus brevis | reverse complement strand
TAAAGCTCCCACTTATCAAAGCGTACTACCAGGGCGAAAAAGAAAAGCTCCTGCCGTACGTAGTCCAAGTCTGGAAAGAAGTAAAGGAGCTGCCAGGCTATACGCTGTCACGTATACATTTGGATCGATATTTTGCTTTTTTAATCGAGTGCCAATCGTGGAAAACGGATGAAGACCTGCGCAAGATATGGAAGCTATCATAAACGGATACTACCATCGGATGTAGGGTCAACATTACCGTTCAATCATGTTATAATAGCGACGAGAATGAGTAGGCTAGGAGAAGAAAATCATGGCTCAATATACCCCGATGATTCAACAGTATCTGGCTATCAAAAAAGATTATCCGGATACTTTCTTATTTTTTCGCTTGGGCGATTTTTATGAACTGTTTTTTGATGACGCCATCCTTGCGTCCCGTGAGCTGGAAATTACACTGACGGGACGTGATGGTGGAGGTTCTGAGCGCATACCAATGTGTGGTGTTCCACATCATGCGGCAGACGGCTATATTGCAGAGCTACTAAAAAAAGGACATAAAGTAGCCGTTTGCGAGCAAGTCGAAGATCCCAAAGAAGCAAAAGGGGTCGTTCGCCGGGAAGTTACACGTGTCATTACTCCAGGTACGATGATGGAAGGCAAATGGCTGACGGATAAGGAAAATAATTACATGGCGGCGTTGGCCCAAGTAGAAGGGCGAACGGGTGTTGCTGCGTGTGATATGAGTACAGGCGAGATGTACGTTACCTCTTTGGTGGGACAGGCAGAGGGTGTTCTGGATGAAGCCTTGCAATATCGCCCCAAGGAGCTCGTCTTTTTTGGCCTCACTGTTTTGCCGAAGACAGCACTGCCATCTACTGTCGTGGATGCGCACCAACTGGACGCATTTGCGGTAGATAGTCAATATGCGGAGCAGGCCAAAGGGTTGGATCTATCCATGCGAGCGGCGGTCAATGCTCTCTTGTTCTACATAGGGACGACGCAAAAACGCAGCCTTGCTCATATGCGCCTGTTAAAGCAGTACGATGCAAAGCAGTTTCTCCAAATGGACGGCTTTTCCAGACGTAACTTGGAATTGACAGAGACTATTCGCGATAAGACGAAAAAAGGCTCTCTGTTGTGGCTGTTGGATCGGACTCAAACGGCAATGGGTGGTCGTCTTTTGCGCAGATGGATTGAGCGTCCATTGCTCAGTCGCGATCAGTTGGAAGCACGTTTGAGCGCTGTGGAAGCCTTGAAGGGTGACATGCTGCTTCGGTCCGATTTGCGGACTTGCTTGGATCGTGTCTATGATTTGGAGCGTCTGGCGGGTCGTATTTCCTACGGGAATGCGAACGCACGAGATCTCATTCAGCTACGGATGTCTTTGGAGGCAGTTCCAGAGCTAAAGCAGTATATGATCCAAACGAATACCCCAGTATTGATGGAACTGGCGCAAGGGATGGATGAGTGTACAGATATCGTCAACTATTTGGCTCATGCGCTCGTGGATGATCCACCGATATCGGTTCGTGAAGGCGGCATGATTCGGACGGGATATGATGAATACCTGGACAAGCTCCATACAGCAAGTCGTGAAGGGAAGACGTGGATTGCCCAACTGGAGCAGGGGGAACGGGAAGCGACTGGAATTCGTTCACTTAAAGTAGGCTTTAATAAGGTGTTCGGCTATTACATCGAAATATCGAAATCCAACATTGCCAACGTTCCGGCTGGTCGGTATGAGCGCAAGCAAACTTTGGCCAATGCAGAGCGGTACATCACGCCAGAGTTAAAGGAACGTGAAGCCCTTATTCTGGAAGCGGAAGAAAAGATGATTGAGCTGGAATACCAACTGTTCGTGGCGGTAAGAAGTGAAGTCGCGAAGCATATACCAAGACTGCAAAACCTCGCGGAGCGCATTGCATCTGTGGACGTTCTTCAGGCGTTTGCTACGGTAAGTGACGAGCGGGGATTTGTACGCCCTGAGCTTGTGGAAAGCGGCGAATACGTTATTACAGAAGGGCGTCATCCAGTAGTAGAAGCCGTTCTGGAGCGCGAAAAATACGTGGCAAATGACGTGGAGATGGATCAGACCAATCGTCAAGTTTTGCTCATTACGGGCCCGAATATGGCAGGTAAGAGTACGTACATGAGACAGATTGCCTTGATCACGGTGATGGCACAGATCGGTTGCTTTGTTCCGGCTAAACAGGCCAAACTGTCGATTGTCGATCAGATTTTTACTCGAATCGGGGCAGCCGACGACTTGGTAGGCGGGCACAGTACGTTTATGGTGGAAATGCTGGAGACCAGACACGCTCTGCAAAAAGCAACAGCGAAGAGCTTGATTCTGCTCGATGAGATTGGCCGCGGGACTTCGACGTACGATGGAATGGCGCTTGCACAAGCAGTCATTGAGTACATTTGTCAAAAAATCGGTGCCAAAACGCTCTTCTCCACGCACTACCACGAGTTGACCGGGTTGGCAGAGACGTTGAGTGGTGTCGTGAACGTCAATGCTCGATGCGAAGAACGGGAAGGAAAGCTCTTGTTCCTTCACAAAATTGAAGAAGGACGAGCAGATAAAAGTTATGGAATTCATGTGGCAGAGCTTGCGGAAATGCCGACCTGGGTCATTGAGCGGGCGCGCAGTATCTTAACCGGGCTTGAAGCGAGTGGAAGCGCAGGGAATGGAAATGCAGCGAGTGACGTGCAAATGTCGCTCGAATCGCTATGGACGGCTCCAGTTGCTGCGGTGCGTGAAGAACCGATGCAGTTTGCGTCAGCGGAGGAAGAAGCGATTATGGCTGAACTGCGCGAGCTGGATTTGAATTCAACGACGCCAATGGACGCCATGATGAAACTATATGCATGGAAACAGCAATTGAAAAAGCGATAGGGTTCGTCCGGAGGGGAGGCACTCATGGGAACCATTCACGTTTTAGATGAGCATCTCGCTAATATGATTGCTGCAGGGGAAGTAGTGGAAAGACCGGCTTCTGTTGTCAAAGAGCTGGTCGAAAACGCAATTGATGCCAGTGCAACGACAATCGAGATCCACGTAGAGGAAGGCGGTCTGGAGATGATTCGGATCGTTGACAATGGGAAAGGGATGGATCGGGAAGATTGCCAGCTGGCTTTTGAGCGCCATGCCACGAGTAAAATCAGCAACGCTCGTGATTTGTTCCGCATTCGTACACTGGGCTTTCGTGGAGAGGCACTGCCGAGTATTGCAGCAGTCTCGCGTATGGAGTTGACGAGCAGTACATCCAGCAGTGAGGTAGGTACTCATCTCTTAATTGAAGGTGGGCAGCTCGGAACGATTTCCGATAAAGCCGCTGTTAAAGGGACGGAAGTATGTGTACGCAGCTTGTTTTTCAACACACCTGCTCGCTTGAAATACATGAAGTCGATCGCTACGGAAGTCGGACATATTTCCGATTATGTGAACCGGCTTGCACTCACGCATCCGTCGATCTCCTTCCTGCTGACTCATAACGGCAAGACACTCTTGCAAACATCTGGCGACGGAAAGCTGTTGCACGTCATGGCGGCAATCTATGGTGTGCAAGTCGCGAAGCTGTTGCTTCCAATTGCAGGGGAGACCCTCGACTATAAGTGGTCTGGTTTTCTTTCGAAGACGGAAGTGACAAGGGCGAATCGCTCTTACCTTTCGACACTGGTAAACGGTCGGTACGTGCGCAGCTATTCGATCAACAATGCGATTATGCGCGGTTATCATACATTGTTACCGATCGGCCGTTATCCGATTGTGGCCTTGCAGATCGAAATGGATCCGTCACTGGTCGATGTGAACGTACATCCTGCCAAACTAGAGGCGAGATTCAGTAAAGAAGATGAATTGTGCAGTGCAATAGAACAATCGGTAAAAGAGACTTTGAGACAAGGCTTGGGGATTGTCAGACCCATGATTACGCAACCAAAAGCTAAGGTCGTCACCCAGGTCGTTCAACCGCAGTTTGACCTGCAAATCACCAAGCCTGATACTCCACAATCGCCGTTATTAGCTGCGAGTCCCCGACTCCAGGAATGGATGGCCAAGCAAGAAACGCCAAGTAAGCAAGTAGATGTGGTGGCCCATACCGCGCCATCCATTGAGAACGGTACGGTGAAAGAGACTGCAGCCAACTATGAAAAGCTGGAAGTTGCAAAGGTAGAGACTACCTCGCATGAAATCGTGCAGGCGACTTTGTTGGATCAAACGGACACGAGGGAAGCTTTCCAACCTCACGAGACTCGGATTCCGGTACAATTGGACATTGCCCAGGCACCATCTCCTGTGCATCCATCTAATGAAATCAGCAGCGAGGACAATTCAGCAGTGGCAGGTACTGAACAAGCGCCGCCACTCCTGGAAACCACCAATGAAAATGAAACGGATTCGCCTGTTCCGGTCATGTACCCAGTTGGTCAAGTCCATGGCACCTACATCGTCGCGCAAAATGACGAAGGCATGTATTTAATTGATCAACATGCCGCGCAGGAGCGGATTTTTTACGAGTACTTCATGGACAAGCTTGCAGAAGAGGACATTTCCAGCCAGATTATGCTGTTTCCTCATACGGTGGAATATACGGCTGCAGAGGCAAGCAAACTGGAGAAGCGACTTTCGCTTTTGCAATCGTTTGGTTTGGAGATCGAGGCGTTTGGTGGGCGGACCTTTATCGTTCGCGCTCATCCACATTGGTTCCCAGAAGGGGCTGAGCTGGAGGTCATTGAGGAGCTCATTCAGTTTGTACTGGAAACGGGAGAAAACGCCCAAGCCAATGTCGTGCTGATGCGCGAAAAAGCTGCCATCATGATGTCCTGCAAAGCATCGATTAAAGCGAACCGCTTCCTGACGCATGCAGAAATGGAAAGCTTGCTGAACCAACTGCGTAATACGAGCAGTCCGTATACGTGTCCACACGGAAGGCCGATTGTGATTCATTTTACTGGATATGACTTAGAAAAAATGTTTAAGCGTGTGATGTGAACTGTGCCCTCTTGCGGAGAAATCCGGGGAGGGTATTCTACTGTAAAAGAAAGCGGAAAAAACAAAAGTCAATAAAACAAATCTCATGCTGGAACAGAGCTTCTTCTATCGAGGCAAATGACAAATGGGATCATTGGATACGAATACAGATATATTTCTTCTTTTATTGAAAAAACGAAAGGTAGGGGAGTATCAGTTTATATAATATTGAGTTCTGTACTTTTGTACGACAGCGTGGAAACGTTTTGAACCAGATAACATGACGGTCCTGGTAGCGTGGGATAGGAAGGAGCGACATAATAGAACACGGCCAAAGAAGTAAGCTCCTTTGGCCGTTCAGAAGCAGTTAATGTTTATTCTGAAGACGACGAGAAATTTCGTCTAGTTTATGGATGATAGAAAATAATTGCTCGGAAGTAGTATCTAATTGCTCAGCGGAAACAGTTGTTAATGAGACCTGTTGATCAATTTTAAGTAATTGATTGTTAATGTTCTGTAGAGATTGGTAAATGTCTTTCGATGAGGCATTTGATTTATCGGCTAATTTACGTACTTCATTAGCAACAACGGTAAAGCCACGTCCGTGCTCTCCAGCTCTAGCAGCTTCAATCGCAGCATTAAGGCCTAGAAGATTGGTTTGTGTAGAAACATCTGCTACGAAGCCGCTAAGTTTCTCAATCTCCTCATTCTGCTCCTTTAACACATTCATGGAATGAGCGATCTCACCATTGTATTCATATAGTTTGGTTGCGGAGTCGGTGAAGACGGAAGAGATTCTAAGCGCTTCCTGGGTTGTAGCTGTCAATTCGGCTGCCATTTGCTCCATATTGTGGCGGTAGCTTACATTTTCACGCATCGTGTCACCGATATACTGTTCAAGAATAATTGCAGAATCAAAAAAAACTCTTTTGATAAGAGCCTGATAAAATGCAGTTGAGTTTTCTAGCGATTGAATTCTTTCTGAAAAAAGACGTAAATACAGTGAGTATCCACCCAAAAACCAAGAAGCAGACAATCCAATTCTCGCATGGGTTGTTCCGATTCGTTTTCGGCTATTTACATATTCTTCATCAATAACAGGAGAAGAAAGTGTTTCGATATACCAAATCTGCATGTTCTTTAATTGGTCCATAGTTACATTTGTACGAATCAATCGATCCAAGTTGGGATGTTTTTCCAATTCTTCATAAAAACAATCTACGATTTCTTTTGAGTGAGTGCTGAAGAATTCCTTGTGTGAATACAAAAGGTCTAAGTCTTCTTTTGTTAGGCCGTAGAACAGCCTAAGTGAATTCCATTTGTTATCCAGTACAATCATGATACCAACCCCTATTTTCTTTATATGTAATGTGAAACTCTTTCAGATTCTAACAAAAATAAAATGGTAGATTATAATAAAATGTTAAATAAAAATGAAATATTTATGAAATATATACTGATGTGATAAACATAACGTGTTTAAGAAACAAGTATCCCTGCAACTAAGAACATGGAAGATGTATGGGATTTGGGGGTATTAGTTTGGGGATGTTGTTCAGAAAATTCGAAAATTTGGATTGATTTTAGGCAAACACTGACTTATGATTACTTGCAAAAACGAGGTGAAACGAAATGAGTCCATCACGACAAAACGGGATGTTTATTTATCCGTGGGATATAGCAGAGAGTGGTATCGAGGCAGTAATGCAAACCTTGCAAGAAGTCAGATGCAATACAGCAGTGGTCAATAGCAGCTATCATCAGGGGAGATTTTTTCACCCGCGAAGCAAAACGTTTCGCAGGCTGCCGTTTTCAGGAGTATCGTTTACGCCTGATTGGTCGAAGTACAACCGTTTGCGCCCGACTGTACACGAGCAAATCGCACAAGCGGGCATTCTTGCCAAAATGAAAGAGGCTTGTGAGCAGGCAGGGATGGGATTTCATACATGGTGGGTTGGCCTGCACAATTCTACACTTGGTTTGGCTCATCCAGAGCTTTGTGTGCAAAACATCTGGGGGGATACATACACATACTCATTATGTCCATCGCAACCTGAGGTACAGCATTATGCCAAGGCGCTTTTTACCGATACGTTGGAGCAGGTCAAGCCAGAGCGGATTTTGATGGAAGCGACTGCCTTTTTGCCGATGAAGCATGGTGAGCATCATGAAGTATGCCTCCTACCGCTAGGAGAATCATTGCAATGGTTACTCTCGTTCTGTTTTTGCGGGGCGTGCATGGAGCGTGCCGAATCGAAGCGAATTGATGTAGGAGCAGTCCGATTGCTTGTATCGAGGCTAGTCAGTCAGATGGTGGATGCCGATTCTATCTCGCAAGTATCAGCCGAAGCGAGAGAAGTTGCTTTTTTACTGCTGGAATATCCGGAATTGTATCACTATCAGCAATCCCGTTTGGAAGCGGTAGATCAGATATGGAGGAGCCTGAAGGAGATCGCGCAGAGTATGGGGACTGCGTTGGATGGTTTTCCGTCCTCGACACCATTTTTTGTGAACCAGTCTTATTGGGAAGGGGTTTCATTGCGAAAAGCAGCGGCTACTCTCGATCGTGTCGTTCCGCTCGCCTATGGAGACAGTGTCGGTGATGTGGCATATACGTTCCATGCCATCAAGCTTGTAGCCCCAGAAGCTTCGCTGGGAGCGGCTTTTTCCCTGCATCATAGTCAAATCCGGTCAGCAGTCGATTTGGCAGCGAGGGTGAAAACAGCAGTGGACGCAGGCGTTCAATCGATTGTTTATTACAATCTCGGTCTGTTAAATAACCGGAGGCTGGACTGGATCAAACAGGCGAACCTTGCAGTTGAGGAGTGGAGATAGCTTTCTCATTCGCATGGGGTATGCCGACATGTAACAATACCCATAGAACTTCGTGGGTCTCTTTTACATGGGTGAAACTGATGGACTGGAAAATCATACTACAGTCTGACTGGGTTTTATAAAAAATGGTATGATTGTCATAGCGGAGAGGAAAAAAGTTTGGTTCAGATTCTATTTGACCGGCAAATTAATCCTGCTTACAATAATATGATCGTTACCGTTTATGTAAAAACCGTCGAGTCGCTTTTCTAGAACAGCAGTTCTTATTAAAAAGGGCGAAGACGTAAGGAAGGGAACAAAGGCGTGATTGTTACGACAGGACTTGAGCCTGGTGAAGAAACCTTGCGTCACGCAGCTGAATTGGCTAGTACATTGGGGCTACAAGTTGTGAATCGACGCGATTTTTCATTGGGTCAAATGCGCAAGCGATATGGGGTAGAAGAAGTATTGGTGGTTTCCGCTCTCGGAGCACGTCTGGAAGTGCCGGGAAAAAAACCATTCTTTTTTCATCCGAACACATCTGCTTTTCGTATAAAGCGGCTCATGCGCGGCGATACTGATACTATGCTTGTTGCTTGCCAAATTCATCCAGGGGATGAAGTGTTGGACGCCACCTTGGGTTTGGGTGCAGATGCGATTGTATTTTCGCATGCGACTGGCGCAAATGGGAAAGTCGTTGGCATCGAATCAGAGCGACTGCTAGCCATCTTGGTAGAAGATGGGTTACGGCACTGGTCATCTGATGCGGAAGAATTGGAGCAAGCCATGCGTCGTATTGAGGTGCGATGTGGCAACCATTTAGAAGTACTGAGAGGACTGCCCGCCCGTTCCTTCGATGTCGTTTATTTCGATCCCATGTTCGAAGTAACTGTACAAAGTTCGTCGGGGATCGCCGGAGTCCGTGAGCTCGCCAATCCAGATGCTCTTTCCGAGGAGGCTGTTTTGGAAGCGCAGCGAGTTGCGAGAAAACGTGTGGTAATGAAAGAAGGAAAAGAAGGTAGGATGTACGAGCGCTTTGGTTTTACGCCGTTTCGCTCCCGCGGCCAGCAGGTCGTGTACAGCTACAAAGAGATAGGTGGAGGGGAGTGACCTTGCAACAGAGAGAAAGGCTAGTCGTGATTATTGGCCCAACAGCGGTCGGCAAAACCCAGCTTAGTCTGGAGCTGGCCGAACAGTTCGACGGTGAGATTATTTCCGGAGATTCCATGCAAGTATACCGTGGGATGGATATTGGCACCGCAAAAGCAGAACCTGAGGAGCTTGCGAGCATACCGCATCACCTCATTGATATTAAAAATCCAGACGAGGAATACTCTGTTGCGATGTTTCAGGAAAGTGCCGCAGGATTGATTACAGACATCAACCAACGTGGCAAACTTCCGTTTATCGTCGGCGGAACAGGTCTGTACATAGAATCGGTTACCCATCGATTTCAGTTTTCCACCACTTCTCAAGACCCTGAGCTGCGTGATCGACTGCAAAGATTGGCTGACAGTGAAGGCGTGGAAGCACTACACGCCCGATTGGCCGATGTCGATCCGATTACAGCCGAACGCTTGCATCCCAATGATGTAAAGCGGGTGATTCGCGCACTGGAGATTTATGAAAGCAGCGGGTACAAAATGTCCGACTTTCAGCTGCGGGCGCAGCATTCCCCTTATGATTTGGTGATGATTGGTCTCACGATGGACCGCGCAAAGCTGTATGAACGAATCAACCACCGGGTCGAACTCATGATCGAAGCGGGACTGGTTGAGGAAGTGAGGGAGCTTTTGGATGCTGGCTATGACGCGTCACTGGTCTCCATGCAAGGCTTGGGGTACAAAGAGCTCATTCCTTATCTGTATGGAGAAATCACCCTAGAAAAAGCGGTGAATGACATACAGCAGCGAACGCGGCATTTTGCCAAACGCCAACTCTCCTGGTTCCGTCGCATGGAAGAAATTCAATGGTTTGACATGACTGATCCAGCTGAACAGAGGAATAACGTGGAAACTATCAAGCGAATATTGGCAGGAAAGTTTCAACAATTGCCGAATATATAACATACAAGTCCTTTTAGGGGGTAGTGTACATGAAACAGACGATCAACATTCAAGATACGTTCTTGAATCATTTGCGGAAAGAAAACATCGCGGTTACCATTTACCTTGTGAACGGATTTCAATTGCGCGGGTATATTAAAGCATTCGATAATTTCACGATTGTGATTGATAGCGAAGGCAAGCAACAATTAGTATACAAGCATGCGATCTCCACTTTCACTCCGCAACGCCCTGTATCGCTCATGTCTCAGGAGAACAACCAACAGTAAGCGAAGTAACACCAACAGCCAGGATACATGTGATCCTGGTTCTTTTTTATAATTTGGCTCGAATGAGGGTAGGGATGATGGAAATCAATAATGATGCTGATTACAAAACGTACTTTTATCGCAGGATATTGACGACCACGGCCATCATTCTGTTCATTTCGACTTCAGTGGATGGATTTTGGAGTTCTGAGTCCGGAGAGAATACGTGGGGGATGATTTTATTTTCTGCTGTTTGGTACTCTGGCGCATCCTGTTTCATTAGTGCATTTCTCATCAATCAGAGGTGGAAATACCTTCAACGCAAAAAGTATCAATAAAAAAAGCCCTGACGCCGTTGAAGCGAACAGGGCTTTCACATTACTCCATGCGATGATTATTCGTGTAAATTTGGAACGTGATGCCGAACTTGTCCTTCACATTGCCGTATGCCGGGCTGAAGAACGTCTCTTGCAGAGGCATAATCACTTGACCGCCTTCTTGGAGGGCATCAAAAATCTTATGCGATTGCTCTTTATCATCGGTCGAGATGCAAATGGTCACTTGATCACCAAGCTGATGCGGTTGTCCTGGGAAGGTATCGGAAAACATCAGTTCAGTTTCACCAACGCGAATAGTAGCATGTCCGATACGATTCTTGGCTTCTGCAGGTAATGGGAACTCCGGATTTTTCGGCATTTCACCGAAGGTTTGCTTGAACAGCACTTCAGCACCTAACGCACCCTCGTAAAAGCTAATCGCGTCACCAGCAGTACCATCCAAAACGATGTAAGGAATCAAACGCAATGCCATGTGTCAACATCTCCCTTGGTTTTCATATGACCAACTTGTCAAATCCACTTACTATTATTGCCTATAATTTGATTGTAATGCACAGAACGTATGTTTGCAAGTGGTGAATTGATCACGACGCTCAAGAACTCCGGCGAACCATAACTACGTAGCAGACAATGGCGCCGATCGTAGAAAGAGCAATGATGATCCCCATTGGTACTGCGGTATGTTCACCGCTGATTCCCACAAGTGGCGCGACAATGCCGCCGCTAATGAAGGAGAGAAGCCCCTGAAGAGCAGATGCGCTTCCTGCCGCCTTGCTTTGATTTTGCATGGCGAGAGAAAAGCCTGTTGCCCCGACAATCCCTACGCTGGATACGACAAAGAATAAGGGAACGAGCACAGCAATAAGACCAGCTTGTAGGAGAATCATTGCCAGAAGGAGGATTCCGCCGACCCCGGCAATGGTAATCCCTGCAATGAACAAGGAAGTTTCTTTCACTTTACCAGCAAGCTTACCTGTGATTTGACTCGCAATAATAATGCCTACCCCATTAATCGCGAAAATGAGACTAAACGTTTGTGGAGACACTTCAAATATTTTTTGAAACACAAATGGCGAACCGGCGATGTAGGCAAACATAGCAGCAGTCACCAGCCCCTGTGCCATGGCGTAACCCATGAAAACGCGATCCTTTAACAAGGTGCCAAACGTCGCCAGTGTGTTGGCGATTCCCGCCTTGGATCGGCGATCTTGTGGCAATGTTTCTGGAAGAGCAAGCAGCACGACGAGGAACATGATAGCGCCGATCAGGCCCAAGACGACAAACACGCCGTGCCAGGTAGTGAATTCCAGAATTTGTCCCCCTAGGATAGGTGCCGCAATCGGAGCAATCCCGTTAATGAGCATCAAGAGGGCGAAAAACTTCGTCAGTTCTGTCCCCGCGTACAAATCGCGAACCGTAGCGCGAGCGATAACAATTCCAGCAGAACCCGCAAGACCTTGTACGAAGCGAAGCAAGACGAACGTATAAATAGAGGGAGCTACCGCACATAAAAAGGAAGAGACGGCATACAAAATGAGTCCAATAATCAAAGGGATTCTTCGACCGCGTACGTCGCTGATCGGCCCCGCGAACAATTGACCAATGGACAGGCCGAGCATGCATGCTGTCAAACTGAGTTGGGTCATGGAGGTGCTCGTTTGCAAATCATCGGCAAGCATAGGAAGTGCAGGTAAATACATATCTAAGGATAGTGGGCCGAATGCAGAAAGCGATCCTAGTATCGCAGCCATCCACAGTCGGCCTGATTTGTTGCCGGTAAGGGACGTGGAATCAAGTTCTTTTGCTAGTTTATTCACGGCAAGCTGTCAAACCTTTCTCATTATTTTTCCGGAAAAGAAGCTTTTTACAACGCAGAAGTGGGCTGCGTATTTTGCGAGTAAAAAGCTTGGAGGTTGCTGTGCATGCGATCGAGCAAGCCACGCAACACATCCTTTTCTTCCTCAGAGAATCCGATGAAACAGTTTTCCTCAATGACGCGTAATACTTCTTTGACATGTTTGGTAGCCATCCGACCTTTGTCGGTAAGATAAACGCGGGAGATACGTTGGTCCCGTTCGTCTGCTCGGCGCTCGACAAGTCCCGATTTGGCCATCCGATTAATCATGACGGTAAGCGTAGCGGGCTTTACCCCGATTTTCCGGGCCAATTCTCTTTGGATCATTCCATCTTTTTCAATCAAGCGCATCAAGAGTATAGGCTGACCGGGATAGACGTCGTATTTTTGAATCAGAAATTCTACATTTTGCCGATGCAATTTCATCACATGCGACGCAGAATGGGTTAATGCGGTTGCATAACTAAACTCCACCAAAGTACCCCCAATTAATTAGTTTGCTAATGAATATTCTGTTAAAGACGTCCGTAAGTTCACACCTTGTCCTATTATACAAAAACGATGCGTCTTCGTCATGAAAATGATTTGCATGTACGAGCTTTGGAAGGATACGCTGCATTCTTTGGAGAAGTAATAATGTCCTTGAAAATCGAATGAACAGGTTAGGTGAGATCAAGATGATCCTGAATGAAAAAATAAAAGCGGCAGTCGTACAATTAACAGGAGTAAACGGAGAAGATCTTGGAATCATCTCCACAAAAGAAGCGCTTCAAATGGCAAAAGAACAGGGAGTGGACCTGGTCTGTCTTTCTTTGGCTTCGAGTCCGCCGCCTTGTCAGTTAGTGAATCGAACGAATTATAAGGAACAGCTAATCAAAGAAAACGCCAAAAACCGAAAAGCAGAAAAAGGCGTAAAAGTAAAAGAAATTCGTCTAAGTGCCTACATCGAAGACCATGATTACGATACGAAAAAAAGACAGGCAGAACGAATTCTTTTATCTGGGGATGCTGTGCAATTGATTGTAAAACTGGAGAAAAAGGAAAATCAGGAAGCCAAGCGATTACTTGAGCAGCTCATCAAAGATCTGAATCATTGTGGAAAACAGGATAAAGGGATTCAAGTAAGCGGCAAGCAGGTAGTTGCCAATCTATTGCCGCTCTAATCAAGAAAAGGGAGTAAGCGCATGCCTTTTACTTTTGCTCATCCGGCTATTGTTCTACCGTTACGCAAATGCAAGTGGTTTTCGTTCTCTGCCCTCGTTTTCGGCAGTATCGCACCCGATTTTGAGTATTTCTTGCGGATGCAGCCATTCAGTGTGTACAGTCACACCATGCCCGGATTGTGGCTGGTTGATTTGCCAATCGCGATCCTATTAGCGTTTTTGTACCAGCACGTGGTCAAAAAGCCGTTGCTTTCACGTTTGCCGGAGTGGATGGGACGAGGGCTCGACTACACAAACAATGGGAGCGGAATGCCAGCGTGGCGAACAGCAATTGTATTTATATACTCCGCGATACTCGGTAGTCTGAGTCATATCGCATGGGATGCCTTCACCCATGACGGTGGTCGTATGGTTGACCACTTTTTGTTCTTGCAACAATCCCTCTTGATCGCTCATTATCAAGTCCCAGTTTACAAACTGCTGCAGCATGGTAGTACCCTTCTCGGCGGGTTGGCCATTTTGTATGTTATTGGACAAAGGGCGCGGAAAAACAGACAGATCGTCATGAGACAAGTACCTGTCTTGGAAAAATGGTTGTTCTGGTTTGGTGTAGGGTTGTTTGGTATCGTGACGGTCTTTTTGCACGCATTCGTGGTAAAAGGAATTTCACCCTTCGTCCATCCTATGCAGCAAGTCGTCCCGTTTCTCTCTGGATCACTGCTTGGAATCGTGGTGCTCTGCTTCGCCTTGGACAGGCTCAGGTTGAAAAAGTAGAATCCCTCAATATGATATGAGGGATTTTATTGTTTCTAAATGGAAAAATCCTCAGACTTCAAATTCATTAAATCATCACGGGTTGGGTCAGGAATTTTCAGCAATCTAACCGCTTGCACACGTATTGCCTTTTCAATATTATTTCGTACATATCTTGCATTACTGAAATTTACTTGAAACGGATCACTCGTTACTGTTATCAGTCTTCTTCTCAGTTTTTCACTTGCTTCAGCAGAGATTCTATACTCCTTGTTCTTTGCCATTACATTTGCAATTTCCATCAACTCATCCACCTCATAATCAGCAAAGTTGATGTGGACGGGAAAACGGGAAGGCAGTCCCGGATTTAACTCAAGAAATGTATCGATTTCATCATTGTACCCGGCAATTATACAAACGAAATCATTGCCAAAGTCCTCAAGGCATTTTGTAAGGCAATCGACAGCCTCTTTTCCAAAATCTTTTTCACCGCCGCGAGCTAATGAGTAAGCCTCATCGATAAATAGGATTCCTCCCATGGCTTTCTTAACAAGATCACGTGTCTTTTGTGCCGTGTGCCCAATGAATTCACCAACGAGATCTGCACGTTCAACTTCAGTTAGATGGCCCTTCGTTAAAACACCCATTTCCTTAAAAATCTTTCCGAAAAGGCGTGCAATTGTTGTTTTCCCAGTACCGGGATTTCCTTTAAAAACCATATGGAATACTTGCTTCTCAACTTTAAGTCCGTGTCGCTCCCTTGCTTTATTCATTTTGATGAGCGCATAAATTTCATAAATCGTTTTCTTGGCTTCCTGTAAGCCAATCAGACTTTCTAGTTCTTCGAAAACAGTTGTTAAATTTGAACTCGACGTGGTGCGCACTATTTCAGGTAAAGTATTTAGCTGCTTAACACTTACTGGTCGATTGAATACAACTTGAATTCGATTATTACTACTTGAAGATTCGAGCACCTCCGTTTGAGGAATAGCTCCTGCTTGCTTCACATGTTTCACCTGCCTTGACCTTCATACAGAAAGTATACTCAGGAACATCGGAAAACCTGCCAATTTTTACGCGAGAGATTGAATAGGAGAAGTCTTTGAAGGGGTTGTTGTGAAAGCCAGAAGATTTCGCATAAATGGGATCAGTAGATAAACGACCATTACTCCGTTAGCGAAGAGTGATGGTCGTTCTGTTTTCATCAAGGAATGCCGTTCAAAATTCTACAATATGATATAATCTTCCAAAACAAAGGACTTTACCAAACCTACAAATTGATTGATTTCATGAAGATCTCCTCAAGGAAGAGGAGGATACCTTGCCTGATGGATATGATGACAAGGAACTTCGCAAAGCAATTAGCAAAGTGATTCCGCTTTTCGTCAAGGAGATTTTCTCAGAGAAAGCGGCAGGTAACCCATGACATATGTTGATTTCAGTTGGCATGCCCCACTGCCGTAACGTTTTGGGCAAAATGTGGTATGATAGTCGTGAAGGGGCGTGAATCGGTGAACGATCTGATCAAAACGCAAGAAACAGCCATACTGGTTGGTTGCTATTTAGATAACCGGGATGAAGAAAGAACCCGTCTTTCCATGGAAGAGTTGCATGAGCTGGCTGATACTGCTGGTGTAGAAGTACTGGACGTCATCACGCAAAATCGGGACAGGGTTGATTCTGCCTGGTATTTGGGGACTGGAAAAATTGATGAAATCGCGCAGAGGGCTGAAGAGCTTGATGTGGACGTCATCATTTTCAATGATGAGTTGTCTCCGAGTCAGACTCGTAATTTGGATAAAGTGTTTGATTGCAAAGTGATTGATCGCACGCAGCTCATTTTGGATATTTTCGCAGGACGTGCACAGTCGCGTGAAGGGAAAATCCAGGTAGAGCTGGCGCAGTACAACTACTTGCTGCCGCGGCTTGCCGGGCAAGGGAAACAGCTTTCCCGACTCGGAGGCGGTATCGGTACACGCGGCCCAGGTGAAACCAAGCTGGAAAGTGACCGACGTCATATTCGCAAGCGCATCAGTGAACTTAAGCAGCAATTAGAGGATACTGTTCGGACGAGACAATTGCATCGGGAACGTCGGAAGAAAAACAACGTGTTCCAGATTGCGTTGGTCGGTTATACAAACGCCGGGAAGTCGACGATCCTCAACAAGCTTACGAATGCAAACACGCTGCAGGAAGACAAACTGTTTGCCACTTTGGACCCGACGACCAGGCAATTGGAGTTGCCGAGCGGACTGGATGTGCTATTGACGGATACGGTTGGCTTTATTCAAGACTTGCCAACGAGTCTGGTTGCTGCATTCCGTTCGACGCTGGAAGGTGTAAAGGAAGCAGACCTCATCCTGCATGTGGTGGATAGTCATCACCCTGATTTCCAAGTACACATGGAAGTCGTAGACAAGATCTTGCGCGAGCTAAAAGCAGAAGAAATTCCGCAGCTAGTCGTTTTCAACAAGGCAGACATGCTTGCAGAAGGCTCTTATTTGCCGCGTGCAGAAGAATCGATTTTGATTTCTGCCATGCGGGATGATGACCTGAAGCAACTGCTCACCCGGATTGAGTCATTTGCGCTGCAATCCTTTAATGAAATGAAGCTGCGCGTTCCTGTCGAGCGCGGAGATATTCTCTCCCTCCTGCATCGGGATGGGGTAGAGATGGAACAAGAGTTTAATGAAGAGGAAGCGGCCTACTTGATCACCGTCCGTGTGAACAAGGAAAATCCGATATACGGAAAGATTGTTCCTTTCCTCCTGGATAAACCAGAGACTGTTGAAGAGAGTTGGTAAGTAACAGATGTTTTCATATTTTTCCCATGGAGAAAAGCTTCGTCCCCTCGTGATGGAGGTGGAAGCGACGATCTCAGAGAGACATCGTCAAATTTCCGCTTTGGTGGATACGAATCAACTGAAAGTATTGCGTTCCTTCCAAAAGCACGAGGTCAATGAATTTCATTTTTCAACATCCACAGGATATGGCTACGATGATTCTGGACGGGCAACGTTAGAATCGATTTACGCCGAAGTATTCGGTGGAGAAGCGGCTTTGGTGCGCAACCATATCATCTCGGGTACACATGCGATTGCGATTTCTTTGTTTGGCATTCTTCGTCCGGGCGACGATCTTCTCTATATTACGGGCAAACCGTACGATACGCTTGAAGAGGTAGTAGGTGTGCGCGGCGAAGGGCAAGGTTCGCTCAAGGATTACGGCATCGGTTATAGCTACGTGCCTTTGACACTAGAAGGAGAAATTGATTTTGTGGCAGTTGCACAAGCGATTTCGCCTAAGACGAAGGTCATTGGGATTCAACGTTCGCGAGGCTATGCAGACCGTCCTTCTTTCACCATCGCGAAAATCCAAGAGATGATTCGGGTTGTAAAAGAAATCAAGCCTGATCTGATCGTATTTGTAGACAACTGCTACGGAGAGTTCACGGAGGAGCAGGAGCCATTGCACGTAGGTGCAGACATCATGGCTGGCTCTCTCATCAAAAACCCGGGTGGCGGCTTGGTCAAAACAGGCGGTTATATAGTAGGACGCGAGGATTTGGTTCAGCTTGCTTCGTATCGGATGGCAGCACCGGGAATTGGCGCAGAGGGGGGCGCATCGCTCTACTCGCTACTGGAGATGTTCCAAGGCTTTTTCTTGGCTCCACATGTCGTGGGAGAAGCTCTCAAGGGAGCGGTATTCTCTTCGGCAATGCTGGAGCGTTTGGGCTTCAAAACAAATCCACTGTGGCATGAGCCGCGAACCGACCTGATTCAATCCGTGGAATTCGGCAGTGCTGAACGACTGATCACGTTTTGCCAAGGGATACAAAAAGCAGCACCAGTCGATTCACACGTTACTCCGTATCCAAGCGAAATGCCTGGATACGCTGATCCTGTGATTATGGCAGCCGGTACGTTTATTCAAGGGGCGAGTATCGAATTCTCGGCAGATGGTCCGATTCGTCCACCTTACTTGGGCTTCGTTCAAGGCGGTTTGACGTACTCGCACGTAAAAGTGGGGATTTTGACAGCGTTGAATGGGATGCTGGAAAAAGGCTTACTCGAAATACCTGGTGAATAGGATAAAAGTGCAAGGAATGGACGGCATTCTCTGGATGATGGGGGATGTCGTTTTTTATGTAAAAAAACTGTACATAACTTTCTATGTAATATTATCTAACATCTATTGACAGGGATTTTGTTATAAAATAGAATAAGACTAAGAAATACGAAACAGGAGGGACAAGTCATGAGTGATGACCTTCGCCGGAATATGGCCCTCTTTCCCATTGGGATCGTCATGAAACTGACGGATCTCACTGCGAGGCAAATCCGTTATTACGAACAAAACGACCTGATTCAGCCCGCCCGCACAGAAGGGAAGCAGAGGCTCTTTTCTTTCAACGACGTAGATCGCTTGTTGGAGATCAAGGCTCTGATTGAAAAAGGACTGAATATTGCAGGGATCAAGCAAGTCCTGCAAATGCAAGAGCCTGCTATGGAACAAACAGAGATTACCACCACGTCCGAAGAGAAACGCAAGGACATGTCCGACAAAGAGCTGCATCAGCTCCTAAGGCAGCAGATTATGTATCGCGATGCCACTCGCCATGGCGAGGGTGCATTGATACGTGGAGAGCTTTCCCGCTTCTTCCACTAGATAGAAAGCCGAAATAGAGACTGGAGGAGAGAAATGTGAGCAAGTTTACAAGAGAAGACATCATGCGCATGGCCAAAGAAGAGGACGTAAGGTATATTCGACTGCAGTTTACCGACCTGATGGGGATCATTAAAAACGTAGAAATCCCGCTGTCCCAATTGCCAAAAGCACTCGATGGCAAAATGATGTTTGATGGTTCTTCCATCGAAGGCTTCGTTCGCATCGAGGAGTCCGACATGTACCTGGTGCCTGATCTGGATACATGGGTTGTATTCCCGTGGGGCAATGAGTTTGGTAAAATTGCACGTCTGATCTGTGATATCCACATGCCAGATGGCTCTCCGTTCGAAGGAGACCCGCGCTACATCCTGAAGCGTGCCTTGAAAGAAGCCGAAGAAATGGGCTTCACAGCTTTCAACGTAGGTCCAGAGCCTGAGTTTTTCCTGTTCAAGCTGGACGCAAAAGGTGAGCCTACGCTGGATTTGAACGACCAAGGCGGATACTTCGACTTTGCTCCACTCGACTCCGGTGAAAACTGCCGCCGTGATATCGTATTGACGCTGGAAAAAATGGGCTTTGAAGTGGAAGCATCTCACCACGAGGTAGCTCCTGGTCAACACGAAATCGACTTCAAGTATGCAAATGCACTCCAAGCCGCTGACCAAATCTTGACGTTCAAACTGGTTGTTAAAACCATCGCGCAAAAGCATGGTCTGCATGCGACCTTCATGCCAAAACCGCTGTACGGTGTAGCTGGTTCCGGTATGCACGCGAACCAATCGCTGTTCCGTGGGAAAGAAAATGCTTTCTATGACGAGTCCGATGTAATGGGACTGAGCCAAACAGCGAAGCATTACCTGGCAGGTATTTTGCAACATGCGCGCAGCTTTACTGCGATCACGAACCCGCTCGTAAACTCCTACAAGCGTTTGGTTCCTGGTTACGAGGCTCCTTGCTACGTAGCGTGGTCTGCGAAAAACCGCTCTCCATTGATCCGTATCCCTGCTTCCAGAGGTTTGAGCACGCGTATTGAAGTGCGCAGCCCAGACCCTGCAACGAACCCATACTTGGCGTTGGCAGTGATGCTGAAAGCTGGTTTGGACGGAATCAAAAACAAGCTTACACCACCACCTGCTATCGATCGCAACATCTACGTGATGACCGAGCAAGACCGCGAAGCAAACGGAATCGAGAACTTGCCTGCTACTTTGAAGGAAGCAATCGAGTGCCTGAAAGCAGATCCGGTGATTTGTGAAGCATTGGGCGAGCATGCATTGGTACACTTTATTGAAGCGAAAGAAATTGAGTGGGATATGTTCCGCACACGCGTTCACGATTGGGAGCGCGAGCAATACATGACTGCTTACTAATAAGCGAAACCCCTTGTGCCTGTAGGTGCGAGGGGTTTTTTCTATTTGGTGGGTGCGGCTGTAAAAATCGTTTCACCCACAAACGCACCCACAAATCACCCACAAATTACTCATAAATTTTCTCCATATGGTCTTCAAATTTTCTCATGTTGTCGCTTTCGATTTTTTTAGAAATATGGGCATACACATCTGCGGTAATTTGCATGCTGCCATGACCTAGACGCTCCTGGATGTATTTCATATCTGCACCGGTTTCCATGAGCAAGACTGCATGTGTATGTCTTAATGAGTGGATAGGCATTGAGGGAATGTTCACTTTTTTTAACGTTCGTGAAAATGCGTTAAACAGAGAGGATTTTGGTATAAAGTTTCCATCTTTCCTGCACAATACTAGATTTAGATCATGGTGGTAGAGTTCCCCGAATCCTAATTTGTTTTGGTTCTGGTAGGATAAGTGATGCTTCAGATCATTGACTAGTGATTGACTAATTTTGATTGTTCTATTCGAGTTAAATGTCTTAGTATCACCAAAAAGCTCGTTTTTATTTTTTGCTCCGAAGTCGAGAGTCTTATTAATGCTAATCGTATATTTTTTAAAGTCTATGTCTGTCCACTGTAAAGCAGCTGCTTCACCTTTTCGCATACCTGTTTCAATTAATACTTTGAAGAATATCCAGTAGATGTAATCGTATTGGCGGGTTGCCTGTAAAAATTTTGGGATATCATTTGATTCCATAAATTTAATACCATCATTTTGGGACTGACCTTTGATTGTAACCCCTAAGCACGGGTTTTTTTCGATTTTAGCTAATGTTACTGCTTTTTCCATAGCGTTATTCATAGTTGTGTGGACGATTTCTACAGATCGTTTGCTGTAGTTATTCTCTGTAAGTTGGTTTAAAAATTCTTGATACATAATAGGTTTTACGTCTCTAAGCATGATGTTTTTAAAGTGTGGGAGAATATGGTTTTCGATATTTCTTCTGTGCAATTCGTAAGTGTTTTTGCGTACAGTCTCCTTTTTATATTCCTCAAGCCAGACCGTTAAATAATTCTTTAGCATCATATCGCCTTGTTCATATTGTTCTAGTAGTCTCTTTTGGTGTTCAGCTGCTGCTAGCTGTGCTTCCTTTTTAGTTGCGAAGCCACGTTTGGACTTTTCTTTGTGTTTCTGTGTAAAGGGGTCTTTATACCGAAATCGATATTCCCACTTTCCCTCGAACTTTCTGAAACTTGCCATGTAATCAACTCCTTTAATCGAATTCAAAAAAGCGCATCCAGCTGGGTGCGTTTTATTTGTTGTCAGGAATGTGTTCAATGATGTCTTCAATGCGGCAATTTAAGTGATTGCATATCTTGTCCAAAACATCCATAGCTACAAACTCGTCTTTTCCCATTTTTGCTACTGTTGCCCCTGATAGAAACTCCCGTAACTCCCCTTTTTTTATTTCTCTCTCGATCATAAGTTTCCATAGAGGCTTGTAACTAAAAGCCATATAAATGCACCTCCTTATTAGATGTATTATAAAACAAAAGTTTTACTAAGTAAATTTATGTTCGCGTTCACAAACAAAGTTATTGACGACTAGCAAGTTATGGATAATAATATGTTTAACTGCAAGGGGTACCGCCAACAAAATGCGGACTAAGCCCCGTTTGATCAAAAAAGGGCCGGTATCCTGTACGCTAAGGATTACCGGCTATTCCTGTTATGGCTACTTCATTTGTGTTCCCACAGTGGTTTGATTTAGGGCCGAACGGAGACCATGAACTAAAAACTTTCATCTAATAAGAAAGATTAACCTCTGTCCATTAATGATAAATATTTATGTACAACGGCTTGAGCGAGACAAGTTGATGAATCAATAAAGGCAATATCATTGGATTTTTTATCTGTAACAACATTTAAATCTGTACATGCAATGATAGCGGTATCAATCGTTTCAGCTAATTCTGAATAGAATTCATCCCATAATAGAAGGGACTCATCGATTTGACCTTGTTTAATCTTTGCTATTATTTGATTCACGCAGGTTTGCCAACGATCTTGATGTGAAAAATCGTAACCTTCTCTTACTAAAGCATCTTGAAATATTCCAGACTGAACCGTTGGATTGGTGGCTAAAAGAGCTACCTTTTTTGAGTTTTTTGGTATTTCCCTTATTGTTTCATCAATCATGTTTAATATGGGAACTGAAACTGAGTTGTTTATTTGGTTAAAATAGATATGTGCCGTATTACATGGGATGGCAATAAAATCAACATCTGTTTTTTCAAGTCTGCGAGCCCCATTAATAATTGCCATTTCCATGTCCGTATGGTTGAGAGGTTTATCAATGTAGAAAGGCGTTGGACATGAATAAATCATCATGTGAGGGAAATCAATGTCATTTATTGCTCCATATATCTTTTGGCACTGGTCTACAACTTTATCTACAAATGGCCCAGTAGATTTTGGACCCATTCCTGCTAATATTCCAATCATAGTTGTACCTCCTAAAATAATGTCACCATCTTCTCTATAACTTTAACATAAGTATCCAATTTCCTTCTATGTGCTTAAGTACATCATGCATAACTGGCCCGACGAGCAGGCAACTCAAATCTTGCGACGTTGTTGGGAGGCGATGGCTCCTGGCGGTCGGGTGCTCATCATGGACCCAGTTCTCCCTCCAGGAGATACGCCACTAAATTAATGGATGTCCTTTGCATGGCGATCTACGAAGAGGTCGAGAACGTACGGAAGAGGAATTTCGCCGATTGCTGGCTGGGGCTGATTTACGGTTTAATCGCGTCATCGATACCGGTTGCTATGTTTCGATCGTAGAAGCTGTGGCCAACTGAGACTCGAATCCAGGAGACTTCCCAAGACGATCAGCCTTTCACAAGGCCCACTTACCATGTTCTCGGCGGGATGTCCTACGAAAAAACTACTGCAAACATTGAATTGTTCTGTACAGAAGCGGAAGCACAGGCTGCAGGATATCGGAAGGCAAAAACGTAGTGGTAAACAACCCGTCTCCACATTAAAAGGAAACGGGTTTTCATTAGTACATGTCTAGCTAAACATATAGATGAGTTTATAAGCTACATGCGTGTTCTTGTTTTGTTCGCATATAATACAAACAAACGTTCTAGTTTCTTCGGGGTGGTTACTTTGGCCTTGTCTGACATCGAGCGGAAGGTATTAAGAGTGATCGGCAACTATTCGGCAGGGAGGCGCAGAACTCCAACAGTAGACTAACTGTGTATTAAGACAGGTCGAACTCGCGGTGGCATATTGGAAATTTTAGAGGTCCTTGCAAAAGAGGAATACATTGAGTGGAAGAGATCGGAACCCGACAACATCGAAGTAATTACATCGTGGGAGCGAAAGGAACGATAACAATGGCGAAGAAAATCGATAACTTGTTTGCATCAATGCGGATGGTGTTGCCAGAACACAGAACGGAGCTTCTCAAACACAACGAAGAGCGCAACCTAATTAAGCGCCCGGAAGTCGACGACGATGATTTCGGGGAGATGTGTTTTCGCATCTATGACAGCACGCAATACGACTACGCCATCACCGTGAAATGGTTCGTACCGAAAAAAGGCGAGCTTGAAATGATAGAGGAAGCATGGGGGGGGAGTGCGTGAGATTGACGCAAGACCCAAACAATTCAAACTGGTGAGCGATTGGGCAGCAGATTGGATCGATGTAAAGAACCTCGTCAGAGTAGTGAAATGATTGTAAATAAATGGGCATTTAAAAAACAAAGGAGGCATGTTGTTTAGACACATCCCCTTTGTTTTTTTTAATTGTTTTGAAGTTGTTTTTTTCTAAATGTAAGTGCTAAGTCAATTAACAGTCCAAACAAGAAGTAAGTAATGACGTGCAGTAAATACCCAGTAGGAAGAATGGTACTATTAGCATCCTGATGTACTTCAATTATCCAATGTTTGAATGGTTCGATATAAACAATTTCATTGAGGATAGGATTTGTTATCGAAAGCAAGATGTGTTTTTCATCATTCCCTAAAAAATCGAAAAGGCAAATCAAAATACTGACCAAAGTTAGCCAAAAACTAAACTTTTTAAGCAGGGTCATTTTGTTCACTCTCCTAAATATGGGGTGCTAGTTATTATTATATACCAAATATATTGAAAGTAATGTCATTTTATGGTAAAAATAATAAAATACTATTTAAGGGAGAAATGTAAGTGTTTACCAAGAAAAGTTCGACTATCCTGCTTCTCTTTATTATGATTTTTACTTTATGTACATCTGTTAGTTTTGCGGCCGAAGCGAAACCGCTAGCCGATGATCCAGGTGTCTTTTACCCCGGTACATACACTAAAGCAAAGCCAGGTGATATGTTAGTTTCTAACTCTACCTCATCCAAAGGATTGACAGGACATGCTGCAATTGTAACTGATAATTTAACTGTCGTGCATATAGGAGGAATCGGTGAGAATCCAGAAGAGATATCCCTTTCCAGATTTTTTAAACGCTATGATAATAGCGTGAAAGTAATTCGATATACTAGTAGCCGAGATGCAAAAAAAGCTGGTGAATGGGCTAGAACATATGCAGAGGAATATTCAGATGCAAAGTACGATTTAGCAGTTAAATTAAGTGGATTTACCCGCACCTATTGCTCGAAAATAGTCTGGCAAGCCTATTACAACGGAGCAGACGTTAATTTAGGGAATAAAAGACCGAACAGCACACAGTTATTCGAACCTTACGCTATTTTAGATCTTGACGACACTCGTGAAGTTGAGGAAACTGGAAACTGGTAATTAAATTACTGACAATTGACATTAAGTAGACTTTATTCTAGCTGCATAAAAACAACCCGCCTCTTTAAAAGGGAGACGGGTTGTTTTCTTACACAAGCATCTTGGCTAAAATACTTTTAAATTCCGCGATATCTAAATGAACTTTGTCGAATGTCTCTATCTGATCGTCCTTTACATAATGGCTCTGGCACATGATAAGTTTGTCATAGCTTATGATGGCAACAGTTCTCCGGGAAGTGTTGTCACGTTCATCTACCTGGTCGAAGATTTTGCGGAGGTGGCGATTCTCTATTTCTAAGTTCCTTGTCATTTCCTCC
Organism: Brevibacillus brevis; assembly: GCF_022026395.1. Taxonomy (NCBI): domain Bacteria; kingdom Bacillati; phylum Bacillota; class Bacilli; order Caryophanales; family Paenibacillaceae; genus Brevibacillus; species Brevibacillus brevis. Next base: position 3,512,165 of record NZ_CP041767.1, on the reverse strand, counting down.
AACTGTTTAAACATCATCTTATCTCCCTTAATTTACTAATTGTGTATATTGTAACCTACTTATATGCCGAGCAACAAATAGTTTGTAAAATTAGTACCTGTCCAAGTAATCAGAAGTATATACGAAATGCTTTCCACTGGCGATCATGTACCGTTTCAACCTCTCCCGAAAAGAATGGTCTGCAAGTGCCAATTCAACAACAAACGCCTGGGCACTCCCTAATGACTGATTCCGTTTCGCTCTTCCATGAAATGTGGGAGTGTCCATTTTTTCGCGAATGAGGGCTTGAATAATCTTTAGAGTCCTTGTCTAAACTGCTGATAAGGTCAGTTAAATAATTTTAAAAGGTGAATATAATTGAACAAATCCGTAGATATTTTCGAAGTAATACTTCTTCAACTATTAGAGGATGATAGGCTGGTAAGGATGTTGATACCGAGATTACTAGAAAGGATGGAGACGAGAGGCGAGCCTACGATTGAAAAGTGGTTAACTGTTAACGAAGCAGCCAAATACCTGAATATTTCTTCTGACACGATCTACGTTATGGTACGTGAAGGTACATTACCAGCATCTCGACTCGGATCATTAAGTTCACGAAAACCAGCACTTCGCTTTCAACTCAGTAAATTAAATGATTGGATGGAAGCTGGAGGGGTTCGCGATCCTGTTAACAAGCTTGCATGATAGAGAAAACAAATACTAAATGAAGACAAAAGCCCTCCAATTTTGGAGGGCCAATTCAGCATTATATCGGGCATTTCTATATGTATAGCCCACCCACAAACGCACCCACAATTCACCCACAAAATCATGAAATCATTTGATGTCATTTGAAACAGCAGTAGGTAAAACTGTTGATATTATGCGGTTTCATGGAGTTTTAAAACTGATTGAAAGCCAAGAATATGTTGCGCACACGCGTTCATGACTGGGAGCGCGAGCAATACATGACTGCTTACTAATAAGCGAAACCCCTTGTGCCTGTAGGTGCGAGGGATTTTTCTACATCTGATGCAATACACAGATAAGTACTGAACGGTAACGACCAAATAAAAGGTACCAAGATTAACGGTGCGGCTACAAAGGACGTAACTAAAGCGCAAATGGCAGGAAGCAAGATCAGCAAAAATAGCAAGAAGTCGAGACCTTTAAAGGACTCACAAAAAATATAGTCATAGCAAACAATTAGTGACATCAATGATCCACTAAGACCAATCAATAAACCTCCAATGGGGAACCAATTCTTTAGCATCGTATCAACCCTCCTTTATGGACCAAATAGTACCATCCGAAACTTTAGGAGGAAAGAAAACGAGCTCAATCGCTTTACAAAATGTTTAATGAAGAAACGCAAATAGCCGTTTTCGTTACTGAAACGGCTTAGAAACAACGTTGTGTAATATATAACTTAAAAGGCTATATACTTCATTTCCTGGTTCGATAAAAGGCTGGCAACCTGATGGAGATTTAAGGGGATTGCAAATCGTTCCATATTAGATCTGTCCTCCCAGTCCATTGCATTCCCTACCCATGTATTGGTTGTTCCACAATAGGCTACACGACCACCGAAACGAACAAATGTTAGGGCCCATTCTAATATATTCTTTGGATTGTCGCCGTAAAGAAATTGTGGAATTTCCATGCCTAATTGTTGAGTGACAGTTTGTTCGGTATTAGGACTACCGATCATTTTAACAAGCCTTCCTTTCACCAAGCCATTTACCCCCTCTCCATTAAAAAACATAGTGGTTTGGATACCGAGACGTTGCCAATATGCTGCTGAAATAAAGCTAGAGAAATACTTTGCCCCTTGATCCGGGGGTGAGGAAAGATGGATTAAAATTGGAGTTTGCGTAAAGGAATTTTCGTCACGATAAATGGGGTGGTTAACAGAGCGAGCCCAATAATGAGGCAGGGAATATTCATGAAATATCATGTTAGTTCCTTCCTAAGTCATATTTTTTGTATGGTATGTTATTAGGTCGGAATAGGTGTGTGTCTTGTAGCAAGCGGAGGAAGGTATGAGCCTGGCATTCCAGGAGGCAAGGGGAGCTAGATGCTAAATTGAAGCGATTGAGTCTCGAGCTTAACAAATCGGTAATTGAGATGAACGGAGGCAAGACGGTGTACAGCCCAATTTATGCTTCGGTAATGTCTAGGGGTAGCCTCGCCTCCGAAAGAAAAAAGAGCCGCAAGGTAGCTCGGCTCTTAATATAATCTTAATGGTCTCTCTAATATTAAATTTATTCTCCGGTCTCGTTGAAACTCTTAATGCGAGCGCCGATTTCATCACGAACTCGTTGAAACTCAGACCATTCTTTTCCCGCAGGATCGTCAAATCCCCAATGGACGCGTTTTACATGAGAAGGAGTAGCTGGACAAACGGAATCTGCATGGCTGCATAATGTCACGACGAGATCCGCATTGTTCAATATATCAGGGTCAATGACATCAGATGTTTGACTGGAAATGTCTATGCCAACTTCTTTCATCGCTTGAATGGCATTTGGATTGACCCCATGAGCTTCAATACCAGCTGAAAAGACGTTCCACTTGTTGCCCAAGTATTTCTTTCCCCATGCCTCTGCCATTTGGCTTCGGCAAGAATTTCCTGTACATAAAAAGTAGATTGTTTTTTTGTTTTTGTTTTCCATGATGTACCCACCTTTTTAGCTTCAATTAGGAAATGCTGGCAAAATACTTGCGCTTGAACCATAAAGCTACATAAACCAATGCAATCATCACAGGTACTTCAACAAGAGGACCGATGACGGCTGCAAAGGCGGTGCCTGATTGAATCCCAAACACGCCGACTGCCACAGCGATAGCTAATTCAAAGTTATTACTGCCTGCTGTGAAAGCAAGCGTCGTAGTAACGGGATAATTTGCGCCAATCTTTTTCCCCATATAGAAAGAGATAAAGAACATGAGGATGAAATAGATAAGAAGTGGAATGGCGATGCGAACAACATCAAGAGGAACGCTTACGATGTTTTCTCCTTGTGTTGAGAACATGACAATGATGGTAAAGAGTAAGGCAATCAGAGTCATAGGGCTAATTTTTGGGATGAACACTTTCTCGTACCATTGTCTGCCTTTCACTTTTACAATAGTAAAGCGTGTCAGCATCCCAGCAAGAAAAGGAATACCCAGGTAAATAAACACCGATTTTGCCACTTCCGCCATCGTAATGCTAATGACTGCCCCCTGAATCCCAAGCCATTCCGGAATTACGGTGACAAAGACATAGGCATATACTGAAAAGAAAAGCATCTGAAACACAGAATTGAAAGCCACAAGCCCCGCAACATATTCTGTATCTCCTTTTGCGAGGTCATTCCACACAATCACCATAGCGATACATCGTGCCAGCCCAATCATTATCAGCCCAACCATATATTCTGGTTTATCTGGCAAGAAAATGATGGCTAGTAAAAACATCAAAACCGGGCCTATCACCCAGTTTTGAATAAGGGATAGTACAAGAACCTTAAGGTCTTTAAAGACACGTCCCATTTCTTCATATCGAACTTTTGCTAAAGGGGGGTACATCATTAGGATTAAGCCAATGGCAAGCGGTATGGATGTTGTACCAATTTGTAAGCTGTTTAATCCATTTGTGAAAGTAGGAAAGAAAGTTCCGGTAATAATCCCTACTGCCATAGCAAGAAAGATCCAAAGGGTCAAGAAGCGATCTAAAAATGATAATTGTTTCATTGGGCCTCCCACTTTGTCTTAGCAGCAAGAATTGGTTGCTTCTGTTTTTGAATCTACGCAGCAGGATGTGGATTCGATTTTATGAATGTCACTGTCAGACTTTGTGTAGAAAAATTCCCACTCATTACCGTCTGGATCAGTAACCCAAAATTTATCCTGCACAGCATAACAACATGTCGTATCCATCTCGTCCCGAGCGAAAAAGCCTTCTTTTTCTAGTCTTTCCTTATGAGTTAGGATTTCATTTGCAGTTTCAACCTGGAATCCGAAGTGGTTAACCTGATTTCCACTTACTGTATCCCGAACATTCAATGTGAAATTTAGTCCTGGGGTTTCAAGCAAGAACTTAGCATAATCAGGTTTTACCTTTACAGGATTAACTCCAAAAACCTTCTGATAGAACTCAATAGATTTCTCCAGATTGGTAACGTTAACGCCAACATGTACATACTTCATTTCATAATCCTCCTTTAATTAAAAACTATTAATCAAAAAAAGTTGATGTAAGGTCTAAAAAAAATTAGCAGCAGCTTCCTTTACCTGTTTTCCTGAAAATACAGCAAAGCTCTTCCGATAACAGATGATTCACTTCACCATCATTTAAATCATAGTAACTCCATGTGCCTCTTGTCTCTTTAATAATCAGATTAGCGTCCAATAAGATTTTGAGATGGTAAGATAACTTTGATTGAGGCATGTCAAAAACCTCGGTAAGGTCACACACGCATGTTTTACCTCTCTGGCAAAGCTCATACATAATTTCTAAACGTTTCTGATCGGCGAGAGCTTTGAATTTTTTCTCATATAGCTCCAAATTATGCTTGATGTCATTCATGGATTACGACCTCATTCATCAATTTTTCTTGATGCATTTATTATATGTATGATTACCAAGAAGATGCAATAATTAAATCAACTTTTTTTGATGTAAGCTTTTTTTCATTTAGTATCGATCCATGTAATCGGATAAATAAACGAACTGTTTTCCACCACCAATAAACTGCGGATAAGGTCAGTTACATAATTTTAAAAGGTGAATATAATTGAACAAATCCGTAGATATTCTCGAAGTAATAATTCAGCAACTATTAGAGGATGATAGGTTGGTACAGATGTTGATACGGAGATTACTAGAAAGGATGGGGACGAGCCTGCAATTGAAAAGTGGTTAACTGTTAATGAAGCAGCAAATACCTGAATATTTCTTCTGACACGATCTACATTATGGTACGCGAAGGTACATTACCAGCATCTCGACTCGGATCATTAAGTTCACGAAAACCAGCACTTCGCTTTCAACTCAGTAAATGATTGGATGGAAGCTGGAGGGCGCCGCGATCCTGTTAACAAACAAGCATGAAGGAAAGAAATTATTCCATATAGTAAAGTGCACCCAGGAGTTTGATGCCTCACGGGTGCAGTGATGGCTGATGGGGATTGGGTCTGTCAAGATTTTTGTGTAAACTCAATCAACCGATATATGAAAAGGTTTCATCCCCCTAATTAGGACATCTTTTTCGAAGCCAACAGGGTCAAGGGCGTAAGGCAAAGCGAACCCTTGACACGTGGGTGTAGAAAAAGACAATCCCTTCGGGGATGAAGCCTTTCTTTTACTTGTTAACGGATGTGTGGCCGTACGCGATCCTCAAAGAAAACAGATAGCTGCATGAGAATCTGTCCCCAATTGTGGACCCTTCCCGTCCATTTTCGTAAGACATCCATGGTTACGAGATATAACATCTTTAGAAGGGCATCGTCTGTCGGAAATATAGCTTTTCCCTTCGTTACTTTTCGAAGTTGACGATGGTAACTTTCAATAACATTAGTTGTATAGATCAGCTTTCGAATCTCTGGAGGATATTTAAAGAAGGTCGCAATCTCCTCCCAGTTGGAACGCCAGGAGCGTACCATTAAGGGATATTTACTCCCCCAAGTTTGCTCAAACTGATCGAATTCTTCCAGTGCAGCTTGCTCCGTTGGAGCCTTGTAAATAGGCTTTAGTTCAGCTGTCACTCTCTTTAAATCCTTATAGGAAACATATTTAATAGAGTTACGTATTTGATGGATGACACACTTCTGAATCTCTGTCTTTGGATAACATGCTGAAATAGCCTCCGTAAAGCCTCGGAGGTTATCGACGCTAGTAATGAGAATATCCTGGACTCCACGGTTTTTCAGTTCATTGAGTACATGTAGCCAGAATTTAGCCGATTCATTCTCGCCAACCCAGATACCAAGGACATCTTTATGACCGTCAAGGTCAATGCCAATGACCATATAGGCAGCCTTGTTGACGATAGCCCCGTCCTGTTTTACTTTAAAGTGAATAGCGTCTAAGAAAACAACGGCATATACCGATTGCAAGGGGCGATTTTGCCACTCTTTAATCAGTGGAACGATTTTGTTCGTGACATTAGAAATGAGTGTTGGTGAGACTTCGATGCCATAGAGCTGCTGTAGATGATCTTGAATATCACGTGTGGATACGCCTTTTGCATACAGCGCGAGGATTTGATCTTCGATCCCTGTTACATTGGACTGGTGCTTCCTTACGATGGCAGGCTCAAATTCTCCCTCACGATCACGAGGAATTTGAATATCGACTTCGCCATACTCGGAGCGAACCGTTTTTTTGCTATAACCGTTGCGGCTATTGGTTGTTCGCTTGTTTTTCATGTCATGCTTGGCATATCCAAGTGAGGACTCCATCTCAGCTTCGAGCATTTCTTGGATCGTTTCAGCAAACAAATCCTTCAAGGCTGACTGAACATCGTCCACAGACTTCATGTTTTTCTCCTTGATCCACTGCTTGATCTGCTCTTTTGACATCATAAAAATCTCCCAACCTTTCTAAGACTAATTGTAGTTTAGAGGTTGAGAGTTTACACAGAATATTTTACAGACTCTGGGGATTCTAACTACCTTTACAATCTAGCGCCTTATCTTACATCGTTATCCTTTGCAATTGGATAGGTTCCACTATCTTCAGACGAATTGGTTAGCGTTTGAAAACCATTGAGGATACTCTTCATCTGTTTTATGTCCTCGCTTAGTTCATTTGGGGAGTTTACATGCTTTTTAATATTCGAAGCAAGACCCTCCATTTGGTCAGCTAGCCTGTGAACCAATCCAACATCGAATTGAGTCATTCTAATCACTCCTTCATCTGTTTTTACATTCCTTGCTTATAATACTGGTGTGAGAAAGAAAATCCCCGAATCTCGAGGGTTACAGTCTACCAATATGCTTGCTTACTTCAAAGCCGCTTAGACTTACCTTGGTCCCAGATTGGTTCGCTTCATAATTCGACGGAATCCCAATGTCTGGTCCAAATTCCTCACTTGCTCCATCGGGGAGCGACTGTTCCAACGCCTCGACGTAGTCGACATCTGACTGAAATATACCCTTTTTATCGCTTTGATCTTTCGTTTCTTTTTGGTTAGTCATCGAAGCACTCCTTTCTAACGTAGTTTTTCCAAGCAAATAAAAATGAATTCCTTCTAGACCCGTTGTAACACAACATTACGCTTATACATGGGGGAAGAGAATAGCATGGAGACTCAAGCGCCTAGAACTGTTTATAGTGGCATATGGCACAGGTGCAACCTTGCTGCATGAAAACATCAGTCAATTTTGACAAATAAAGTGAGTGAGTGGTAGATTTTATTTATACTATTTCTTAATATGGGTGGGCTTATGAGAAAAAAATTACAAATATACATATCGTCTACTTACTACGATCTTATTGAGGAAAGACATACCGCTGTTGAAGCCGTGCTCCAAGCCGGTCATATCCCTGCTGGAGTCGAGCAATTTTTCAAGGAAAGTCCAATGAAAATTAGGAAGAGATGGATCGACGAGTCCGATGTATATATCCTGATTCTCGGAGGATTCTATGGTTTAACACTTCCTGATGAATCCAAGAGCTATACGCAATGGGAATATGAGTATGCCGGAGAAGCGGGCAAACCTAGATTTGCTTTTGTTGTCACAGATGAAGCATTAAGACAAAAGCCTTACGACTTCGCAGCAATTGAATATTATCAGAAATTTCAAGAGTTTAAGCAATCGGTCATGGAACAAATTCCTATCTACTATGTTGAAGATGTACGGCACATTAAAATGGTACTTCGTGATCAATTGCCAGAGTATGCAGCAAGAGACGATTTGTATGGCTGGTTTTCCGGCAAGGACGTCCCGGACGTTCAAAAGCTGTTGGAAGAGAATGCAAGATTAAAGGCGGAGTTGGAGAAAAAGAAATGAAAGAGGGGCTGGCAATCAGCCCCTTTCTTCTGTCTTCGCTTAATGTTCTCCTTTAATGACAAAGAACGAACCCCGAATGGTTCCTGTAGTTTTACCGTGTACGATATGTAGACTACAATGATCGTTTCGATGAGTGGTTAATCTCATCACTTGCTTATCTATGTGTATTCGTTTTATTTGAATTAAGAAATAAAACAGGCAAGAATGCCTCTGGTGATTAGGGGAACTTGCAACCGAAAAGACCCAACTCCTTAATTGTAGGAGTTGGGTCTTTTCCATTATTTCGGGGGAGCGTCGCCGGCGTGATTTGCATCAGCTTCACACTCGATCACATCTTTATCAATAACCGTGCTGCCCATCTTTATTGTTTCTACCCGTTCCTGAAACGCTGTTGCTACAAGACCCATCCCATTTTGCTTTAGCTTGTGCTTCCTGAATTGCTCGGTCTTGAGGAAACGGCATCTGATGACGCATAACGCAGGCTTAACTTACCGTTTCTTCCAGGAAGAAAAGAGAACTTATGAGCTTGCCGGGGTATCGGACGGCATGGATCTGACGGGAATTACACTTGAAGAGAATCTGCAAAGACTTGCTTCTGTCCCGCTTCTATATGAGCCGGGGAAAATGTGGAGGTATTCCATAGCAACAGACGTGCTCGGAGCGGTCATCGAAAAGGTTACTGGAATGCCGCTAAGTGAAGCTGTACGGATGCTTGTAACTCATCCGCTTTCCATGATGGACACGGATTTCAAGGCCGTGGACACGGACAGATTGACTACGGCTTACGCAGACAGCGCTGGAGAGCTCGGCGCTTGCGCGATTTTGATACCGTTCCATTCGTGGAGGGGACGGCAGGATTCCTCCTTTCCCCAAACAGGTTTACCGATAAGACAGCTTATCCTTCCGGGGGAGCTGGCATGATTGGCAGCGCAGAAGACTTTCTCAAACTGCTGGAAGCTTTGCGGCAGGGAGGAAATCCGATTTTGCCGGAGGCTCTTGATACGAAAATGACAACCAATCAAATTGGTAACCTTGTAATGCCCTACTGGCCGGGGAGAGGCTTTGGACTTGGTTTCACGCTGCTTAAAGACCCAGCGGCTGCTAATAACACCGGAAGCGCCGGGAACTTGGCGGATGGGCGGCACCTATGGTCACTCATGGTTTGTTGATCCGAGAGAGGAGCTTAGTGTTGTAGGGTTCACCAATACGGCGCTTGAAGGAATGTCAGGCAGGTTTACAGCAGAGCTGTGCGAATCTGTCTACAAGGGTATTCGAGGAGTTAAGTAAAGAGTAAGAGGGTTATCTTGAACAAATATTCGGAGTATGCAGACCCTAGATGGCTATCAGATTACACTTACAAAGTTAATTTGAGATGAGAATTTATCATGCAGTACAATCGGTCGTTCAATTTAACGGAGAACGAGTTCAATAAACCAGCCGCAGTCTAGGACTTGGTTTTGCAATGCTTGGATGGAAGCGGGGGAGTTCGCGATTCTGTTAACAAACAAGCTTGAGAGAAAAGGCCATTTACTATAAAGCAAAGTGCACCCAGGAGCTTGGATAGCCACCTGGGTGCACTTAGTTTGAAGAATAGCTCTTTCGAATATTGTCCACTTAGTTGCCCACTCTTTTTTTCTGAGTACACAAATTCCATGTAGCTTCAAACTTGTCCATGTTATCTAATTCAACTTTCTTTGAGAAGTGGGCATACACATCAGCTCTTTATTTCCTCACGTTCTTCTTCTTCCGGATATACCAGCCGCGTTTATGAAAGGAGATGGACCTGTATTTCTGAGCCAGTCTGATGATTCGTTTGCGAGTAAGTGATGCCGGTTTTGAAGATAAGCTTTTGTTAAGGGAACTTCTTACAACCAGATGACCGGGGTAGTGAGCTTTCACGAAGTTACCGTAAGTTTCGAACTCGGAAAAGCCGGCATAACTCTGCTTGTTTGTTTTCTTGATAATCGCCCAATACCATCTAGTTTTATGCCTGGCCTCAATTTTAGACTTTAGCCGGGAGAGCTTCGATTTGTCGAACAGCATATAGTGGGCAACGAAAGAGCGTGAAGCGGTTGGTCTCGTGCCCATTAATTTCTTATAGGTGCGAAAATACTCGGGACGACTCCAGTTACGACAGTAAAAAATGGTTTTCCCGTTGACGAGAAAGACATGAGGTCGAATAAGAATGGTGTCGGCGTCAATCACAAGATAATACCTTTGCTTGGTCAAGTTTCCTCCCGCCAGCTTCAACAATTGTTGGAGCAGCCAGCCTGAGCGATTGGTGCGTTTGGTCTGGTAGTGAATGTCTTTTTTTGTAATTGGAAGGACGCGTCTTTCATTGATGAAGGTGCAGTTTTTACGCCGGCAGAGGGCTTGAATTCGTTTGCTTGGTGGCGATACAACCATGATCTTACCGACAGGATGCTTCACTTGCTTACGGATACTGTCAATGACATAGGGAAGCGTGCCAAGATCTTTCTCAATAGCTGGGATCAGGACATCAATTTTAATAGAGCTGTTGAAGGTGCTTTTCGCTGAACGTGTCAACTTCTCAACTCCTTTTCGCTAAGCAGTTTCAAGCATATTTGTCTGAAAGGTTGGCCAAAGTGTCCGACTTTCCAGATAGGATATGATTTTTTTTCTTAGCGGGAATACGACAGATATGGAAATCCTGCGAAATGTGTGTTTGTCAAGCCTACTTGAGTCATGGAGCAACTCCTCACTCACTTTGTCTCGTCGAAATTGTTGATCTATAACAATGGCAGTTCAATCCGACTCAGATGGTACTGACTGGATAAATACGTTTCTCTGAAGGTAGACGGGAACACATGGAGTTGGCAGAAAACCAGGAGCGCTATGATGGCCCAGATGAAATCAGAGGAAACAAGCAAAAGGCGTTTAGGTGGGAATGGGCTTTGACCATGAAAGACCTATGCCAAATTCATATCGGGATGAATTCATTCATTCTGTGTACAAAGTAAAATAGCCGTTCGAGTAGAACGGCACGTCGGGTGAGTAGTTACGGTTACGTGGTGAAATGATGATTCTTTTGTGGTCAATCCGCCTATCTGGGTCAGGAAACGCAAGCATTACCAAGCATTGGGATTCTTACCTATCGGGACTTAGAACATGATGTGATAAATGAAGAAAAAGAAGATAGAAAGCTACTTTTATTGTCCCAGTATTGAGAGTCTTGTAAAAGTAGAGCTTAATACCGAGGGTGAGCCCTTTGAAACTTAAAGTATGCACGAAATGCCTGTCAAAGCAAAAAGACGGCCAAATGAGGACGTCTCGCTGTATTTATCCCGATACGTATATATGTTGATCAAAAAAGCTTGACTTAGCGTTTCTAGGATTACGAGGAAAACCTTCGAAACGAGAATTCGTAAAAATACCCGATAAAGGGGTAAAGATTAATGCTTCAGGACTGAAAGGGCGTGACGAACTTTATAGGCAAATTGGACGGGCTCGTCTATTGATTCGAAGTGTATAAACATGATGCCAGGGTTGTTAAAAAGCCAGTGATTGTGAAGGGCAGTAACCAGTATATCGTAATGGCGAAGAACAGAAATGAATGGGTTAATCTCTTCTGGGAGAATTACTGTTTCCCCCAAACAAAGCGCCTTCCCATTTTGATCCATTGATTCAAATGAAAACATCATCGGTACCGTTAGTGCTGAACGAGAAGGACGTCTTAAAATGGTTACGGGAATATTCCTAACTGTTCTGAATGTCCAGGTAATCTCTGCCGCCTTGAGGCTATAGTAACCAATTCAGTAGGAATTTTGAGCTGCTTCGAGAATATGATTTATCAATTAGTTGAATAGGGGGACGTTAATGTGGGTTTCTTAGACGGTCTAATGGGTAACGCTTCGGAAGTTAACATTGCAGATGTTCAAAAGGAGTATGCTCAAATCTTAGCGAACAATGAGAGAATAGAAAAGGCGTACAAATTAATTCGTGATATGTTCATCTTCACCAACAAGCGGTTAATACTGGTTGATAAGCAAGGCATTACTGGTAGAAAGATAGAGTACCATTCCATTCCTTATAAAAGTATTAATCATTTTAGCATTGAAACAGCCGGAAATTTTGATTTGGATGCGGAATTGAAAATTTGGGTTTCTGGAAGTTCAGTACCGATCCAAAAGCAATTTAACAAGAACTTGAATATTTACCATATACAGAGTGTGTTGGCCGATTACATTTTGGATTAGTATCGCTTGATAAAGGGACTGCCCAAATCATTATGCTACATCATTCTTGGACATGATGAAGAGTATCTATGAGTAAGGGATTATTACAAACTATTTACCAATATTTATACAGGAAATAGCCGCCCAATCAAACCGATATAAGTAATGTAAGATGAAATCTAGTGTAGACTCTCTTGGGGATAAGGCGTGTGACTCAATCTGTGCAGATGAGTCTGCGCTATTTTTTTTGGCAAGAGAAGGTATGCATACCTATATATACTTGTAGTAAATATCGAGCGGATATCCTACTATATGGATAACTACTTTTTTATTCACGTATTACTTCTTGTGTGTCCCAATTTGCTTAAAGCAGTTGGGGCTTTTTTTTATCGAGATGACCACAATGTTTATTTCCCCGATGTTGCTTACCATACATGACAAGCAGCATTTAATTTGTACATAATATCATGCGGTACCAAATTAGCCTGAATGAGCAGCTATTTTTGTACCGTTTTTTACAATAAGGCGATGGTAAACTTTTTTGCTCGCCGCTGCATTTTGACTCAGGCGTTCATAGACTAAGTGACTTCAATTTCGAAGATTCGAATTATCTGCAGCCTCTTACAACAAATGGGAGGCGTATGGGCAATCCACACCATGTAGCGGGTTCTCCGTACACCCCGGTACCATCGTCACTGAGCTCTCCCTGTGGACAGGAGTGCACTCCTAAACCATTTTAGGGAGTCGTTTTCGTTCCGATTACGACGGTAGCATCGAGCTCGTCAGACCGTGTAACCCGTGTTTTCAGCCCGCAACGAGTGAAGATAGCGACTGTCTGTGGTGTCTGACGCTCGCTTGTTTCAACGAGTAAGTGTCCACCAGGAGCCAGCCAGAGTGGTGCTGCAGCAACTACTCGTCTCTGAACGTCAAGCCCATCCGATCCCCCGTCGAGTGCTATTCTCGCCTCATGCATGCGAGCTTCAGGTGGGAGAAATTCGATGGATTTGGTGGGAACGTAGGGAGCATTGGCAACGATGACGTCAACGCGCCCCGTAAGTATTTTTGGAAGAGGCTCAAATAAGTCTCCTTCGTATACGTGACCGTCTGCGGTAATAATATTGCGACGGGTGCATTGCACCGAGGCTGGATCAATGTCTGTAGCATACAATTCGATCTGTTTTATGTGAGCAAGAACCGCACCCACCGCCCCTGAACCGCAACATAGGTCAAGCACAACGGACTTTTGACGGATGAGGTCGGTAGCCTGTCTAACGAGAAATGCTGTACGCTGTCTGGGAACGAAAACTCCCTTATCCACCGTAATCCGCAGCCCACAGAACTCCGCCCAGCCGATAATGTGTTCGAGAGGCATGCCAGATGTCCGTTGTTCTACCATGTCCGAAAGTTCAGCCGTACCTTCTGCCGAGGCGATGAGGAGTCTGGCTTCATCTTCAGCGAAAACACACCCAGCTCCCTGAAGTTTAGTGACGATGGTAGAAAAAAATTGCTCGCCATGAATCCAATCATTTTTCAAATACTAATTTCCCTCACTTCAGAATTGATGTAATTTTATGTATTTGATTTTATTCTATGCTTAGGGGCAACACAACAAACGATTTGAAAAATGGGAGGAATTGCATGGGTGAGTGAATGAAGAAAGAAATTTTCATTCCGAATATGTCTTGCGACGACTCGAAACAACTCTATTTAAAAAATGAAATTGATAAGTGCTCATATAGAAAGAGGAGCCGATTGCTGGCTCCTGATGCTTCACTTTAGAAAAGGTGGACGAAGTTGATATTTATTACGCTATTTCCTCCATAGTCCACCAGGGCAAGCAGTAAAACCACCTTTTTTATAAAACTCAGTATGTTCGGAGGCATAGGTTACCGTTACAATACCTAAGCCAGTACGTTCTGCTTCCTCTAACAGTTTTTTTACTAAGGCTACACCAACCCCTTGCTTTTGATGATCTGGATGCACAATTAAATCTTCCATATACCCATGTAGTAATCCAGTACCACAAACATACCCGAAGGCAATGAGTGTTCCGTTTTCATCCCGGAGTCCTGCCCAGTAATTGCATCTTTCCAATAACGTTGGGAAATCTCCATCTCGTCTCTCCCAACCAACTAACTCTCTTAAGTCTGGTACTTCATTATTATGAATGGGGAGGTTGATTAATACAGCATGCATTACTTTCGCTCCATTCTATCAAAATAGCTTATTCTGATTTTAATATCACTCGTTTTGAGACATGAGACTAATGGTTGACTTGGAACAGGTGAGCTGATTTCTAGAGGATCAAGGCGAAGACTGCTTATATATAGCGAAACCTCAACGTTTATTCATTTCTTTTGATAGCTTGATTCAAGGGCGCTCAATAGCACCCTAGTGATGTTTAATTCGATTTGCTAACAGAACTTGGAGATGGACCAAAAACTGGTGCTAATCTTGACGGGTGCAGCTTGGTGCTAAGGCCAAAAAACTCACAGAAGTTCATAATCAGTGGGCTCCACTTCTCAGGATCGATGTAGTTCTTCTCGCCAGTCATTAGGATTTGTTCATCAATGTGAACGCGTACGATCTTTACTTCAATAGCTTTTAAAGAACTGGGCAATTCAAAATTATGGACCTGCTCTAATCGTGCCTCCAATTGAACTGGGCACTCAGCAACGCGTGGAGGCCGAATCAGGTCTGAATCTTGGGGGGTGAGCCTAGCTGTTCCGAATTTATCCGGTTCAAATTGGTATCCCACATTAGCCTTGCGCTCTGGGACAGGATTTCGCCCAGTAAGCAGAGCTAGACGGTCTACCGCATGAGCAAGATCGGACGAAGGAAGATTTAAAACACATTCGCGTTCGCGCAACAAATTGGCAACGGTTTGAGATGAACTACTCATTCCAAGCATACATGATTGATTCAGCCACCAGGCAGAAGACATGGGGGCCAGGTTGACAGAATTGTCCTCATTTAAAGTGCTGATGAGTACAACCGGCGTCCCAAAGTAAAGAATTTTTGGCTCAACTACCTTATGCATAATCGCGCTCCCTCCACTTCGAAAAGAAAAGTTTTCCATCGCCTCAGATATGAGACCTAGTTCAAATTATAATCACTATCCATTTCGTTATTTTGCTATTTCATTTCGAGTGAACTTTGCACTACATTGCTGATGAGAAGGGGAGGAAGGGGACGTACATCAAGCACAACTCGCATTCATGAACCAAGACGATAAACTCATTTTTTATATATACACAAAAAATATAAAAATCATTGACATGAGAGCTCAAATATGTGATTATCTTCTCTGTCACTTATAATGATAATCATTATCAAATAATACCTCACACCAAACATCACGTGACAAGGAGAAATGAGCACATGAAAAAAGGAACACGAATTGTACTGGCCTGCTTGGTCGCCGTAGTTACTGCCGTATCCGCGGGTTGTGGAAGCAGCCAAACGGCTTCGGAAGCACCGAAAAAGCCTGAGACACGCGTAGTCAAGCATTTGATGGGGGAAGTGACGATCCCTGCGGAGCCAAAGCGAATTGCAGACGTATCGGGAGCAGCGGAGGAGCTTTTAATTTTGGGACACAAGCCGGTTGCTACGGCCAATACATACAAAACAAAAATCATGTCCCACGTTGCGGATAAGCTGACAGATGTAAAACCAGTTGGCTGGATGTGGGATGACTCCATTAATCTCGAAGCTGTGGTAGAAACAAAGCCAGACCTGATTATTATGAATAACCGCCAGCAAAAGGTGTACGAGCAACTGTCCAAAATTGCGCCGACGGTCGTTCTGGAGACAGACATGGACAAATGGCGTGATAAGTTTAAAGAAATCGGTCGCCTGTTTGGACAAGAAGAGGACGTGAACAAATGGCTGGCTGGGTATGACGAGAAGACGAAAGGAATGCACGAGCAACTTAAGCAAGCTTACGGCGACGAGACTTTTATGTTCCTGGCCGTAACGCCAAAATTGTTCCGCGTGTACGGGAATTATGGATATGCAGATATCTTGTTCACTGATCTCGGCCTGAAGCCAGCAGCCGGAACACCTGCTGATAAAACAATGGAAATGATCGAACTGGAGGGACTGACGAATTTTCAGCCAGACCATATGTTCCTCGTCAATTTCGGCGGAAAAGCGGATGATGTATACGCAGAACTGAAAAAGAGCCCAGTATGGAAAAGCAACAAGGCAGTTCAACAAGGCCATCTCTATGAGGTAAGCAATGAAACATTCAACATCAAAGCCTTTGGCCCAATTGGAAAGGAAATGCTCTTAGAGGAAATTGGAAGCATGTTGCTGAAAAAGCAATAGCGATGCGATCAACACAGAAAAGCGAAACTCCTTGTGCATGTTGTCACGAGGGGTTTTTTCTTTCGTGGGTGCGTTCAAAAAATAGAGGTCATCCAGACGGCACCCACGAAACAAGACGTAAACAGGAAAAACGACCTATCCACAAAACAGCACGCTATTTTCTTAGAGCGTATGATGGGAGATTGGGACAAAAAAGTCGGGTACGCCAAACCTCGTGCTCAATAGGGCACCTGACAAATGTGATCACAAATCCCGTGAGATCTCCAACGGCGGCAACGATCGTAACACTCTTCATCCAATCGTACTCTTCTTGAGTCAAGATATGGAAGACATAGCGTTTCACAATCTTCATGAGGCGGACTTACACGTCTACATTCGTTCATACATTCTTGAAAACTAGGAAGAAATTCAACCAATTGACCATTTACTTTCGTGAATCGCTTAGACCTAGATTTTCTCTTTTTCAAGTGATATCACCTCTTGATGACGATCTAAGATAGTGTACGAATACAAGTGTCCATTTGATTGGTCAAATGTACCCCATGTATCGAAAATGTATGTGGATTAGCATTCAGGAACGTCACCAGGGCATGTTTTACTGAATCGTATAAGTAGCGACGATTACATTTTGATCCTGATAAGAATAGGGCGCTTGAAATTGTACGTAGTGATACCCGTCCGCATCAGCCTTAATAATGATACCTGTTGTGCCGCTCCAAATCTGTTTATTTTGAGCATTATAAACTGTGTAATAAGCAAAGCTACCTTTTGCACCGATACGGAGTTCCTGCCCTTTTTTTAGATAAATCGCTTCTTTTGGACTTAACTGCCCAGGAGTAAGGTAGTAATATTTGGTGAATGATTCTGCTTGCGTTTGTTGCTCAACGGTGACTGTGTTTGGTCCACCTTGTACATGAGCATTGGTAGAAGCGGAGGCATATGCAGGTGCGCAAGAGAGGAGTAAAGCGAACATCGAAATAGAGAGAAGCTGTTTTTTCATACCTAGTACACTCCTTTTAATCAATTCTGACCAAATTCTAAATACATAAGCTAAAGGTAATTATACTCAAATCAAATCAAATGGTAAATATTTACATTGTTATGAAAATCCACCCAGAATAAATTTTGCTAAGGCAAATGCCTACAGTTCAATCCACCTAGCAGGTGAGCTTACAGGAAGCATCGTATAAAAATTAATCGCAACGATCACGGTCATTGGCAATATTCACGATGCGAAAAACAGGGGGATGGTCTTATAGGAAGCAAAAAGTGAGTTTCAGTGGTTTATGGAGATGGAGGGGGATAATGAACTTTCATTTGATGATAATGACAGATGCAAAGCAAGTCGCAATTTGGAAATATCCGCAGGAATATTCGATATCGGGCTCGGAATGAAACCGGATCTGAAAGGGAAGGGGATAGGCTTATACAAAAACGAGATTCAAAGAAACGGCCTCATTCGTAAACAACCGGACCCCCTTTATTATGATGACGACGGAAGTGGAAAGCGTAAAAGAAATACTACTCTGAAGTATGTAGTTGGAACAAAATTCCTCACATGAAGACATTTAGCCGCTCGGAGAAAGAACCGGGCGGCTCTTTTGTTGAAATGGTAAGTGAATGAAATACCAAAGAAAAAGTTTTGTCGTAGGACAGGGCGTCCTAATCTAACCTCTCCACCATACTACACTCCTTCTACCAAAGCGTAACGTGGGAGGATTGGACAAAAGAAGGGCTCAAAGCTCCGAGATGTCATAGAGGGAGAAAGAGGGCAGCCTAGCCGCCCATCACATTGGACAGATATTAACAATCATCACAGCTGCAAGCAACAATTGTTAATAAAACGAAAAGAACCAAGACCAAAGCAAAATTGTCGTCAAAGAATCCCATCGATATCACCCCTTTGAAAAGTATGAGGAAGAACCTCAAACTCAAGCTATGCAAATTGAGGAGCTATGTAAGGGCGATACCACAGTAAGTAAAAAATTTGGGCATGTTCCAGCCATGTCCAAGCGCTCAAAAATGTTAAATCAGCAGGGGATATACGACCAAAAAAAAGGCTATCCCCTAGCCACATTCATGGCATTTGGGACAACCTTCTTGCTCTATCAAGTACTCATCATTTTCATAAGGTCTTTCATACTTTCTTCTCCCTGCTACATACATTTGTATATGAAAACGAGGAACAGAAAGAAAACGATTCAATAGAAAATGCAAATGAAACCAGTTCTTTTACCACTAAAGTGGACTTACAATGAATCCAAAAAAAGAAAAACATCATACCGATAGTTTATCAGTCGGTAGATGATGTTTGATTAATAATACAAAGTAGAAATTACGAACCTATTAATATCCCTTAGCACCTTTGTCGCCAAGATCGTTTGCAATTGTGTTGGCAGTCGTCGTTTTATACAGGAATTATCGTTGGTTCTTTCCAACTTCATTGGAATGGTTGGTGTTAAACGCTATAGGTCGGCCATCCGCAATACCCGTCAGCTTCACATGGTACACGTTGTTCTTTTGCGCTGCTAACACCAGGAAATGAAAGCGCTAGAAATAATGCAGCAGCAATACCAAACAGAGTAAATTTTTTCATAAATCTTCCCCCTCATTAGTTTGCCTTCCAAAAAAGTATACGCTTGGGAACAACATATATTCTGAATAAATGGAGTAGATGAAAAGGACACAGTTAATCCCATCTGCAGAGGGGACCTGCCACGTCCATCATCAATCGCGAAGTTTGTTGAGTGATATAAGTCATTTGAAACCCATCACAAACTGACGTATAATCAGATATTATTGATGAATCACTAAAAGGGAGGCGATCCTGCAATGACGTCAGTCAATCGTAAAACGGAAATCATTTCTGCGGCCATTGAGGTTTTTGCTGAAATCGGATATTTTCGGGCAACGACAGCGCAGGTTGCAGAGCGTGCAAAGATTTCCCAGCCGTATATTTTCAAGTTTTTTGCATCGAAGGAAGCGTTGTTACTGGCAGCATTAGAGGCGTCATGGGAACGGATCATTGACTCTTTCCGTCTCGTTGTGGAGTCCGCATCCAAAGAGCAGTTGGAAACAGATTTAATCAAGACATATGAAAAGATTTTGGCATCCCATCAAAATGAAATACTGCTTCAAATGCAGGCTCAGACGATTCAAGAGCCTTTGATTCGTGAGGCAATGCGCGAAGCATTTCGGGAGGTTCGTCAGATTGTCCTAACAGCTTTTCGCAAAGCGGGCATCGCGAATCCGGAAGAGAGAACGCTTATTTTCCTGGCAAGAGGAATGCTGTGTAACATTTCAGTGGCTTTGGACATGCCAGAATTGATGGAGGTGTAGCTGAGAAAAATTGCGAGAATTAGTTATTGACTAATCACTAACTAAAGCGTTATAGTTCAAATTAGTTAGTGATTGATCGATCACAAAATAAAACGAGTGGAGATGATCCGAATGAAAAAAGCGATTGTAGTCGGGGCAACAGGCGGAACGGGAGCCGCAATTTTGGAAGAGCTCATCAATCGAGGGATTGAAACGATTGCTTTTGGGCGATCTCGACAAAAGCTAGAACAAATGGCGTCAGACCTGGGGAATCCAGTACATTTGTCACTGGCCGTCGGAGATGCATTCCGGTCTCAAGACATCGTAGCTGCATCGGAAGGAGCGGATGTACTCTTCCATTGTGCAAACGTCCCTTACCACGAGATGGTGAATAAGCTGATCCCACTTGGCGAAGCGATCATGGAAGCCGCAAACAAGAGAGGTTTGAAGGTTGTAGCAGTAGACGGCATTTATCCATACGGGAGAAAGCAGATGGAACCAGTGACGGAGGAGCATCCAAAGCAACCGCATACGAAGAAAGGAAAAATCAGGTTGGCATTTGAACAGATGCTGTTTAGCAGTCGGTGGGATCATGCGCGAACGATGATTGTCAGATTACCGGATTATTATGGACCCACTGCTAATCAAGCATCGTATTTAGGTTCCACACTTGAGGCTATTGCGGCTGGAAAACCGGGTCTTTTCATTGGGAGCATGCATGTTCCTCGCGAGTTTGTTTACTTACCGGATGCGGCGAAGATGATCGTAGAGTTGGCCTGCCGTGAGTTTGCTTATGGACAAAATTGGCACATCCCAGGTGGAGGCATCATTTCCGGTCGAGATATTGTCCGAATCGCCCAAAAAGCAAGTGGCACCGCAAAACCTGTCATTCCACTTGGGAAAATTGGTTTGTCTTTGTTAGGGCTGTTCGTCCCGGTGATGAAGGAGGTTGTCGAGATGCTGTACTTAACTGAAAAACCTTTGATCCTTAGCGGAGAAAAATATCAACGGCTGATTGGACCGATTCCAGCGACGAATTTCGAGGAGGGAATAACAGCAACGATCCAGCATTTGCAGAATCGTGCTTCCATCAAATAAATGTTGACCGTTTGTGATTGATTAATCACTAATGAAATAACCTGTGAAATCCCTTAAAATATTCCTTTACAGGAATATTCCCTTCGGTGTATATTTTACCTAACAGGACGATCACAATAACGCTGAAGGGGATGAGATGAACGTAGAATCCATCATGTAACGAGGTGAGTGACATGTCAGGGATGAATCCGGGCATGGACATGGCGACGCTGAGTGCTTTGGCTGAACCAAATCGTATGAAAATCGTCGAACTTTTGCGCGAGGGCCCTCTGACTGTAGGGGAAATCGCTGACCAACTGGGGCTTCGCCAGCCCCAAGCCTCGAAGCATTTGAAGGTGCTTAGTGACAACGGTATCGTGGATGTGAAGGCCGAAGCCAATCGCCGATTTTACAAACTCAGGCCCGAGCCCTTCCGAGCGCTGGATTCTTGGGTGAAGTCATTCCAGCGTGTTATGGAAGAGAGATTCGATAATCTGGAAGACTATTTGCGGGAACTGCAAAACAAAGAAAATGATTGAGATCCATTCTAATGAATGAGGAGGAATTACTATGACAAGAAACGCAATGATTTCAAGGGTAGAGAACGACCGGGTGCTGGTACTGGAGCGTGTATTCGACGCGCCTAGAGATCTGGTGTTCAAGATGTTTAAGGAGCCTGAGCATCTCAAGCGTTGGTGGGGACCGAAAGGCTGGGAACTCCCGGTTTGTCATGTTGATTTCCGACCAGGCGGTGTTTGGCACTACTGCATGAAGTGCGTCGATAAGAACCAAGGTGATTTTTACGGAATGGAATCTTGGGGCAAAGGCGTTTATAAGGAGATTGTTGAGCCAGAGAAAATTGTCTATACCGATTACTTTTCAGATGCAGAAGGCAACATAAATGATGCCATGCCTTCGACAGAGGTTATGATGGAATTCATCGATTTGGGTGGCAAGACGAAGCTGGTCAACCGTTCTGAGTATGTATCTGCGGAAGCTCTCAAAACTGTTATGGACATGGGCATGCTAGAGGGCATCACCCAAACATGGGATCGTTTGGAAGAAAGTCTCACCGAGATCAAGTAAGGAACATAGGAAAGGCCGCCTGGCATGGAGACCAGACGGCTTTTTCATTTTCGTTGCAGACTTATTTCACCATAAGAGAGATAAAATCGTTCAGCTTATCCAGCGAAATGATATTTTGATTGCACGTCATACTGTCTTGGCAAATGTAGTTTCCTTTTTTCAAATACGTTCCATCCCCAGAACCTTTGGCTTCAAGGACGAACATGCCGATTTCCTCAAAGCGATTACAGAGCGCACAAACGCCTTTTTTGTTTACGCTTGTAAACTGTCCGTGTATGCCAACCAGTTTTCCTTCGTGGTAAGCAACAATAAATTTCTTTTCCGTAGAAGTGTCTAGCCAGCTCACATAAGAGATTTCGGAAAAATCGATCTCAGCTAAGTTCGAGACTTTCAACTTCTTTACTTTCGGAAAGAGCTTCTTAATGGAAGACTCTGTGAGAGCAGGGAAGGGAATCACAAATGGTGAAAGTTGATGCAAAAATTGTTTTCCTTCTGCCTTTTCTTTGATCGAGTCAATCGGTTGCAAAATCTCTTTTTGTTCTTCCGTCATGTTTGGGAACAATTGAAAGATTTCTTCATGGGCGATTTCTTTGCGAGCACGAATCACGTTGACATCGGTACTGGTCGCATAGGCGTTCATGATTGCTTGAACGCGTGATTTAATGAAGTGATATTGATGCGTATGGATAAAAGGTTCCATCTTGCGGTTCCTCCTGTTTCTGTCTTGTTAGGTGGGTTCTTCTTTACTTTAACGTGTTTGCAAGCGAAGAGAAAGGGAGAGGACATTTCCCAAAAAAACTCGCCATAAAAAAGCACTGACAACTTAAATGGAAAAGTCGTCAGTGCTTTATAAACGTCTATTTGGTATACACGATTTTTTTAATCGTCTCGGTAGACAAAAAGTATTCCTCCGCTAACTGAGAAATAGCCGTCCCGGCCCGAAAGCTGCTTTTAATAGCCGTATTCCGCTCATCCAGGAGCTTTCTCCCGCCGGTGCGCGTCCCCCATTTTTGATGGGTTACTTTTGTCTTTGGAATATAGATGGTTTCTCCTTGCACGTACTTTTGAATTTCCGCGAGTAACGATTCAGGAAGGATTAAGTTTGCTTTTACACATTTCATTTCTGCTCGCTCCTTATTTATAGATAGGCAAATAAGGGGCAAAGCCAAGAAATAGGAAATGAGATACGCAAATGAAGGCGATGATTCGTTTAAACGGAAGACCACCTCATGCAAAGTATCGCCTTACTATTTCTAGGCTTTGCATGAGCCGCTGCGGTATGTGGCAAATTGAGTGCATTCGCCATTCGTACACCCCCCTCGAGGTCCATTTTAAAAACGGTGTCCCCCTTTTTTGAAAGGGGCTATTTGAATTATATAAGAAAATGGCCTGTTTGTGTAACGATACCTACAAAAATGACAGAAAGAAAGGCAGATTTATGGTCTGCCCTCTTTTTATATAACAGGTTTTTGAGCTTAATTTGATAGATTTCAGCGAGAATAAACGGGATATTGTACTTTTGCGAGATTGCCAAGCTAGTTGCTTCAGAATTTTCCTGTAACTCCTTCTCGATAAACCGGAGAATGTCTTGCTTTTTCATTTCCCTTCCCTCCTTCACGGGAGACAGTAAGTAAAGATACATTTAGAGGCAATTCGGAGTGATCGCGATTGCGAATGGGAAATCACCAACCGGAATCCGTGGCAGGATTTCGGTATTGGTCACAATGTTGATCACAGAGACCGTATTCTCATCAATATTTGTCACATAAGCACGCAGACCATCTGGAGTGATCGCAATACGAATAGGACTTGAGCCCACTGGAATTGGAGCCCCAATGACTGTGTTAGTAGCAGTATTAATCACGGAAACAGTATTGTCGAACAAGTTGGTAACATACGCACGGGAACCATCTGGTGTAATCGCGATCCCTCTGGGAGCATCCCCAACCGGGATGGGGTTCTCCGAAACATTGTTTGTGGCAGTGTTAATGACGTAGACGAAATCACTAATCCCATCACCAGCGCCAGTTGTCACATAGGCGTGCAAACCATCTGGAGTGATCTCAATACATATGGGCAACGTACCGACAGTGATTCGTGGCAGGATTTCGGTATTGGTAGCAGTTCTGATTACGGAGACGTTATTACTAAAGGAATTCGTCACATATACACGTGAACCATCTGGAGTGATTGCGACATCAACCGGGTTCGTTCCGACCGGAATCCGTGGCAGGATTTCTGTATTAGTAGCGAGATTGATCACGGAAACATCATTACCAAACAAATTTGCTACATAAGCACGCGAACAATCAGGAGTGATGGCGATACCGAATGGGAAGTCTCCTACAGCGATTCGCGGCAGGATTTCCGTATTTGTAGCGGTGCTGATCACCGAGACAGTGTTATGAAACGAATTCGTTACATACACACGGGAACCATCCGGTGTAATTGCAATTCCTACAGGGTTGTCTCCAACAGGAATGCGAGCTGCCATTTCCGTGTTCGTTGAAGTATTAATCACGGATATGGTATCATCATTCGGATCGTCTCCTGAATTTGTGACATAGGCAATAAAGATAGGGGAAAAGGAAGTGACTTCAGAGATAGGGACCACATGGCTCGCATCTAAAATGAGGATGCCTTTTTCAACATTTGTCAAACGCCCTTCGATAGGTTCACAGCATCCTCTAATCATTAAGGATATGATTTGTCCAATACAGTGGACAAGTTTTTTACGCAGGTTTTGAAAACCGATTGTTTCGGGAGTGGAGCAGCGAGAGTGTCCCTTTACTTTTCCTGTTTTTATCTCCACTTCCTCAGCGTATACATAGATTTTGTTGTCTTCCCTTTCTTTTCCTTTCTGTTTCTTATGATGTTCCACGTATAACCCTCCCTTTAACAACATCGTTAACACAGTTTATGAAAGAGAGGCTGCTTTGAAATGGATGATTGACAAGTAACAGAAGCACAAATGGCAGGACGTATTTTTTCTCTTTTCCATTCAGAAAAATCATGAAGTGATAAAACATTTACAGTCCATGGAAACTGCTATATAGTTACAGTAATGAACGTGAAAAGAGGTTTTGATTGAGTATGATGAAACTGATAATCGCTAAGTAAAATTCGAATGAATTTTATATGGGAAAAGGTCAAATGAAGGGCGCCCCTTTGTTTCTTTTTTATACCTTTTTTCAAAAGCGATTAGAAGGCATTGTATCTCATTTAAACAAATTTCACGTTTGAGCACGGTATCTATTCTGTTCGGGATAGGTATCTTCATCACAACGATTAATTTGACCATGAGAAGAGAATTCTTCTTGTGGTCTTTTTTATTTGGAAAGAAGGGATTGCTGAAGAGGAATGAATGATGACAAACAGCACAAACAATGGAATGGGAGGTTTTTACATGGGTGAATATCGATTGATTAGCGACTACAAGCATATCGAAACATACAAGGAAAGCTTTAATGACCTTGCCAAGCAGATCTTTCAGCTCGATTTTAAAGAATGGGATAACAAGGGTTTTTGGAACGCCAACTATGTTTGCTATTCCTATTTGGATGGGGAACAGGTTATTGCGAACGCTTCTGCCAGTAAGATGCTCGTGACATGCAATGGGAAAGAGTATAAGGCACTTCAGATCGGAACGGTCATGACGCATCCTGCCTATCGCAACCAAGGCTTGGCAGCGAAATTGATGAATCATATTCTTGAAACACGTGAGAAGGAATACGATTTTATATATTTGTATGCCAATGATACCGTGCTCGATTTTTATCCGAAGTTCGGGTTTGAGAGAGCACTGGAAAGTAGTTTTCGTTTATTGGCGTCCGATCTGAAAAAGCAAGTGGGACAAAAATCGGTCTTGCGTAAGCTGGATGTCGATAATGAGGCTGATTTTAATATTATGAAGGAATTTGCTGCTAAAAGAATCCCCGTTTCATCGAGACTAGGCGTGAAGGATAGCGAGCATCTGTTGATGTTTTACTTTTTGCTTGTTTTTCGGGATGCGATCTATTATCTCGAAGAGGAGGATGTGATTGTCTTATTTGAACGAGAAGACGACCAACTGCATGTATTTGATCTTGTAAGCAAAGAACCAGTTGATATAGAAGCGGTCATCTCTCATTTGGTAACGGCTGAGACTTCAAACATTCAATTTCACTTCATGCCGGATAGTGAGAATAAAAAGATCCAATCTGCATGGATGACAACGACCGATGATGTCTTATTTGTTCGACCCTCGTTAAAAATAGAGGCAGAACATTTTCGTTTTCCGCTTACTTCACACGCATAGAAGGTTTGAAATGACGCGTCAGGTGAAACAGTAAAAATAGAAGAGAAAAGCAGGCATCCAGGGAAGGATGTGAGGGAAAAGCATGTGCGGTCGTTTTACTCTCGTAACGAACTTGGAAAAATGGAAGGAACGGTTCCAAATCGAAGTCATTCCATTTGATGCAAAGCCACGGTACAATATTGCACCGGGTCAGTTCATTCCAGCGATTATTGCAGATCGCGGCGAACGGCGTATGGGTCAGTTGAGATGGGGGCTAGTACCGTCGTGGTCTGCCGATGAGAAGAGCAGCTACAAAATGATCAATGCACGTTGCGAGACATTAAATGAAAAGCCAGCATTCAAACAGCTTTTCGCCCGAAAGCGATGCATCCTTCCTGCCGACAGCTTTTATGAGTGGATGAACACCATTTCAGGGAAACAACCGATGCGGATCATGTTGAAAACCGGGGAACCATTCGCTTTTGCTGGCCTGTTTGATACGTGGACGAATCAAGAGGGAGAAAAAGTACATACCTGTACGATTGTTACGACAAAGGCGAATGAGCTCATGGAGAATATTCATGAGCGAATGCCTGTCATCTTAAAGAAAGATGGCGAGGACTTATGGCTTGATCGGGAGAAGTATGATCGGTTGCAGCTCCAGTCACTGTTTACCCCCTATGATTCCAGCGAGATGATGGTGTATCCGGTATCTACCAAAGTGGGCAGCCCCAAAAATGATGATCCTTCCTGTATTGAAGAAGTAGAGGTCGGCTCTTTGCTTGAAGATTAATCCTTTCGTAGGAGATGAACTCTTTCACGTAATTCCTGTTCGGTTAACGATTCCAATTGCAACAAGGCCTCATATGGATCACTACCTGGAATATGAAAGTATCGAGCAAATGCAGGCTCGGTTTTGATGCCGCTTTGCTTCAGAGCTCTGATGTGTTGGTATGCATCCATGCCCCCTATTTCTAGCAATCGTGCTTCGATGTCCATATGACGATAGGCATTTTGCTTTTCGACAGCTAACGGTTGAGCAAACAATTCAAACCAAAAGTCAGCTGTGAAAAAAGAGATAACGCACGTGGGAATACTTTTTATATCTAGTTGAGTCACTTCAAATCCAGGCAAACAGCCAAACGCTTTACGAACAACCTGCTCAAACTGATGCAAATCATGACTCTCGCAAATAATATCCAGATCACTTCCTACAACGTCAATGTTCAATGGGATGGTTCCGGCAAGCACTGGACGGTAATCGGATAGTACTTCCATGAGGTGCGTCTGTTGAATTGCTTCCAACGCCGCTTTTTGGCGTATTGTTCCTCTGCCCAGGTAAGAGAGATCATGCCAATTTCTCATGAGACAACCTCCATGTCTACTTTCTTTTAAAATAGTTTAGACAAAAGTGAATAAGTACGCAACGAAATCGGTAATCACTCGTATACCTAAATGAAGGGAGTGTAGTGGATGGAAATATTTTTGTGGGTCGTAGTTGTGTTATTGTTCTTGCTTAGCATCGCAGGAATTTTCTTACCCGTTTTACCTGATACGATCTTGCTGTGGGCGGGCTTTTTACTCTATCACTTTTTTATTGCAGATCCGGGAGCGGGATTGCCGGCATCCTTTTGGTGGGGAATGGTCGTTCTAAGCATTCTACTTTACGGTGCTGACTTGCTGACGAACATGTACTTCGTGAAAAAGTATGGGGGGTCAAAATGGTCGTCCATTGCCGCTGCGGTCGGAATTATCCTCGGGATTTTCGTGTTTCCACCGTTTGGTATGCTGATCTTGCCGTTTGTATTCGTCGTTATCGTAGAGTTAATGGTGCAGAAGCAATCGATGGAGCGAGCAGTGAAAGCAGGGGTAGGTTCACTGATCGGATTTTTGGGCAGTGCGGTCGTAAAAGTCATCTTGCAAGTTACGATGATCATCTGGTTTTTTATCGCCAGATAACATATAGAAAACGAAAAGGACAGCCGAGGCTGTCCTCAGGCTGTCGAGAAAGTCGACAGCCATTTTTGTTTCACTTAATTTTAAAGCGACACCGCGTTAATTTGTTATAATTCTTATAATTACATTTAACAGTAGGTGATAATTGTGCTTTCCTCCAATGATAAAAATCCGCAAATGCATTACGAATTTGTGTGCCTCGATGAATTGGTCCCAGAGGACCATTTATTAAGGGTCATCCAAAAACATATAGATTTCTCTTTCATCCGAGAAAAAGTACGTCAATATTATTGCGAGGATAACGGTAGACCTTCCATTGATCCTATTGTTTTATTTAAAATGATTTTCATTGGATACCTTTACGGTATCCGCTCAGAGAGGCAGCTCGAAAAAGAAATCCAGACTAATATCGCCTACCGTTGGTTTCTTGGCCTTTCTTTAACAGATCGAGTTCCAGATCACACAACAATCAGTTGGAATCGTCGAACCCGTTTTAAAAATACAAATGTTTTTCAGGAGATTTTTGATGAAATTGTGCGTTTGGCGATTCAGCATCGAATGGTCGCTGGACGTGTATTGATAAGTGATTCCACGCATCTTAAAGCAAATGCGAATAAACGAAAATTTAAGAAGCATGTCATCGAGAAAACGAGTCGTGCCTATCTCAAAGATTTAGAGGCAGCAATTAATGAAGACCGCGAAGTACATGGAAAAAAGGATTAAAGCCTAGAGAGGGTGTGAAGGAAGAAAAGGAAATCAAGGTGAGTACTACTGATCCAGAAAGTGGCTACATGGTTCGAGACAGCAAGCCCGAAGGCTTTTTCTATCTCGATCACCGGACCGTCGATCATAAGTACAATATTATTACCGATGTCCATGTCACTGCTGGCAATGTCCATGATTCCGTTCCTTACATAGATAGGCTGAATCTCCAAATCGAGAAGTTTGGGTTTAAGGATACAATTGAAGCAATTGCATTAGATGCTGGTTACTTAACTACTCCAATCTGCAAGGCACTTCACGATATAAATGTATTTGCTGTCATCGGTCATCGTGCCTTTACACCTGTTAAAGGCCTTTTTGCTAAATGGCGTTTTAAATATGCTCTGGAGTCCGATGTGTACATATGCCCTCAAAAACATAAGCTTACTTATTCGACTACTGATCGAAACGGATACAGGATGTATAAGTCCAATAAAGAAATTTGTAAAACTTGTCCAAGGCTTACTGAGTGTACCCGATCTAAAAATCACCAAAAGGTGATAAGCAGGCACGTTTGGGAAGAGAGTAAGGAATGGGTTCGACAGAACCGTTTAAGTAAATCAGGGAAATATTTGTATAGATTAAGATACCAAACCATAGAGCGAAGCTTTGCAGATGCTAAAGAACTGCATGGGCTTCGCTATTGTAGGTTACGCGGACGTGAAAATGTCCAAGAGCAGGTATTGATGACAGCAACAGTTCAAAACATTAAAAAGATAGCACTACACCTAGCGAAAGCAAGTTAGGTGCAGGCTATCCTCTTTTTCAGCACTTCGTGCTGGAACAATACCAAAAAGAAATCCCCAAAATGGGGGTTTCTCTTCAGTCTGAGGACAGCCGAGGCTGTCCTTTTTTACGTGGAAACTAGTGAATGAGGCGATAGACACCGATGACTTTACCGAGAATGGTGACATGCTCCAGAATGATCGGTTCCATTGTGGCATTCTCCGGTTGGAGTCGGAAGTGGTTCTTTTCTTTGAAAAATCTTTTGACGGTCGCTTCGTCTTCTTCTGTCATGGCTACGACAATGTCACCATTGTTCGCTACGTGTTGTTGGCGAACAATGACGTAATCTCCGTCGAGAATTCCGGCATCAATCATACTGTTCCCGGAGACACGCAGCATGTAGACCTTGTCTGAAGTCACGATATTGTCTGGAAGCGGGAAGTATTCTTCCACATCCTCAATGGCTGTAATCGGTTGTCCAGCAGTTACTTTTCCGATTACGGGCACACGGACGACAGAGTCTTCGAAATTGTCTTGAAAACGATCTTCATCTGATAGCAATTCGATGGCGCGAGGTTTGGTAGGGTCTCGACGAATGAGGCCTTTTTTCTCTAAACGTGCCAAATGACCATGTACCGTTGAGCTGGAAGCGAGTCCGACAGCCTCTCCAATTTCACGTACAGAAGGCGGATATCCTTTATCACGAACTTCCTTTCGTATGAACTCGATGATGGCTTGTTGTCTACTCGATAATTTTGACATAGAAAGACACCCCTGATTTCTCGAACATATTTTCCTATATTATACCATGGGAGCTTGCGTTCGACAAACATAAGTTCGATTCATTGTTGACATGAACATACGTTCTCATTTATTATGAGTTTACAAAAGGACAGAACGTATGTTTGTAAGGGGGCCATTATCATGAATTCATCGACAGTACGTAATCGTTTCGAGAAAAAAGAAGAACGTCGTGTTCGTTTTGGTATCACGAGAGGTCAAGCTCTCTTGTTTCTTATTACATTTATTCTCTTTTTTTACTTGTTGACCGAACTAGTGTTTGCTTCTTCGCCAATGGAGGAGCCACAAGGCATTGAGGTAACCGTACAATCCGGAGATAGCCTATGGTCGTTAGCCGTTCGCTACTCAGATCAGCATACAGATGTTCGTGACTATATCATAGAAATCAAGGAAGCGAACGGTTTGGATAGCAACAGGATTTACCCGGGTCAGACTCTGATCATGCCTGATATGCCGTAAGTGTTCGGCTGTCTTGCGGGATCATTCGAATGTGGTATAATGAAGCGGCACTACTACAGAGTGGGAGGAACCAGCAGTGGTATCTGACGCAGAAATTAAACGCATTAATGAATTGGTCAAAAAATCTCGCGAAGAAGGTTTGACTGAAGAAGAAAAGCTCGAACAAAAAGCATTGCGCCAAAAGTACATTGACGCCGTTAAGCTTTCATTGAGAGCTAATTTGGATTCCATCCGTTATGTGGAAGACCTTGAAGAAAATAAGCCAAAACAGTAAGATAACAATTACTGATACGACAGACATCCTCGCTTGACGCTAGGGTGTCTTTTTCTGTGACATACATAACGCTTTGATTGCCAGGGAGGGAAAGCGATGGCGTGGATAGCTGTAGCGGTTGGAGGAGCAGTTGGCTCTCTTTTGCGCTACCTATTGTCTTTGCTTGCGAATCAGCCGGGATGGCCATGGGGAACCTGGATCGCCAATGTTTGTGGATCGTTGATCATCGGCATCTTGTTCGTGCTGGGGAAAGAACGTGGCATATTATCTCCAACACTCTATCTCTTATTTGCAACGGGGGTCATGGGAGGATTTACGACTTTCTCTAGCTTTTCCTTGGAAGTGGTCACTTTTTGGGGAGAAGGCCACCTGTTGCGTGGCACTTTGTACGCTCTTCTCAGTTTGGGAGTCGGGCTACTTTCTTGTGCGGTTGGAATATGGCTGGGTAGGCAATGGTCCTGATACGTTCAATGGACACGATACATGTGAGGGGGAATGAAGGTGAGTACACAGCATCGTGATTATGAATGGGAACAAAAAAAGCTGGATGAAACAATTTCGGCGATTGACGAAGAAATGGAGCAGCTTCGCAATGATATTCGCGAGGCGACAGATGACTATGTGAAACAGGTCGTTAACTATAAAAAGGCAAAGGATTTGCGTTACCTGGAAGATCAGGGGCGAGAGAAGCCTTATTTCGGCAGAGTGGACTTCTTGAAAGATGAGATCTACGAGCTGGATCAGGTCTACATAGGAAAACGGGGAATTGTACGCAGCGATACGTTTGATTCTGTCGTCGTGGATTGGCGTGCGCCTATCGCCAGTCTTTATTATTCCGGTGAGAGCAAAGACGCGTTTTATCGAATGGGACGAGAGATCGTGCGTGGTGAAGTTCGCTTAAAGCGTAATTTTGCGATTGAAGACGGTAAGATCGTCGGCATCTATGATGGAGCGGTAAAAGAAACGATTAACCGCGAAATGGGGCATCCTGACGAGTTTTTGCAAGAGGGCTTCATTGATGAATTTTTGGCAGCCAATCTGAATCAGGCGAACGATAGCAGGCTAAAAGACATCGTCGCTACGATTCAATCCGAGCAAAATGATATTATCCGGGCGGAAAAAGAACGGCCCATCGTTGTGCAAGGAGTAGCGGGGAGCGGAAAAACGACCATTGCGCTGCACCGACTCTCCTATTTGATATATAACTATCAGGATTCCATGATGTCCAAAAAATTCATGGTGTTCGCACCAAACCGGATGTTTCTTACCTATATATCCGAGGTTTTGCCTGAGTTGGGAGTCGATGACGTTCAGCAGTCTACCTTTGTGGATTGGGCAGCGCGTCTCGTGAAACCTCTGCTGCCAAAAGGATGGAGAATCGTGAGTCCGGATAAGCCTCTGCAATTGTTCTTTGAAGAGGGGCAGGATGAGCGCCAGCAAGAAATGACGCGAAACAGGCTTCGCTTCAAAGGATCGCTCGCTTGTCGGGAGGCGCTGGAGCAATATATCCGGCATATCGTCGAAACGAGAATTCCTTTTAAGAAACTCAGCTTTTTATACAATAAAACGAAACAAGTCTTTTCCATTCCGGGTGATTTTATTCGCCAATGCTTCCTGGAGCAATTCGCCAATATGCCGTATCATCGACGGGTAGAAGCTCTTCGTAAGCATTTGAAACAAGAAATGAACAAGCAATTATTTGCCCATTTGCGAGAACGAAAAGTCGATTTGGACAAAGAAGGCTTGTACAAATTCGAGAAAATGCTGGAGCAAATCCTGGATACGTACCTGACTTCATTTCCAAGACTGGAAATTTTCGCAGCTTATCGCGAATTGATTGCTGACGAGGAATTGCTGCGCAAGCTCGTACCTGCTGATATTTCAGACGAAGTGGTGCGTGATGTGACGCAGTCAAGTGCTGCGCTGTTTGCAGAGGAGAGATTGGAGCCGGAAGATATCGCTCCACTGCTATACTTGCAGCATATTGTTGAAGGAATGAATAAAGCGGAGCATTTTGATCATACGGTCGTGGATGAAGCACAAGACTTGAGTGCGTTAGAAATAGCCGTCATTGCATTGGCAACCAAGCGAAACTCGCTCACAATCGTGGGAGATATTGCGCAAGGCATTCATAGCTACCGGGGGATTCATGCCTGGGAAGAGTTGACGAAGGGGATTTTTGCCCAGCTGTTTCCTTCCTATTATACGTTGTCGCAAAGTTATCGTTCGACAATTGAGATCATGCGCTGCGCCAATGAAGTGTTGCGGCAAATTGAATTGCCCGAGACGGTATTGGCAAAACCGGTTTTGCGACATGGTGAAAAACCAATCATGGTCAAGGCTCGTTCACGAGCGCAACTATGGGAGGACATCTCTTCACGTGTGGCTGCCTACCAGTCGGAAGGCTTCAAAACGATTGCCATTGTAGCGAAAACCATACAAGCGAGTAAAAAAGCCCATAAAGGCTTGCAAGACAAAATAGCTGATCTGACTCTGTTAGGCAGCAAGGATAACCAATTTCCCGGTGGCGTAACCGTCATGCCTGCTTTTTTAACAAAAGGCTTGCAGTTCGATGTGGTCATTATACTGGATGTGGATGCCTATCAAAATAATGAATGGGATGCGAAACTGTTGTACGTCGCGATGACACGTCCGGTCCATCGGCTTGTTATGACGCAGGTTGATGATGTTTCTTCACCGTTGCTGAAAGATTTACCGACAGCGCTGTACACCATGGCTACTGACGAATAAGAATCGACTCATCAAAGAAAACCCTCTGCCTGTAAAAAGCAGAGGGTTTATCTGTACAATCTTAGTGGTCGCCTGTGTTGCCTTTAGAAGGGTTGGTAATCACAAAACCTTCTTGCGGCAAGAAGAGGTAATCAATGACAACGCCATCCAGTAATGGCTCATCTTTTTTCACGATCACATCGATCTCTTTGTCAGTCGAGATCACCACATCTTCTTCTGTTGGCTTGTCCAGAGCGAGTCCGTAGTGGGCATGATCACCATGAGCGTGAGTAATATAAACGCGCAGTTTCAATTCTTTGTCTTCTTCTTGCTCGATAATTGGAGCCAATTGTTTGGCAGCGTTACGAGTGATTTTTAGTTTCACAGGTCAAATCCCCTAACTGTATGTAAGTTACCCTTCCATCTTAGCAAGAGGGAATTCAGGATGCAATGTTGAAAGTGTTACGACATGTGTAGAGAATGACAACGGGGTGGAAGGAGAGTCATCTATGAAAATTGATTTGCGTAGTGATACCGTTACGAAACCAACCGAGGAGATGCTTCGGGCAATGGCGGAAGCGGAGGTTGGTGATGATGTTTACCGAGAGGACCCAACTGTCAATCGTTTGGAAGCGATCGCGGCTGAAATACTCGGAAAGGAAGCGGCTCTGTTCGTAACAAGTGGCACGCAAGGCAATCAGGTTGCTGTTTTGACGCACTGTGTCAATGGAGATGAGGTCATTGCGGAAGCAGATTCGCACATTTTTTACTATGAAGGCGGCGCTATGTCGGCATTAGCCGGCGTGCAGACAAGGACGCTGGTTGGCGAACGGGGTGCTTTGCGTGCTGAAGAGGTAGAGAGGGCGATACGGGGCAACAATATCCATTTTCCTCGCACAAAATTGATCTGTCTCGAAAATACACATAATCGCGCTGGAGGGGCGGTAATCTCTATCGCGCAAATGAAGAGTGTTTATGCTATCGCGCAAAAACAAGGTATTCCCGTTCATTTGGACGGTGCTCGTCTCTTCAATGCAGCTGTCGCCCAAGGTGTTGCAGTCAGTGAGCTAAGCGCTTTTGCCGATACCGTTCAGATTTGTTTGTCGAAAGGGCTGAGTGCTCCGGTTGGTTCCATTTTGGCTGGGGATCGTGCGTTTATCGAGGAAGCGAGATGGTGGAGAAAAAAATTAGGAGGCGGGATGCGTCAGGCAGGGTATTTGGCAGCACCGGGCATCATCGCTTTGACACGGATGACCGAACGATTGGCAGAAGACCATGAACGGGCACAGCAATTGGCAAAAGGCTTGCGCCAGCTATCGCTTCAGGTCGAGCAAGTCGAGACGAATATCGTGCTGGTAAATACAGACTCGATTGGACAAACAGCTGTTGGCTTCTTGGAACGTTTGGAGGAAAAAGGAGTGCTCGCTGTTGATTTTGACGAGTATGTCATTCGCTTTACGACGCATCGACACATTACCGATCAACATATCGAGACCGTCGTTGCAGCAGTCGAGCAATTATTGGAAAAGGTGTAATCGTTTCAACCGCCTGTAGCCAGTCGAAGGGAAGACTGGCTTTTTCTTTTTCTTAAAACCGAATTCAAAATAATTAGACAATTTGTACAAAATAAGAGTCTATACACGATCTGTTTTTCGCCATACCGTCTGATTTGTTTCGTCTGCACTTGCGTTATCATGGTAGTGTGATAAAGCAAAGGCGTTTCCTGGTGTATGGAATCGAATGGAATCAAAGGGGATGGTCTCGATGAGAAAGAGGATAAGCTTTATTTTGAGCAGTTTCTTATTACTTCAAGTTTTAGCGGGATGTAGTACAAGTGAAACGGGGGTAACGAACAAACCGAATGAGCAGGCATCTCAACCAACGAAGCCAACGGGAAAAGAGATGGTATTGAATTGGAATGCTGACGGTGGAGAGCCTCCGACAGCAGATCCCGGACT
Source organism: Brevibacillus brevis (assembly GCF_022026395.1). NCBI lineage: Bacteria > Bacillati > Bacillota > Bacilli > Caryophanales > Paenibacillaceae > Brevibacillus > Brevibacillus brevis. The sequence continues at coordinate 3,476,234 of NZ_CP041767.1, read as the reverse complement.
AGCTTCCGATGGCACTTCCTTTGATGTGATTACTGCCTGTTTTGAAGGACTGACTCGCTATGGACCGGATGGGAAAATAGCCAACGCGATTGCCGACAGTTATACGGTATCCGAGGATTTGACGACGTACACGTTCAAATTGAAAACGAATGCGCAATGGAGCAACGGAGATTCGGTAACCGCCCATGACTTTGAGTTCGCCTGGAAAAGAAATCTCGACCCCAAGACAGCGTCCGAATATGCCTATATGCTTTATTTCATTAAAGGGGCAGAGGAGTTTAACACTGGGAAAGGATCACATGAAGACGTAGGGGTAAAAGCACTAGACGATTTTACATTAGAGGTCAAGCTCAATTCGCCAGCTCCGTTTTTTTACGAGCTGACGGCTTTCCCGACACTGTTTCCTTTACATAAAAAGACCTTGGAGGCACATCCGAACTGGGCAGCTTCTCCAGACAACTACGTAGGCAACGGCCCATTCAAAATGGAGCTGTGGGAGCATAAAAACAAAATGGTCCTTGTGAAAAACGAGAAGTATCATGACAAAGATGCCGTGAAGCTCGACAAGATTGTCTGGAGCATGATTACTGATACCAACACCGCTCAAGCGTTGTTTGATTCTGGTGATTTGGATTGGGGAGGGCATCCTACCTACGTGTTGCCCGTCGATGTGATCCCTGCTTTGCAGGAGGAAGGAAAAATCGTGATGGCACCATATCCCAACACGGTTGCAGTTACCTTTAACACAACGGTGTCCCCTTTTACGAATAAAAAGATTCGACAAGCCTTCTCGTATTCGATCCAACGGCAGCCTCTTGTAGATGGAATCGTGCAGATAGGGGTGCCTGCGGCTTTTGCGTGGGTTCCGCCCTCGATGCAACTCAGCGGAAATGACTATTTTCAAGAGGATGTAGACAAAGCCAAGCAGTTGTTGGCTGAAGGGTTAAAGGAGCTGGGGCTTTCGACATTGCCTGACGTGACCTACACATATGGTTCGGGTGACGATCGTCAGAAAAAACTGGCTGAAGCTCTTCAGGATCAATGGAAAAGAAACCTGGGTGTAGATGTGAAAATCAGTGGCTTGGAGGAAAAAGTTTTTTTACAAAACAAGCGCTCCAAAAACTATCAATTTGCCTACCGAAATTGGGGTGCTGATTTTAACGACCCTATCAATTTCCTGGAAATTTTCAAGGATAAAACAGTGGGCACGAACGACGCTGCTTGGGAAAACGACAGATATAGAGAGCTAATCGTCCAAAGTTACTTGGAAAAAGACCCGGCGAAGCGTAATGCGATCATGCGTGAGGCAGAGAACATCTTAATGGAGGAAATGCCGATTGCCCCTGTGTATTATGGTGCAAGACCGTATATAAAAAACGACAAAGTCAAAGGATTCTTGATCAACCCGTTTGGTGGTAGAGACTTTAAATATACTACCATCGAACAATAAAAAAGAGTCTTGCCGTATCCGGAAACTTGGAGAGCGGCAAGGCTTTTTTTGGTTCCGTTCGGTTGACTCACTTGTGTGTAATTCAGACCCGCCAATGAAATACTATAGCTATCCAACATAGGGGAAAAGAGGGATGGATATGATCTCGGCCAAAGAGCGAGAACGCATTCTCAATCAAATGAAACGGGATGAGAGCAAGATTGTCAACATCGTCCTAAACGATTCCAATCAGGTTGCGGGCGAAATTGAAAAAGCCAACCACCAAGGCATTTTCCTGGTGGATGGCCGGTACTACGGGTACGAGGACATCAAAGAAATCAATGGCTCGTAATGGTTACAGGCGTGGAGGCGGGAAGAAATAACGCAAGGCGTCAGGCAGCTCTTTTTGCCACAAACCCCAGACGTGATTCCCTGGTTTTTCTCGATACGACAAGGTTGCTTGCTTGTCCTCAAGAATCTGTTTTGCCTTGCGATTCCATTGAACGAAGTCGAAGGTACCCGCACTTGTTTCTACAGATGTCTCATCGAGGCCAACGACCATCCAAATTCGCAGCCAAGATAGACTAGACTGATCCAAAAGCGGGTCGAGTGTCGTTTGGAAAAACGCCCCGGACAGCGCGAGTACTTGTGGAAAAAGGTTTGGGTTTTCTAATGCGAGATGCAAAGAAACGGTTCCACCCAAAGAGTCTCCTGCCAGCACACGTGAAGCAGGATCACGGCGCACAGGATAACGCTCCTCTATGTAAGGAATCAGCTCTTCGGTGAAAAAACGCTGATAGGCTGCGTTTCTCGACCCAGATGGAGAATACTCGCTCGTGCGTTTGTTACGGTCGACGGAAACACCGACGACGATATAGGGTTCGATACCTTCTTCCAGAATCAATTGATTGGAGATGGTCGCGATTCGCCCCATCGTAAAAAAGTCGTTCCCATCCTGGCAATACACAACAGGGTAAGAAAGAAGCTCATTGTACCCCGGCGGCAGGTATACTTTGACCGAGCGGGGAGTGTCCACGTGGATGCTGGGCACTTCTTCTTTTATGATGGTTCGCTTTACATAGTCAGACATCGATTCACACTCCCTGTATGCTCAAATGAAAAACTAAGCCTTGAAAAAAACTGATACAGCTTATATAGTAAATGATAACAGAGAGGAAATAAACCCTGTAATATCAATACTGTAACACATTAAACAGGTATTTTGACTGCAATATAACAGGGTGTTGCAAACGGCGCTGTAAGCCCTTTCTTGCACCATGCAACTTTCTTCTGGTTTTTATCAGGGTCACTTCCGCCGCGAATGGCATTCGTCGCTCATCGAGCAGATGCTCAGATAGAGGCGACAAAGAGCAACGCGGGAAAAGGAAGTCCCTTATTCTAGTGACGAGGTGAATGTGATGAGCGTATCCACTGCTGTTGAACAAACAGAGAACAACGCCCCGCTGCAAATTCTTGCCCCGGATGGTACGGTTGTTCGTCCTGACTTGATGCCTAAGCTCTCCGATGATGAATTACGTGAACTGATGCGTAAAATGGTATTTACCCGTGTGTGGGACCAACGCGCAATCAGCTTGAACCGCCAAGGTCGTCTTGGTTTCTATGCACCAGTAGCTGGTCAAGAAGCAAGCATGATCGGTTCCGAGGCTGCTCTTTCCAAAGAAGACTTTGTCCTGCCTAGCTACCGTGATATTCCACAAATGGTGTGGCATGGTTACCCTATGCACAAAGCATTCCTGTATTCCCGCGGACACATTGAGGGCGGCAAAATTCCTGAAGGTGTAAACGTATTGATGCCACAAATCATCATTGCGGCTCAATGTACACAAGCAACAGGTGTTGCAATGGGTTACAAGCTGCGCGGTGAAAAGAAAGTGGCGATCAACTACTTTGGTGACGGTGCGACTTCCCAAGGTGATTTCTACGAGGGTATGAACTTTGCAGGTGTATACAAGCTGCCTGTTATCTTCTTCTCCCAAAACAACGGTTATGCGATCTCTCTGCCGTTCGAAAAACAAACGGCTTCTGAAAATATCGCAGTTAAAGCAGTTGCGGCTGGTATTGCTAGCGAACGCGTTGACGGTATGGACATTCTCGCCGTTTACTACGCAGTTCAGCAAGCAAAAGAGCGCGGCGTGAATGGCGAAGGTGCGACTCTGATCGAAGCAATGACATACCGTTATGGACCTCACACCATGGCTGGTGACGACCCAACTCGCTACCGTACAGGTGAAGAGCAAAGCGAGTGGGAACTGCGCGATCCACTGATCCGCTTCCGCAAGTTCCTCGAAGCAAAAGGCCTCTGGAGCGAAAAAGACGAAGAAGCTGTGATCGAAGAAGCGAAAGCAGCTGTTGCGGACGCAATCAAGAAAGCGGACGAAACACCTAAGATGAAAGTTAGCGAACTGATCGATGTAATGTTTGAGACACTGCCGCCTGCACTCGAAGAGCAAAAGGCAGAATTCCTGGCGAAGGAGTCGAAATAAGCCATGGCACAAATGACAATGGTTCAAGCCATTACGGATGCAATGCGCGTAGAGTTGAAGCGCGATGAAACCGTTCTTGTCTTCGGTGAAGACGTAGGTAACAACGGCGGGGTGTTCCGTGCAACAGAAGGTCTGCAAGCTGAGTTCGGCGAGCAACGCGTTTTCGATACGCCGCTCGCTGAGTCCGGAATCGGCGGTTTGGCTGTTGGTCTTTCCGTAAACGGCTTCCGTCCAGTAGCAGAAATTCAGTTCTTTGGTTTCGTTTTTGAAACGTTCGATGCAATCGCATCTCAAGCTACTCGTATGCGTTACCGTTCCGGCGGTCGCTTCACGAGCCCAGTTACATTCCGCTCCCCATTTGGTGGCGGTGTGAAAACGCCTGAGCTGCATGCTGACTCTTTGGAAGGCTTGATGATGCAAACTCCGGGTCTGAAAGTGGTTATCCCTTCCAACCCGTATGATGCAAAAGGACTGTTGATCTCCGCGATTCGCGACAACGATCCGGTTGTATTCCTCGAGCACATGAAGCTGTACCGTTCCTTCCGTCAAGAAGTTCCAGAAGGCGAGTACACGATTCCACTCGGCAAAGCAAACGTAGTAAAAGAAGGTAGCGATGTTACCATCATCACCTATGGTGCGATGGTGCATACCAGCCTGAAAGCAGCAGAAGAAATCGAGAAAGCGCGTGGAGCAAAAGTAGAAGTAATCGACCTGCGCACCATCAGCCCACTCGATATCGATACGATCGTGGATTCTGTGAAGAAAACAAATCGTGCGATTGTGGTTCAAGAAGCACAAAAAACGTCTGGTGTTGCGGCAGAAATTATCACGCAAATCAACGAACGTGCGATCCTGCACCTCGAAGCACCAGTGCTGCGTATTACAGCACCAGATACCGTTTACCCGTTTGCACAAGCAGAAGATGTATGGCTGCCTGACGTAAAACGCGTAGTAGATGGTCTGACTCAAGTCCTCGATTTTTAATTGAGAAACGGACATAATGGCGGAAAAGTTGAAAGCTTTCCGCCTTCTTTTGGGAAATATAGGCTTACTACTATGGCGAAGTGTTATAAGGAGGAGATACTGTGAGTCGTTTTACATTCAGACTCCCGGAGCTCGGCGAGGGTATCCATGAAGGCGAAATTGTCAAATGGCACGTACAGCCCGGAGATTCCGTAGAAGAAGACCAAGTCATCATGGAAGTACAAAATGACAAGGCGGTAGTAGAAGTACCATCGCCTGTTAAAGGGAAAGTTATCGACCTGAAAGTAACTGAGGGTACGGTTTCTGTAGTCGGCGATCCACTGATCGAGTTTGACGTAGAAGGCGAAATTCCGAACCTGCCAGACCATGGGCATGGCGATTCCCACGCTGCTGAAGCGGCACCAGCGCCTCAAGCTGCAGACAAAATGGAGCCAGGCTGCGACATCGGTTCCCAAGTGAGTGCAAATGCGAACCAAACTCTTGAAACGCCAATGGCACAAGCAACTGCAACAGCAGTAGCGGCACCAATTGACCGTAAGCATGTGTTGGCTACACCTTCCGTTCGTAAATACGCTCGCGAAAAAGGCGTTCAATTGGCTAATGTACCTGGTACAGGCAAATTGGGTCGCATCACACGCGAAGACGTAGATCGCTTCGTATCTGGCGGAGCAGCAGCGCCAACTGCACAAGCAGTGGCAGCTACAGAAGTAACAGAGGCACCTGCAGCAGCTACAGGTGTAGCACAAGCAGCAGCGGCTCCAACCGTTCACCACACACCTCAAGCAGGCGAGCTGGAAGAGCGCGTTCCGCTGAAAGGTATGCGTAAAGCAATCGCGAAAGCAATGGTGAAATCTGCTTACACAGCACCACATGTAACAATCTTTGACGAAGTGGATGTTACAGCGCTTGTTGCTATGCGTAAAGATGCGAAGCCACTTGCTGAAGAGCGTGGTGTGAAGCTGACTTACCTGCCTATGATCGTGAAAGCTGTTGTAGCTGGTCTGAAGAAATTCCCAGAACTCAACGCTTCTATCGACGATGAAAAACAAGAAATCATCTTTAAAAAGTACTATAACATCGGTATCGCTACCTCGACAGAAGACGGCTTGCTCGTTCCAGTTGTGAAATCCGCTGACAGCAAATCCATCTTCCAAATCGCAGGCGAAATCGGCGAGCTGGCGAAGAAAGCACGCGACCGCAAAGCAACTGCTGATGAGTTGAAAGGTTCTACTTTCAGCATCACAAACATCGGTTCTGCGGGAGGTATGTTCTTCACGCCTATCATTAACTATCCAGAAGTAGCTATTCTGGGTGTTGGTCGCATTAGCGAAAAGCCGATTGTGAAAAATGGTGAAATCGCGGTAGGTCAAATGTTGCACCTGTCTTTGAGCTTTGACCACCGCTTGGTTGATGGCGAACCTGCACAGCGTTTCGTCAACTACGTGAAGCAGCTCCTCGAAAACCCAACGCTGCTCGTCATGGAGGGATAAGAGACAATGGTAGTAGGTGAATTTACTACAGAGGTTGACGTACTCGTAATCGGTGCCGGTCCAGGTGGATATGTTGCAGCAATTCGTGCCGCTCAACTTGGTAAAACAGTAGCTGTCGTGGAAAAAGCTGAGCTGGGTGGCGTGTGCCTGAACGTAGGTTGCATTCCTTCCAAAGCGATGATCCACGCTGCACACACATATGAGCACACGCAACATACAGAATCCATGGGTATCACCATGGAAAATGTAAAAGTGGATTTTGCCAAAGTACAAGAGTGGAAGAGCGGCATCGTGAAGCAACTGACTGGTGGCGTTGGCTCCCTTTTCAAAGGCCACAAAATCCAGGTAATCCCTGGTGAAGCGCTGTTCGTAAGTGAAAATGAAGTACGCGTGTTCCACGGTTATGATGTCAACCGTTATCGTTTCCAGCATTGCATCATTGCAACTGGTTCCCGTCCAATTGAGTTGCCTGCATTCCCGTTTGGCAAACGCGTAATGTCTTCTACTGAAGCGTTGTCCTTGACTGAACTGCCGAAGAGCCTCGTGGTAATCGGCGGTGGATACATCGGGATCGAGCTTGGTACAGTGTTCGCGAAGTTTGGTACAAAAGTTACAATTTTGGAAGGTTCCGATCAAATCTTGCCAGGATTTGAGCCAGACATGCCACGTTTGGTGGAACGCAAGCTGAAAAAGCTCGACGTTACCATCCATACAAAAGCATTGGCACAAGGAATGGAAGAGACAGAAAACGGCGTGATCGTGACTGCTGAAGTAAAAGGCGAGCAACAAAAAATCGAGGCGGAATACGTACTCGTTACTGTTGGACGCCGTCCGAATACAGATGAACTCGGTATTCGCGATATCGGCATGAACATGACTGACCGTGGGTTGATCGTTGTCGACAAACAAGGCCGCACAAGCATTCCTAACGTATACGCGATCGGGGATATCGTAGCAGGTCCTGCGCTGGCTCACAAAGCTTCCTACGAAGGTAAGGTTGCTGCTGAGGCGATTGCTGGTCATCCAGCAGAAGTGGACTACAAGGCGATTCCAGCGGTTGTCTTCTGCGATCCAGAAATCGCAAGCGTTGGAATCAATGAGAAAGAAGCAAAAGAAAAAGGCATCGATTACATTGTAGGTCGTTTCCCATTCGCAGCAAACGGTCGCGCTCTGTCTGTAAATGCAGGCGAAGGCTACGTGAAGCTGATTGCAGAAAAAGAAACGAATCTCGTATTGGGTGCGCAAATCGTTGGTCCTGAAGCTTCCAACATCATCGCTGAGATCGGATTGGCGATCGAAATGGGCGCAACACTCGAAGATATCGAGCTGACCATCCACGCACATCCAACACTGGGTGAAGTAACAATGGAAGCTGCTGAATTGGCTCTGGGTCGTCCGATCCACGTCATGAAATAGGAAGCGGGAAAAGCCTTGTGCCAGAAATGGGTACAAGGCTTTTTCTTCCACATCTTACCCTTTCCACCTGTTCTTAAATAATGTAAAATAGTGGGAGACAACGTTAGGTGGGGGCCTGCAGCATGGAAACAATGAGTAAGATGATTGATGACTTGCGACTAAGGCTGGAGCGCGCAGCGAAAGATTCAGGTTACAATTTTCTTGACCCTGAAATCGTGAGAATCAGCCAACAATTAGATAAATTAATTGTCGCACATATGCAACATGAAAAACGCCCTTCATGAGGGCGTTTTTGGTTGAGTGGGTACTCCCGAGATGGAATAAAGCAAATGAGCATTCCAGCCTTTTTTCGTAAGCACGGGTTCTTGGGCATAATAATAGCTCGGATAAAGAATGAGATGCTGTGCATCATAGCTAGGACCATTACTCGGACAGGTAAGCTGGTGAGTTTTCGTATCGTAGGTAATGGCGGGAGAAATGGATTGCAGATAGGTAGTAAGGGATTCGATTCCTTGTAAAGAGTAATAAATCCGTTCTGCTTCACGAACAAATTTTGGAGCAATCGCCTCCCAATTCGCCTCAAAAAATAGCTGCCAATAAGATGAAACGAACAGGCTGAAACGGCCTTTCACATAATCGGCATCCTCTTCTAAATCGAGAGCAACTGCAGGAGAATCGTGATGCAATATCCACTCCTCCAAGATCGGTTTGATGCTACGCAAAAAATGATCAGTGGGAAGTGTTACGAAGTACTCATATTGATCATCGACAGCCATCACGCCTTTTGTATGTAGGGGGTCAAATGAGTCAGGGATCCCATATCGAAAGAGGGGGACCAAATAGCCCCATTCTTTTAAAAGACGGGCAGACTCAAACTGCTCTAATTTTTCTTCGGTCCAAAAAGCAAATCGCTCGGGAGGTGTCTCTTGGGCGAGTGTATACAAACTGGCAGCCATCTCGTACAGCGGCGAAACACTATAGCTGATCAAATTGGAAAGAGGGCTATGGTTGCCCGGAAGTGGAATGGTGATCATCTTCACTTAACCTCCATCAAGGATACTAAATTTATCATAGTTCATCCTTGTGGGACAATTCAATCTTTTTCGATGTAAAAAAAAGGAAGAGTAAAGACACCCGACTGCAATGGAGCCGGGTGTCATTCATTATCCTTCTCGTGTTCGAATAGCGCGCGAATGATTTTGCTGCTTCACTTTTTTAGAGCCGGACTGGGGTTCGCCGGTCTGTTCCAGCGGTTGAGCTACATTATTGTAAGTTTGATGCGGATTTTCATCAAGAATATGGTCCTTTTCCATAAAATCAACTCCTTCTTTACCTAGTTTGGCGTAAACACATGATGACGAACCATAGGAAATGCTGGTATTCTATAATGAGGTTGTTCCAAACTGGTATGGTGAGGAAGCATGTCCACATTTAGAAGGAATTGATATGTTGTCAAAACTACAGAATGGCACGATACTGTTTATAGAACATAATATTTATTATGTAAACAATAAACGAGCTCTGCTGGTCTGGAAGGAGCGAGAACTATGCCGGTCTTAATCGCCCCCGTATTCAATTCAACAACAGCACAGCCCGTTCGGATCGATTTGCCTAATTCGTACACGCTCATATCAGGCGCAAAGAGGCCATATGAGATCGCGTCTCGTTTCTTGCGCAATGAGATGGACGAGAACAAGCGAACCTTTGATTTGCGTGTAGATCCCAGCAGTTTATTTTTAGTTGGGGATCACGAAGAGATGAAAGTAACGGATGATCGGGTGTGGATTGAAGAAATCGAAAGTAAGCTGAATCTAGCGTCCACAACAGGGACTTGTTCGATTCCTTACATCATCACAGTCAGTGGCAATATGTATGGCATTACGTATTTGAAACGATCACTTGATGGTGATAAGTACACATTTGATGATGAAACGGCTGACATTTTTTCTTCTTTAGTTGAACAGAAGCTGCCATCCCTTGCTTTTCGTCGCTATGCGCTCTCACTGGAGAAGAAAAACTACGAGGATCAGCTGTTGGATCTGTGGATTGCATTAGAATCATTGTTCGTTCCCGATGGCAAAAAAGGCGAGATTACCTATAAATTGCGTGTCCGAATGGCGTACTATTTTGGAGAAACCGCCTTGCAGCGTGAACGGATTGCACAGTTTGTAAAAAAATCGTACAATCATCGCTCAGAGATTGTGCATAGCGGCAAGCTGTTCGGTGACAAGCTGGCTACAGAAGTCACGATTCTGAGGGCGTTGACAAGAGCCGCAATTTTGAACATCGCCGGGGAAAGTGTCAACCTTCAAGAAATGCGTGTCCGGCTGGACGAATTGGTATTTACGGGCGAATCTTATGTGGCAAGGTACGCGCCTACTTTTTTTGAAAGAATTTTGTTGTAAGCCTCATAGAGGAAACAGATCAGGAGGAAGAATAGAGCATGAGTGTTTTGATTGTAGAGAATTTGTCCCATGGTTTTGGGGACCGTGTTTTGTTTCGTGATGTTTCTTTCCGTTTGCAACCGAATGACCGTGTAGGACTGGTAGGCGCAAATGGTACCGGAAAATCAACGATGATGGGAATTTTGACAGGCCAAAATTTGCCTGATAACGGTCGTGTTGAATGGATGCCCAAAATCGAATACGGATATTTGGATCAGCATACCAAGCTGCAAGCTGGTAAAACGATTCGCGACGTACTTAAGGACGCTTTCCTGCCGCTGTTAGAGCAAGAAGCTGAATTGATGACGATTGGTGAAAAGATGGCCGAGGCATCTCCAGAGGAACTGGAAGAATTACTGGAACGCATGGGCGAAATTCAAGACAAGCTGGAAACAAGCGGCTTTTATTTGATCGATGCAAAAGTAGATGAAATTGCCAACGCTTTGGGCTTGAGTGCAATCGGTTTGGAGCGCGATGTTGCCTCCCTCTCTGGTGGCCAGCGTACCAAGGTTCTTTTGGCAAAATTGCTGCTGGAAAAACCAACCGTTCTTTTGTTGGATGAGCCGACAAACTACTTGGATGAAGAGCATATCGTGTGGCTAAAAAACTACTTGAAGGAATATCCATATGCCTTCATGCTGATTTCCCATGACACGACCTTCATGAACGAAGTTGTGAATGTGATTTATCATTTGGAATTTACCAAGTTGAATCGTTACACAGGGAACTACGAATCCTTCTTGGCACAGTCTGAGATGAAACGCAGTCAGCACTTTGACGCATTTGAGAAGCAACAGGAAGAAATCGCAAAAATGGAAGACTTTATTGCGCGCAATAAGGCACGTGCGTCTACTACCGGCCGCGCGAAGAGCCGTCAAAAGCAACTCGATAAAATGGATCGCATTGACAAGCCGGAATCAGCAGCGAAACCTTCGTTTATCTTTAAGGAATCCCGGGCAAGTAGCCGTTTTGTCATCGAAGCTGAAAACTTGGAGATCGGATATTCACATCCTTTGCTGCCAAAGCTTAGTGTGAAGCTGGAGCGCGGTGAAAAAGTAGCGATTGTCGGCATGAACGGTGTCGGTAAGTCTACACTGCTGAAAACGTTGCTGGGCGTAATTCCTCCGCTGGGTGGAAAGCTGGAGAAAGGCGATTTCCTCCATCCGGCTTACTTCGAGCAAGAAGTAAAGGCGAAGCCAATTACTGCACTCGATGATGTCTGGAATGAATTCCCTTCCATGAATAACCATGAAGTTCGCGGGGCGCTGGCACGTTGTGGCTTGAAAAATGAGCATATCAATCGTAACCTGAACGCTCTGTCCGGGGGCGAGCAAGCAAAAGTTCGTCTCTGTAAATTACTGCAGCGTGAGAGCAACTGGTTGGTATTTGACGAGCCGACGAACCACTTGGATGTCGTTGCCAAGGAAGAGTTGAAACGCTCTTTGAAGGAATTCAAAGGAACCGTCCTTCTCGTATGCCACGAACCTGAATTTTATGAGGATTGGGTTACACAGACGTGGGATGTTGAGAAATGGAGTTTGGAGCAGGCAAAAACTCCGATTAAATTGTAAAAGCAAAAACAGGCAGCCACCCATTGGGTGAGACTGCCTGTTTTATTATGTGAGCGACGCATTTCGCATACGGATCACGGAAAAGTGCAGACTGAAGCTGAAAATTCGCAATGGCTGGGTCTTCACTATAGTGAAACAATTTGTCCAAGAATCTGAAACCTCCTCAAAATCACCCTAGCCGTTCTCTAAAAAACAGCCCACGCATTTGGCAAATAGCGGCCTCGATGATAGGGAGAAGACGTCTTCGTAATGGCCTCACCATTGTGCAGCATCATGGAACTGGAACCACCGTCCATGGCCATTGCTGTAATTACACCCCGCTCAGCCAGTATTTCCGCCATGTCGTTCATGCTTGCCCCGATGGAATGCCCGGGTTGGCGACCATCAATGACTGCAAATACAATCGTCCCGTCTTCTTTTTGTCCAATCGCGGTACGCGGTTGAATGCCCCAGCTTTTGGCAGGCTTTCCTTCAAACATATTTTTCCCGTTTACAATCAACTGCGGACGGAAGCTCACAGCGTCACGCACGCCCATTTTTACGAGTTGTTCAGCCGAGTAGCTGCCCGTAATCAGTTTACCGTCATAGGTAAGCCCTAGTGCGGTTTCTCCGCTTCTCGGGTTGTAGCCTTGCAAAATCTTTCCGTCGTGGATGACGACGCCGTAAGCTCGTGCTCCTTTGCCGTAACCGTCTGGGTCGGCGAATCCACTCGCATTGACGATCCCGATGGCTCCTGTTTTCTTTACAAACTCATCGAGCAAATCTCCACGGTCCTTGCGATTCGTGACGACGAGCCGTACTCTGCTCGGGTCGCTAATGTACATGATTTTTCCTTTAAAGTAATAACTGCCTTTCGAGACGTCAATTTCCTCAATCTCGATCAGCTCCTTTGGTTTCTCCGGAAGTGTGACGGTTACCAGATTCGATTTCGGCGGAATAGCTGGTCCTGTCGTGGCTGAACCTGTATCTTCAGAGTTGATAACGGTAGGATGTGTAATTTGCTCCTTTAGTTCTTTCAGTTTTTCATCGGGCAAAAATGTATAGGGGGCCCAGTAATCGTGCTGGGTTGTCAGCAAAGTACCTGCCGCCCATTCACGTAATTCTACTCCATTTTTCGTTCCAAATAAAAAAATAATTCCCAGTAGAGCTAAGGTTGTACAGGTTAAGGCAGTGCCGAGGATCCATTTCTTAACCCAACGCCATGGTCTTTTGCGCTTGGCTCGCTTGCGTGTGCGAGTGCGCGACAACGTCTCCATTCACTATTCACATCCATCTAACAAATTGTACTAGGGTTGTCATTCCTATATGAAGAGACGCATTACCGGGAAAAAGGTTTCAGGAAAATAATATGTGATCAGCCTGGTCAAAATAAGAACAGGAGGTGATAGGTGTGCGTGACTATGATGAGGCGTTTCAAAAGGAAGTAGAGGAGTACATGGAAAGTCCAAAAGGGACACGTAACCAAACCACCAGCCGGGACCGTCAAGACCAAGGTGAGAAGCAGGAAACCCGTTTCGATTCGAATAACGGGTAGAAGGAAGGTCAGGCGAAGTCCAATGCGGATTTCGCCTATTTTTATCTTTTTCTAAATGGACCTTACCCCACGAGGACTGGCTTACCTCTGTATTCTACCTGCAAAGTGTGGTAAGCTTACCCAATGCACGACTTTATGCCAGGAGGGTTTTTGTGAGCACCACGTTTGCAGATTTACAAATTAGCGCACCGCTGTTGACTATATTGCGAGAGCGAAAAATGGAAACACCGACACCTGTACAAAGTGAAGCCATCCCGTTGATTATGGCTGGTCGAGATGCCTTGATTGAATCACCGACAGGGACAGGCAAGACGTTTGCTTATTTACTGCCGATTTTATCGAAAATCAATATGGAGCAAAAAGATGTACAGGCCATTGTACTCGCACCGACGCATGAGCTCGTTGTTCAGATTGCGCGGGAAGCAGAAAGCCTTCTGCCAGGCAAGGACACGGCCGTGATGTCCATTATTGGCGGTGTCGATGTAAAACGCCAAATCGAGAGACTGAAAAAGAAGCCTGTATTGATTGTAGCAACACCAGGAAGACTGCTGGAGCTGATTGATCAGCGCAAGCTAAAGGTCCATGAAGTGAAGACGGTTGTTGTTGATGAGGCAGACCGTATGCTGGATGCGGGCTTTGGCAAGCCAGTCCAAGAGGTCATGAAAAAAACGCTTCGTGATACACAACGACTGTTATTCTCAGCGACAATCGCAGAGGAAGTCGTACATACGGCTGAAATTTTCACAAAAGATGCTGCCGTTATTCGCGCAGCAGCACCAGAAGGAGCTGCAGGGGTAGCACACATGTATTTGGTGACCGATCCACGTAAAAAGGTGGATACGCTCCGTCGTTTGCTGCGCCTCGTCAATGTTCGCTCCTCGATTGTTTTTGTCAATCAAATCGAAAAAGTGGACGAGATTGTTTCGAAGCTCAACTACCACCATTTGCCGTGCAGACTCCTGCACCGTGATGCTACGAAAGAAGAGCGTGCCCGCACCCTCCAACAATTCCGGGATGGGGCATTCCCGGTGCTGATTACGACAGATGTATCCGCACGTGGCATTGATATTCCAGGTGTGGAATGTATTGTGCATTACGATCCTGCATCGGATGCTGACACGTATATTCATCGCAGTGGCCGAACTGGGCGTATGGGGCGTGCCGGACTGGTATTTTCGATCATTACGACACAGGAACGATTCATTATTCAAAAATTTTCCAAGCAAACAGGCTTGCCGATTGCTGAAAAATTCATGACGCACGGAGCACTGGAAGATCCGCGTCCTGCAAGAAAGCCCGCACCAGCACAAAAGTCAGGAGCTCCAGCCAAAAATGCGAGCCCTGCCAAACGGAATCAAAATCGTGCACATAAGAAGGGCAGCTTTGGAACAAAGTAGGACAAGAAGTACACAACTTGTCTGCAGGAGGTTTCCATGCGCAAAGATCGGTTATATGAAGAGGATTTACTGGTAAATGGAACTGTTGGTGGAGAAGTTCTGACGAAACACGAACGACAAGTGCTGCGCCGGGAAGCAGGGGAACTGAAGGAAAAGATGGAACAGGCGAAACAAGAGCCGATTTCAGAATGAAGAAGAGCAGGGAGAATCCGTGAAGTCTACGGATGCCCTGCTCTTTTTTCCTGGTAGTGGATCAAATAGCGATCCAGCTCTTCTAGCCAATCCTGTACGCTTTTATAAGGGGCGTCCATTTGTAACAAACGGCGAATCATCATGCGAATGGAAGGAGATAAAGAAAGCTCTTCTTCCCAGCTTTTTTCAGGTGCGTCTGGTTCCGATTCATATCCGGAATAGAGCAAGAATAAAAAGAAATGTCCCAAAGCGTACAAATCACTGGAAGGAGCGACTTCTCGCTTCAATTGTTTTTCAGACGGGTAGGCGGAAAGAGCATCAGCCGTGTAAGTCGGGCGATCACCTACGAACCGAGCGAGGCCAAAATCAATCAAGTAAGGCTTGTCCTCTTTCCAGATGACGTTGGGGATCCGTACGTCACGGTGAATCACATTTTGTTCATGGAGGTAGGCCACGAGTTCTCCGATTTGGCGCATCCATTCGGCGCATTTTTTCTCGTCAGCCACGATGTTATGATCAAACAACATGTCTTCGAGTGTGGGACCTGCAATATAAGTCATGACCATAAACGAGTCTTGCCGATATGTGAAAGAATCCAGACAGCGAGGGATTTGCGGATGCGAGAGGGACATCAGCACCTTTTTTTCGTACGCTTGCATGGCTTCTCCTTTTGGTGTGTGACGCAGGCTTGGTTTCACTTGCTTCAGTACAACCTGATTACCTGTAGGGTTGTGCGTGGCGAGATAGGCAATCCCGTAGCTTCCCATCCCTAATACTTTTGTTATTTCATACTGTCCTGCCAGGTGGCCGGGCCGATATGGTTTATCGCGTATTGTTTCGTTCCACCATGACTTCATACGAGTCCACATTGTCTGATTTTCCCCTCCTCCTTTCATCTTATCATGATTTGAAAAAGCTGACCTTTTTTTCAATAGGTTTGCTATAATCAGTTCGTTACATGCAGACAGGAGCGAAGGGTATGAATTTTACAATTGACTGGTTATCCTTTTATCTGATGGAACAGCCTGAAGAAGAGGATGGCATAAAACAAGTGCGAATGACGCGCTATTTGGGCCATGATGAATATCAGAAGAGCGAGCTGAAAGATTTTCTCGATGGGGAATTCGCCCGGATTGCGAAAAGAAAAGTCGAGATGAATCCAAAGACAGAAGGCACGCCGACAAAACTGGGTCAATTTGTGCTGGAGCCTGGACATCCATTGGACTCGAACCCCAACTATGCCCTCTTGAATCGATTGTTGGCAGCGGAAACGCCAGGGGAGAGCAAGGAGCCCTGTCAGGAGTTGATTCAGTCGTATTTGCGAACCTCTCAGGTGAGAGGCGGGGTTATGATTGTAGTGCGGACGAGGCTCGATCTGATTGATGAGCGCTATGTCTTTATTTTAAAATGCGATTTCGAACAAAAAACAGCAGTCATCACAGATGAGAAGAGCCTCATATCGAATGTGCGCATGGCGATCAATGCCAAAAACATGAAATCGCTGATGTACCCGTATATGATCGAATCGGGGATGAATGATCCCTATCACGTGAAAATTCATCAGTTCTCCCACGCACGGTATTTCGAGGAGTTTCTGCGTTTTATCGAGTATCCGCAAACGATGACGCAGATCGTCTCTGAAGAAGTTATTTCATTGGCGAGACAGCACATCGAATATACGTACCCTGAAGCATCCGAAGAGCGGGTACGGGAAGAGGAAGCCATTGAACTCATTGCTGCAAGTCCTAAGCGGGAGCTCGCAGAAAAATGGGAGCATGAGACCGTGATGGAAGCGATGCAAATTATTACAGATCGCCAACCAGAGGTCGAACTGAAGTTCAAGCTGGATCATATGCAGATCCGTACATTATTGGCCGATTACGGTACCAACCTGCATATCGCGAAAGTAAACGGGCGTTATTTGGTATTATTAGAAGGCGAGCAGCTACAGTTCGAGCGTGGCATGTCTCCTGTTGAGTTTTTAAAGCCAAAAGCGTTGACGGACATCGTGAAAGAAATCGAAGAGCGAAGCCAAAACGTTGCGTATACACCGATGAGCACGCCAACGGAGGACGACGATAATCCACCTTGGTAATAAATGATGAAGGGAGTGATGGAGTTGGATCGACAACTGAAAGTAACCGGCCAAGAGCCTAACATTTATCCGGTATTGCGCCATGCCTCGATGATCAACAAGTACCCGGAGCGGTGGGTTGTGAAGGAACATACAGCAGATACGTATGTACTGTACGCACTGGATCAAGGGGAAGGCTACGCATTGATTGAGAAGCGGATGCTAGAGGAAGCAGGCTGGACGAGCGAGCAGCTTCATTCATACGCGATGGAAAACTTGCGAAAGCTCCCCTTTTCAGTAAAGTCACAAGAGGTAGGAGGTCAGCGCATCCATTTTATTAGTCCGACAGACGGCTATGCAGCAAGCCGAATTTTGCTGGATTCATTTCTGGCGGAGATGGATCAGAAAAAGCAAGGAGACGCGCTTGGTGTCGCGATTCCGCATCAGGATGTGCTGATTGTGGCGGATATGGCAGGAGAAGCTGGAGCGCATCTGTTAGCGCGTCTCACGTATGATTTTGCATCGAAAGGGCAAGTTCCGATTTCTGTCTTGCCTTTTTATTGGGAAGAAGGGGAATTGACCCCATTTCTCGTGGTGACGCACGACTCCGGTACGAAAATTGAAAGAAAGTAGAGCAAGCGCGGGAACAGGCTTCCCGCGTTTTCTATACGGTGCGAAAATCGGAGGAAACCCTCGAATGAATAATTTCATGATTGGTCAATATGGAGGCTCATGATCAGACAAGAGCCGAGGCATTTGAAAGGGTAGAGCGGGAACTGGCGTTTATGTCACTCATTCAGCCAACCTATGTCTTATTCCATTATCCAAAGCCTGTCATTTTAGACGATCGCGTCGACTGGAATGTGTGGCGTTTTCATGATTGTCGAGATTATGTATGGGAGCAAGCCTACTCGGAAGAAGGGTGGGCTCCGATTGAAGACTACCTGACGATCATCAGAAAGGAGAACCCACATGTAAAGATTATGTTCGAGCATCGTTCCGACCTAGTAACAGACGGGCAACTGGAGCGTTGCTATCGTTGGGTAGAGCAACTCTTATCTGAACCTGATGAATCCACGTCCAGTAATAATTCAATATAGCGTCCGGCATCTTGAATGAGCCAGTACGGGTACCTGGGGCCGTGTATGTACAAGTCTGTGGCGGTCACGAGCATGGTCTTCACCCGTGTTTTATCGCCCATCATTTGCGCGCATACCCCCATCGTCATCCAAGGGTATAAATCACCAGTCTGAAACGTATCAAAATGCGGGAAAGCGTCTGTGATCCTTTGGTAAAGCAGCGAGGCCGTGTTGGCATCTGTCATGCTGTAGACAATCGGAAACGCTTGGGAAGTGACGTCCGGGTACCATTTTCGCCAGCCGGGGTACGTACGATCATACATGGCATACGACTTGCGAATTCGACTGTACATCCCACTGATACCGAGCTCACAGGCTTTCGCACGTGAAGCCGCTTCCTCGGCAGCATTCACATCACCGGTTAACGAAAATAAATACGAAGCATCTGCCAGCCCCTTGGCCACCTCGCAATTGTCCATCAAATATTTAACCCGATACGAATGCTTTGCCCAAGTCAAACCGTCTTTCTGTTGAAGGCGGGCAACTGCTTGGAGTAGGGACAAGAGTGTAGCGTGGTTGGCATGCAGCCAATCTATACGCCCCGTTGCCCGTATCCATTCTGCAAGCAGGCTGAAATAAGTGGTGTGGTAGCTATCTTCGCTATCATTTGTGCCGGTATCGATTTCTCTGCCCTGTTCAAGACGAAAATCATTGATGTAGCCGTTCGCATTCAGGTTTTGCAAATACCAATCGAGATGACCGCGAACAGCCTCTACCTCCTTCATTCGGATGAGGGAAATAACACCCAGGTTGGTAAAGTAAGGATTGATTTGATCACGTTGGGGGCCGAGGCGAAAGGTACCGCTCGGCAATTGGCAGGATAGCAAAAAACTTGTTTGATTCAACGCCATTTCTTGCATCCATTTTTCCATGGGACTGATCTCCTCTCCAAGCTACGTGATTGCTGAGACGAGTTTGACTCCGTATTCGATCCATTGCAGTGAACGCACATAAGAATCACTGTCGATGGTTGGCAGTGAAGCGGGTTCTTTCACGACCTTGTGCCATTTTTCATCTCGAAACCAATCTACCCCATCTGCCGGATCGTGTCCATAATCAGCCCATGCATCTTGAAGACGTGGGCTGTATATCCGCGGACTTCCTTCTAGCAACTCATGTCCATCCAAGCGTAGTTGGTACTCACCTTCTGTGGTGGAAGGTGGATGATGAGGTGTGAACAAATGCGGCCAATAATCTGCTCGTGAGCCTGTATGAGGAATACGAGAGCAGTAGGATAGTATTTTCTCGAAGCGAAAACGCTCCCCAAACAATTGGTGGTACAACGACTTTCCGACCTGAATGCGGTTTCTGACATCGGGAAAATGATGAACATTCAACCCGATCAAGCTGAGTCGGCGGTCAGTAGGGTGCGCTTTATAAGGAATGAGCACTTGATTCATCGAGAGAGCAGATTGGGCGACGAAAGCAAACGAAGCAAAAATATGATTCAGGGTAAACGGCTTCTGTACGACACGCTGTTCGATATATTGCTGCTCATTGACGATGAGTGCATGTGTAAGGTTCGCACTGTCTTTGGATACGAGGAACTCTTGCCAATACGGTTGCATAAAGACTGAAACACCAAGTGGCGCCAAAAGGTTGGTTAAATCTGTCCCCGTTCGTTTCATCTCCGCATACAGAAGTAATTGTGGATAGGCATCGTGAAAAATCAGCCAGTTGCATCTTTCCAAAAACCAAAAAAACGGCTCGATTGCTTGTGCATCCATGATAAGCGGTAGCCATTCTCCTTTTAAATCGGTCATGTTCCACCCGCCATTTCGTGAGACCAGATGGGCCAATAATGCCCAGTGAACCTCTTGGTGCTCGAGATAAAAGGCGAGGTATGCTTGTGTGCGGGTCACATTGTTGCGATTGGCTTTGGCTGTTGCTTGTCTGATTTGAGCAACCAAGTGCTGCTCGGCTATTTTCGTTGCTGTCTTATCTGTCATCGGTATGGGTGCTCCTTGTTGTTTTTCACATGGAAAAAAGCAGGTCTACTGGGCGACCCGCTTTTTATTCAACCAATCATTTCTAGTACGAGAAGCCGAACGAGTAGTTTTTCCTTGGCTTCCTCCCACGTATTCGCAAAAATGACAACGTGCTCCGATTGGAACTCCGTTTCCGCGACAAAAATCCCATCTTGTTCGTAGATATTCATAGATGATCGTCCTTTCTGCTGCCTTTCAAGCATTGTATGCTATCATGTAAGAGATGATGCATCCAGCATGCTGGAAAATCATGAGAAGGGTGGCACCAAATATGATAGTAAAAGTGACAAAAGAAGCAGTAGAACGCATAGCCAATACGGACAAGCCCATTCGGATCAACGGTGAGCTAGTCGGTGGCTGCGGGATGAATGTAGAGTATGCGCTGTGGTGGGATACCCAAGGTCCAGAAGATGAAGTCTACCAGGTCGATTCTTTGACGTTTCTGATAGATCGCGAAACGATCACCTATATCGGGTCTGATGTGCTTACGATTGATTATCGTGCGCAGCAAGGCTTCCGGATGGTCACGCCACAGCAAATTTTGGCTTATGGCCTTCAACTGAAAGATCGCTGGACCTAATCACTTCGGGAGAAATTGCAAAATAAAGGCGAGAATCCCTGCTGCAATTAAAGGACCGACTGCAACACCGCGGAAAAAAGTGACACCAGCGATTGTCCCTAGCAGAAGGCCAGTCACGATCAATGGATTTTGGGTCATCAAGGCCGTTCCTTTTCCCGCCAGGTAAGCCACAAACATACCGATGGCGACAGCCAGTAACGAATGCCAATTCGTAAAAATCTCCAAGATGGACGAAGGATTGATCTTGCCGCTTGCCAACGGGGTCATGATGCCAATCGTCAATATAATAATCCCGAGCTGTAATCCATGCTGCTCGAGCAGAGGGAAATATCGTTCCAATGACAGGAGCCTCATTAAGAGAAGAATCGCAACTGCAATGGAGACGGTGGCGTTGTTGCCGACGACACCGAGCGCCAGTAATACCAAAAGGATGATAGAAATCCAGTCCATAAGCGGGTTGGCTCACTTTCGTTTTTTTTAGTATATCCATACTGCTGCGGCATGTGCCCGGGCAAGAAAAAAGAGATCGGCATGCACAAGAGTGCGAGTGCCGATCTCTTTTTTCTAGTCGAACCACAGTTCCAGCATTCCTACTGGAAAACCCGTCTGTTCATCCGAATCAGGGAAACGTCCCCAAGCAAAGACGCCGTTGAAATAGTCGATTGTAAATGGCTGATCATAATCAGGCACGCTGTATTTGCTGCCGATTCGGAACTCACCCGTTCCTAAATAGTACGATTTCGCCATAAAGTACTTTTGTGTAATGATCGCAAGCTGTGAGTGATCACCAAGCTCCTTTTTCTCTTTCGCTTCTACGTGCAGGCGCTCCATTTCCTCCTGCAGCTCGGCGAGTGTCATCTGACTGTACAAACGCAACGGACTGCCCCCTTTCCATACAGGTATATTGTAGCAAAAGACAAGGGAAAAGGCGATGGATGCAGAATCCTCTAAGGAAACGAAAGGGGAGTCGTTTCGAAAATGACACGTTTTGATTTGCATGGAAAAAAAGCAATCATCACAGGTGCGGGCAGAGGAATTGGGAAGGCACTTGCGTTGGGAATCGCAGAAGCGGGTGCACAGGTTGCGGTGGTCTCGCGAACAGCTTCCGACTTGCAAGAGGTGGTATCGGAGATTGAAGCAAAAGGCGGACTGGCTGTTCCTGTCGAGGCTGACTTGACTGTGTCTGATGCAGCGGACCATGTTGTGAAGCAGGCAGTCGAAGGACTAGGGGGTGTTCATATCCTGATCAACAATGCAGGAATGAATATTCGCAAAAAAGCTCATGAGGTAACGGAAGAAGAGTGGGACAGGGTAGTGGATTTGAATTTGAAAGCAGCGTTTTTTATGAGTCAAGCTGCAGGCAAGATCATGTGCGAGCAGCGCTATGGAAGAATCGTCAATATTGCTTCGGTCGCAGGTGTAGTAGCACTTCGTACGGGTGTCGCGTATGGTGCCAGCAAAGCAGGGCTCATCCAGATGACGCGGGTGCTGGCATTAGAATGGAGCAAGTTTGGGGTCAACGTAAATGCGATCGCGCCGTGGTATTTTCGTACGCCATTAACGGAGAGCTTGCTTAGTGACGAAGCGTTCGTCCAAGAGGTATTGCAGAGAACGCCAAGTGGCCGCATCGGGGATGTCGAGGACTTGGTAGGACCAGCGATTTTCTTGTCCTCTGATGCCGCTTCCTACATATCCGGTCAAACGCTTTCGGTTGATGGCGGTATGTCTATATACGGATTTTAATAAAAAAAGGGGCATTCCCACGTTGGGAATGCCTAATTATTGGGGGCGATTGAGAAAAAGAACGACTGATTGTTCTATGACTGGTTTGCTCTCACCCAAAACAGTCAATCAATCAAAGCTATTAGCGTAGGCATACTCAGATTGAATAAACGATCTAAACATGCTTACGTTAAAAAGTCATCCAAAGAAGATAATCGAACTTTTTCTCAATGCGTTGAAAAAGTGCTTACACCTACAACATAGCAAGCAAAAGTAAAACATCCATTAAATAAAAATAAAGTATTATTAAATCTTTTTCGGGAAGTAGCGCGTTAACGAGCAAAACGATGGTTACCGATCTCAACCGTTACAGGACGTGACCAAATCCACTTGGAAGTAGCCGTATCCGGGTTAAAGAAGTACAGGGAACCGTTGCTTGGATCCTTTCCATTGACCGCGTCCTGGACCGCTTTTCTCGTACTCTCATTTAATTTATGTGTCAAATTGCCGTCATGGACAGGCGAAAACGCATTGGGAGCATAAATAACCTCCCGTACCGTATTTGGAAAATTATCTGAAGCAACCCGATTCAATACAACGGCAGCAATCGCTACCTGTCCTTCATACGGTTCTCCCCGGCCTTCCGCATACACTAACCGGGCGAGCAGTTCCATATCCCTCTCCGAAACTTTCACTTTTCCATTCCGAACCACTTTTGGACGACTATCACGACTAACCTGCACAGACTTGCGTTTTACTGCTGCAGCAGATGTGGTTGGTGTCTTTTCCTTCTTCGAAACTTGTTCCGATGGCGCCGTTGCACTATCGAGAACAGGGAGGATTTGTATTGGTTGTGGTGCCATTGCACTTGTCGGTGTGACAAATAAGCATAACAGCATCAAGCCAAAACTGTTCAAAAAGAAGAAAAAGCGCGTTGGCGCTTCACGTGTCAACATGGTGTGAACCACTCCTTTTCGCTCTTTGCGTTTTGATTGCGGAAGCGAATCAGGTCTTTTGCAAGTCTAGCGGTCTGATCGGAATGGTTCAAGAGGTAATTGGTACCATAGAACTATTTACAAAATGATTCGATTCATGAAAGTGCTTTCATAAACAGATGTTTCCTCGATAAAAAAAGCCACTTTCCTGTTGAGAAAGTGGCTTTCGTGTGCAGTTTGAGCTTATTTTTCCGTAATCGTAATGGTTTTAATGGTAATCGTTTGCTCAGGAACACTTGGTTCCCCCGTTTGTGGGTTTTTCTTTACTTTTGTTCCGGCAATTTTTTGAACGATATCCATACCACCCGTGACTTTTCCGAAAATCGTGTAGTTCGGAGAGTTGTCCAATCCTGTCACGTCAGGTCCAGAACCAATGAAGAATTGGCTACCATTCGTGTTTTTACCAGAATTCGCCATGGCAACTACGCCTGGTTCGTATTTATGACCATTTTTCAATTCGTCTTCAAACGTGTAGCCAGGGCCACCCATGCCATTACCCAATGGATCACCTGTTTGAATCATGAAGTCTTTCATAACGCGGTGGAACGTGATGCCGTCATAGAACTTGTCCTTTGCGAGGAAAACGAAGTTATTGACAGCAATTGGGGCGTCTTTTTCAAACAGATCGATCGTGATGTCTCCCATGGAAGTAGAGATTTTCGCTTGATAGTCCTTTGCTTTGTCAATCTGCATAGCCGGAGCCTTCTCGTATTTCTTCTCTCCGGTTGGACCCGGTGGGTTAGCTGGCTCTTTGGATGCTGGTTTCTCTGCTGGCGTAGTCGGCTGATTAGGAGCGGCTTCATTGCTTCCTGTAGAACAACCCGTAACCAAGGCGATTGCCGTCAGACATGTGAACAGAGTTGTCATCATCTTTCTCATCTTATGCACCTTCCTTTGTTTCATACTGTTGGGTGGTTCGGTTTCGAATTATAACACAAATAGTCGAGCTTTTGCCAATCCGCTAGTTTCCTTTCCAATCTCGCGTGGTATGATTGGGAGAAAAGGGTGATCAATGTGGCAGAGCGATTTGAGACCAAAACGGTACATATCGGACATGATCCTTTGCGGGGAGTAAAGAGCAAAACGACACCGATTTTTCAAACCTCTGTTTTTGCCTTCGAAGGCTTGGAAGAAGTAGAAGCGTACTACGTCGGCGAAGGAGAATATTTGTACACCCGAAATGGCAATCCGAACCAAGCTGAGCTGGCTCATGCTATCGCTGTTTTAGAAGGTGCAGAAGCAGGTGTCAGTGCTGCCTCCGGTATGGGAGCGATCATGGCTGGTTTACTTGCTGTTCTTTCCCCTGGGGATCACGTGCTGGCTTCCCATGAAATTTATGGCGGTACCTACGCTCTTCTGCACAAGGAGCTGTCGCGATTTGGGATCGAGCTTGAGTGCATCCAGCTTGGTCGAATGACAAAGCTTGCTGATCATGTTCGCCCAACGACGCGGCTGTTTTTCGTGGAGACTATCACCAATCCGCTATTGACTGTGGTAGATCTACCTTACTGGATCAAGGAAGCAAAAAGTCTTGGCTTAACCGTCATGGTGGATAATACGTTCGCGACTCCGTATTTGGTACAACCCGTATCATTTGGAGCAGATCTCGTGGTACATAGTGGAACCAAATACATTGGGGGACATAGCGATGTGACGTCAGGTGTTCTGGTTGGATCACAGGCGACGATCAAGCGTGCCACTGAGATCGTAGCCAATTACGGTGCATCGCTCAGTCCTTTTGAGGCCTGGTTGACATCGCGCGGTTTGAAAACATTGGCAGTGAGAATGGAGCGTCAATGCGATAATGCCAGCCAGATCGCTGCGTTTCTTCGTGCTCATCCTGCAGTTGGACGAGTGCATTACCCAAGTCCTACAGATACCTTCTTTTTTTCAATGCAAAAACAGGGAGCAATGGTATCCTTTGTTCTGGCAGAAGAGACGAAGATTTACGACTTTTACCGGGCGCTTGACTGGATCAAGCTGGCTCCGTCTCTTGCAGGTGTGGAGACGAGTGTATCTCATCCAGTTACGACGTCCCACCGTGCTTTTTCTGAAGAGCAGCGCAAGGAAACGGGAATCACGATGGGACTGGTACGGTTATCGGTCGGAATTGAAGCTGTTCAAGACATTCAGATAGCATTAGATGCCGCATTAGGGAAATAATTCAAAAAACTTTGCCACATTATGAAACTTTCTTCCTAAGTAATACGTATTACTTAGTTAGAGTAGTCTCAGAATGCAGTGGAGAAAGTCCATTCTGAGAACATGCTTCAGTCTGGAAGAAACCGAGGAAAACGCAAATGGGAATGGCTATGAAGCAACCGTCGGGGCCATCATCCGGAGATTATTATGAATCTCGTCCATTTACGGAACTGTATGACGAATATTTTGATCGCGTCAACCGGTATTTACGATGCCGGGTTCAAAGTACGTGGGATGCCGATGATTTGACCACCGTGGTCTTTTTAAAAGCACTAGAAAAATTCGAGCAATATAGCAGAACAAGTCCATTCGCATCATGGATTTTTCGTATTGCTCACAATACATATGTGGATTTTATGCGGAAAAACAGGGAGTTACCTGTTGACCAGGAAGATTTTCTAGGAGCAGAACCGGATGACACATGGCAGCCGGAGCGACAGGCGCTGACGAATGAAGAGATTCGTCTGCTTCGTGATCGTCTGGACTTGTTGTCTCAGGATCAACGTGACGTGTTGATGCTCCGGTACTTTGCTGACCTCAAAATCAGTCAGGTAGCTGAGGTGCTCGGCAAAACAGAATCGAGTATCAAAATGATTTCTTATCGCGGATTACAAAAACTTCAGAAGATGTATGAGAGGGGGGACTCCGAATGAGAGAAGAGGAGAAACACCCCCAGGATCATCAATCGGATGATCAGACCGTAACCCAACTCCTAGCCCATTTGAAGCAGATGCGCGGATCGGTTCCAGTCAATTATCAGCTAAAATCAGACCTGAAAAAGCAATTGCTCCAGAAAATGAGAGATCTCGAGGCCAAACAGACAAAGGCTCCAAATGCCGCACCCAAAAAGCTTGGGAAGTTAGTTTGGAGCGGAATCGCTGCTGCTGCGCTCACCCTTGCCATAGGCGGATTTGTGTGGTGGAACAATACCTCTCTTGCCGTTCGAGAGCATGAAGTCCTTAAACTGCCAGCACAAGCAGCCGTGGAGCTTGTTGACATTGATCGCAAAGCCACTCAGCTAGCTTATATCAATAACAATACAGAGCTGAAAACCATTCCAATCGACGAGGAATTAAAGCCAGTCACGATCAAATTGCCGCCAACAGAAGGCAAATACACCGGGGTAGCATGGTCTAATTCTGGAAAGCAAATCGCTGTCGTCGAGCAGGATAAAAAATTATCGCGGATATGGATTGTGGAGATGCCGACGGCTTACAGCATGGGAAGCAGCCGATTGCTGAAGGAAGAAGAAGGAGTATTATACGCTTCACCAAGCTGGTCTGAACATGATGATTCGCTTGCCTTTACCCGCTCGAAAAATGGCGTCGAAGAAATTTGGGTGAGCAGCACAGTTTCGTTCCAAGAATGGAAGCTTGTAGAAGGCTCTCAGCCTGAATGGTCGCCAGATGGAAGCTTGCTTGCCTTCAATAAAGCAGGTGAAGTACAGCTGATGGAAATGCGAACGGGGAAAGTTACCCCGCTTGCAGTGGGACAGTGGGCATCGTGGAGCTCCGATACGAAATTGACCTATACACACCCAAACGGAACGCTGATGGAAGTAAACGTGGGTGTAGAGCCTTTTGTGACACGCGAGCTACCATTGCGAAACCAGTCATCTGAAGAGCTGATCAAAGGAAACTGGGCAAACCAAGGTAAGCACTTACTGCTTATCTCACGCCATGATCAGCTGCAACAACTGGTTATCTCTTTGGCGTCACGAAAATGAGCGGAGGAACAAGCATGAGATGGAAATGGATGTTAATCTTTGTCATCACATGGCTTAGCTTTTCGATACGCCCAGCTATGGCAGAGAGCAACATAGACATACAATTCGAAATACCTTTAAGTGGGATCGTCAAATATGAATCATGGATGAGACTAAACGTTAAGGTAACCAGCCAGGAACAGAATTTCACAGGGGCCGTAGAGTTATCGCAGCGACAAGTCAAAAAAAATAATGAATTTAAGCTTCGGCGTCCAATAAAACTCGAGCAAGGAAAGAGCACAACCGTTTACTTTGATATGCCTTCCCAAATATTGCTCGATGATTGGTACGTCCAGGTAACGCAAAACGGTCAAGTTCTCAAAAGTGAAAAGCTGCGAATCTCATATCCAACAGACGGCCGCACCATTGGGGTGATTAGTGAGGAGGGCAATGCGTTTCACTTCCTTGCCGTCAATCAGTCACAATCCAAAATGAATCGCCCCTTGTCCGTACAAAATCTCACGGAACAAATGTTGCCTGACCAATCGTGGATTTACGAAAACATAGACATGTTAGCGCTGGCAGGCAATAGCGGCTCCACAATAAATGATCAACAGATGGCAGCGATCAAGGAGTGGATCCAGCTGGGAGGGATCGTGGTTGTTTCGGCAGGTCCCAATCAAGATGGGATGATCCAGCGGTTTGCTGATATTCTCCCTGTGGAAGCCGGAAAAGCTGGTAATATTGATCTGCAGCAAGCACTTAGTGAGTATGACATTGCAAAAGTCGCGCCAAATGGCAGTATCGGTGTATACAACCGTGACATGCCCTTATTTGTGTCAAAATCGTACGGCAGAGGGTTGCTGCTATTTGTCAACTATGATGTGACAGCAGAGCCGTTGGCATCGTGGCAGTTCAATCCACAACTGTGGCAGAATGCAATGACCCAGCATGGCGCCAAGAAGATTTTTGAAGAGAAGCCTTTTATGGATCAAATGACCCGGCCTTTTCTTGATTTGAGCAAGAAGATTCCTGAAGTACAAACGCCTCCGCCGATCTGGATGGTGGCGTTGTGGGGCGGATATGTAATTGTACTTGCACCATTGACATACTTCGTTCTAAAAAGAATGAGAAAACCTGAATGGGCGTGGGGAGTCATCCCAGCAGGAGGAATTTTCTTGACCGTTGCTATATTCGCGGTTGGAAAGCCTGCTGTTGTGAAAACGAGTACCAGCTATGCCGTAACCAAGATCGACATATTAGATGAGTCACTGGCTCATGTTCGCTCAGCCACTACGTTTTTAGGGGTGGATCAGAACGAATACGATGTTCAGCTCGAACCTTCGATCGCTGCCCTGCCTTTGACAGTCGGGCGAAATGATTATCGACCAGAGGGGTTAATGGTTGGTGAAGAGGTTCTCTCTTTCCGTAATCTCCCCTATTTGACACCGAAACAAGCAATTGCTATCGGCGTAAAGCACGACATGGGGGCTTTTGATGCTTCCTTGCGAATTAATGAAAATCGGCTGCAAGGGAAAGTGAAAAACAATACAGAGTTTGCTTACGATCAAACTTATATTGAAATTGGTTTTCAACGAATTCCACTTGGGCCATTGAAAAAGGGCGAAGAAAAGCAGGTTGACAGTGTGCTTGAACCCCTGTTTATGCCAAGAAAACCAAAGGCAACAAACGAATTGCAAACAATAGAAGAACGAATCAAGGAAATGCAGGAAAGAGTCGTTGATTATGAAGAGGGGAATCAGGTAAGTATCATCGGTACAACGAAAGAGCCTCTTCCTCTGATGACAATGCAGGTGCCTCACCAAGCGAATTACTGGAATGTCATTCAGCAGTCTATTCAATTCCAGCCGAATGAACAAGGTCTAGTGACTTTTCCTTATGGTTTGCTAGATGCCGAAATGTATGAAGTGGTAGGAGACTTCGACAATACCGGATACATTTGGCAGCTTGGAAAGGGTAGCATTACATTTGAGCTGCGGTCAGACAAAGCTGCGATCAATATGAAGCGAATAACGGTACCATTGAATCACAGTTCATTCAAGCCTTTTAGAATCGAATACTTCCACCAAAAGAGCGGTAGGTGGATACCTGTTGAACGCGGGACGAGACTTGTCCTCGATAATGAACTCCAGCAAGTCTTGACGCCAAATCAATCGTTATTGCTTCGTTTTTCCCACAATGGAACGTCGCGATTAGCTCTACCAGAGCCAATTTTCCAGGTAGAGGGGGTGCGGAAATGGTAATTGAAACCGTTCATTTAGGAAAAAGATACGGCAATTTGCAAGCGTTGACGGATTTGAACCTTTCCATTGAGCCAGGAAAGGTGTTCGGTTTCATTGGTCCAAATGGCGCCGGAAAATCTACCACGATGCTCATCTTGTCCACCCTTTTGGAACAGAGTGAAGGGGAAGCCTTTGTCTGTGGCTACAATGTACGAAAAGACCCTGCAAGTGTGCGCCAGTCTGTTGGCTACATGCCCGATTTTTTTGGTGTATATGACAATTTGACAGCGGTGGAGTATTTGGAGTTTTATGCTGGAGCATACAAAATTCCTGCCTCGAAAAGACGGGCACTCGTCGGTGATCTTTTAGAACTGGTGAATTTGTCTCACAAAGCAGACGCTTTCGTCGATTCTTTGTCTCGAGGCATGCAACAGCGTCTGGGATTAGCGCGTTGTCTCGTACATGATCCGGCCGTGCTGATTTTGGATGAACCCGCATCAGGACTGGACCCGCGAGCTCGTATCGAGTTGCGCGAAATTATGAAACAGCTACGCGAAATGGGCAAGACGATTATTATCAGCTCCCATGTTTTGCCGGAGCTAGCCGAGCTGTGTGATGATATTGGTGTCATTGAAAAAGGCAGATTAATTGCGTATGGGTCTGTGCATGAGGTCAGCAATCGGGATACAGGGCAAAGCCGGATGCAACTGAGAGCCCTGCGGAATTTGGACAAAGCCGGACTTCTATTAGCGAGCTCTCCGTATGTCCATCAATTGACAGACTATATGGGAGGCTTTCGCTTCTACTTTCAAGGGACGGAGCAACAAAAAGCTGAATTGCTTCAAGAACTGCTGGATGAGCAGGTCGCAGTCGTCTACTATGGCGATTCCAAGAAAGATTTAGAAGACGTCTTCTTAGCGATTACGGAAGGAGTCGGTATGGAGTGAGCGACTTCTTGTTCAATCCACTTTTGGTAAAAGAAATGCGGGAAAGATTCCGCTCGAGAAAGACCATGCTCATATTAGCGATTTACTTATTTGTCATGGGGGGAATACCGATGGGCTTTTTGCTCATGGACCCCCTGAAGGCCGAATCGTTAGGGGATAACCAGGATCTGTTTCTGATATCTGCGGGGATACACTACGCGATGGTTTGCTTTGTGGCACCTGCCCTGACTGCTGGAGCGATCAGTGGGGAGAGAGAACGCCAGACCTTGCATATTTTGCTGACGACCCAATTGTCGACGCGCACGATTATTTTGAGCAAGCTCATTACGTCTTTGGCGTTCTCCACGCTGCTTTTGATTGCCTCGATGCCTTTGTACAGTATCGTAATGCTGTACGGGAGCGTCTCCCCGGAACAAATGGCCCAACTCGTCCTTTTTCTCGCGGTGAATATGTTTTTTCTCGGGTCGTTGGGATTGTTCTGCTCCACTTGGATTAAACGAACGTCGATTTCGACGGTCACCACATACGGCATTGCCTTCTTTTTTGTAGTAGGTACTGGCTTGTTGTTCTTTTTTATCGGGGAGTCCTTGCAACAGGCGCATCCGGAACGGTACATCAATTCCAATGTTTGGAGCATGTATGAGCTACAGATGCTGGCAGGGATGAACCCTATTATCGTGTTGTTCGATATTTTAGGCGAGTCTTTCGATCAATCCGATGACATCACTTTTGCACCGTGGTTGTTTTTCTCATGTGTGTACTTCGTTCTTTCCTTTATCCTCATCATCTGGAGCGCTTATTTGTTAAAACCAATTCGCCGAAAATGGTGGAGTTGGAAGAAACGACCTGTTCGTGTACAATGAAAAAGGTGCATGGGAAAAGGGAGGTTTTTATGTGAGCGATGAACAAGTGCAGATCATTGATTTTGAAGAGCTGCTTCGTGCGATTGAGAGCCGTCTGGCATCTGCTGGGATGTACGTCAAACGCGAAGCGATCGTGACGATTCTTCAGGCAGAAGAAGCGTTTTTGCTTGAAAAAGGTGTTCTTCAAGAGTATAGTGAGTAATCAGCTAACAACCTGCCTTACGCGGTAGGTTGTTTTTCATGGACAGGCAAGGCACAGAGTTATTCGCCTGTTTGCTTCTCCCGGAAAAAAACGGTATGATGGAACAGAATACGAATATCTGCATAAGGACGTGAACACATTGACAGAAGAGAACAAAGACCTCGAGTTGGGCGATATCATTACATTGGACGATGAAAATGGTGAACCGTTGGGGGATTTCGAAGTATTGGCTATGTTCGACCTGAACGGTAAAGAATATATTGCCTTGGCTGAAGCTGTGGAAGATGAAGAAAGCGAAGAAGATGAAGAAGTAGATATCTTCGTATTCCAAGTGGACGGCGGCGAAATGGTACCATTGGAAGAAGATGAGGAAAGCACTGTTTACGCGAAGCTGAACGAAGTGCTGGAAGGCATCGAACTCATTAAAGAAGACAAGTAATCCCGGTAAGAATGAAACAAGCCACTGCTGGCGTTAGAAACCGAGCAGTGGCTTTTTCTTGCGGTCATCAGTCATTCATTTTAATAATGTTATCCTTAAGGTCTCGTACAACGAGAAGGCATGTATAGTCGGTTTCTTGCAGTTCCCGAACCAATGCCGAGCACTCGTCTTTCGTAAGACCTAGCTTTTCGAGACGGGTACGCAATTCTTCACCGCCATTGTCAAAGAAATGCGCCATGCTGTCAATGTGACCGACGGCACTTTCAAAGTGGGTGCTGTATTTATAAAAATTGTTTCGTTGATTGGAGTGATTTTTATCTGGATTCCATTTCAAAACCCAGATGTCATCACTGTTGTATCCGGCGGAATTTAACGCATGAACGTCAGAAGCTAGCTCAGCATCATACTTATGGAATTTGACAAACGGCTTGGTAGCACTGATCAAATGTAGTCCCCCCTTTTTCGCCTCAGGAATCGATGCCTTTTTAGGATGTCCAAAGCCAAAGAGCGAATGAATGGAAATACCTGAGGCACGTTTGTGAACGCTACATAAGAACCAATTGACATATATTTTCCTTGATAGTAGCAGGATTTACGCAGTGGGGGAAGAAATAGAGAAAGGGAAACAAATGTTTTGGTTTTTCATTTTGACCAATCTTCACCAATAGTGCTACACTAATTAATGGAATAAGCTTGTCATGTACAGAACGAATGAGAACGAGGAATACTGAGAAGAATCGGCCATCTCGCTAGGGGCGAGGTGGCTTTTTTGCCCCATTTTGCTACTGGCGTTGAATACTATGGGAACCATACGGTACAATAGCGATTAAGTGTTCGCTTTTATTAGGAAAACGTTCCTCTCAATGGTGATTGAATCATCTCGGCGTTTTTCAAAAAAGGTGAATACGACGCTAGCCATCAGTAAAAAAGGCATGATCGTTTTTCTACGTGTCCGAAGAGTAGAGGGGAGAGCGCGATTGAAGGAAACAGAAACACAGCAAACATTAACGTATACGGAAGAAGATATTCAGGTCTTAGAAGGCTTGATTGCCGTTCGAAAACGCCCTGGAATGTACATAGGCTCCACGGGCTCGCGTGGCCTGCATCATCTGCTGTGGGAAATTGTAGATAATGCCAAAGACGAGGCGCTTGCCGGCGTTAATGATAGCATCATCGTCACTTTGTACAAGGATGGAAGTGTCAGTGTAGAGGACCATGGGCGCGGAATTCCAACGGGTATGCACAAGACTGGCCGACCTGTACCAGAAGTCATTTTTACGACGCTCCATGCCGGTGGTAAATTCGGCGGTGGCGGATATAAAAAAAGTGGTGGCTTGCACGGAGTAGGTTCCAGTGTTGTTGTGGCCTTGTCCAAATGGCTTGAGGTTGAAATCCATCGGGAAGGCAAAATTCATAAGCAACGCTTTGAATATGTTGTAGATGCAAATGGAACTGAGCATGTTGGTAAACCGGTTACCGGTCTTGAAATCACAGGGAACACCAAACGCACTGGAACAACGGTACGTTTTCTCCCGGATGACGCGGTGTTTGGCAACGCTCGCTTTGATTATGAGACCATTCGTGATCGATTCCGTGAGACGGCATTCCTTTTGAAAAAGCTGCGCATGGTTTTGAATGACGAGCGTGGTCCTGAAAAGAAACGGGAAGAGTTTTATTTCGAAGATGGCTTGAAATCATACGTTTCTTATTTGAACGAGGGGAAAAATACGCTCCATCCGATCGTTTACTTCGAAGGGGAAAAGGACAATATCTACGTTGAACTGGCTTTTCAGTACAATGACGGCTATGCAGAGACACTGGTGTCCTATGTCAACTCCATTGTAACAGCGGACGGTGGAACTCATGTTACGGGCTTCCGCAACGGTACAACCCGGATCTTTAACGAATTTGCCCGGAAAAAAGGGTACTTGAAAGAAAAGGACCCGAACTTAACTGGAAACGATTTGCGGGAAGGTTTCCTCGGTGTATTGTCATTGCAAATGGCTGACGTCCAGTTTGAGTCCCAAACAAAAGACAAGCTGGGGAACGAAGAAGCACGGGCAATCGTAGAACAGATTGTTTCCGAAAAGCTAGGCTTCTTCCTCGAGGAAAATCCGGAAATAGGCAAGCTGCTGATTGACAAGGCATTGCGTTCTGCTGAGATTCGCGAAGAGCTGCGCAAACAACGCGAAGCCCTGCGCGGCGACAAGAAAGGCAAAACCGCGAAAAAGCGCAAATCGATTTCGGAAAAGTTCACTCCGCCGCAATACAGAGACTCCAAGCGCAACGAGCTCTTCCTCGTCGAGGGGGATTCTGCGGGTGGCTCTGCAAAACAGGCGCGTAATTCAGAGTTCCAAGCTTTGTTCAGCCTGCGCGGGAAGCCGTTGAACACAGAAAAAGCAAAGCTATCCGAGGTATTGGCGAATGAAGAGTTCCGCACGATCCTCGAGGTGCTTGAAACCGATATTGGCGAAGAGTTTTCCATCGAAAACTGTGCATTTGACAAAGTCATCATCATGTCTGACGCGGACGTTGACGGCTCGCACATTCAAACGCTGCTCTTGACCTTCTTCTTCCGCTACATGCGCCCGATGATTGCAGCTGGTCACTTGTATATTGCGCAACCACCTTTGTATCAGGTGAAAAAGCAGAGCAAGGGCAAGCAGACAGAGGCAATCTATTGTTGGAGCGATTACGAGCTGGAACAGGCATTGAAAAAGGCTGGACGCGGTGCTGAAGTGCAGCGCTACAAAGGTTTGGGTGAGATGAACGCCGATCAGCTCTGGGAAACAACCATGGACCCTGAGACGCGCAAGCTCATTAAGGTTGAACTGGAAGACCTCGCTCACTGTGAGAAGCTGGTAACCGTTTTGATGGGTGACAAAGTCCCACCACGGCGTGAGTGGATCGAGAACCACGTCACCTTTGAAGTGGGGGAGGATGAATAAGCATGCTGTCCAATCAAATTATTAAGCAGAGCTTCGCGGAGATTATGGGAAAGCGCTTTGGGGACTATGCCAATCTGGTTATTCTCTCACGCGCGATCCCAGATGCTCGCGATGGACTAAAACCGGTACAGCGCCGGATTTTGTATGCCATGTACCAAGAAGGCAACACGAACGATAAACCATACCGTAAATCAGCGAAAACGGTCGGGTACGTGATGGGTACCTATCACCCGCACGGTGACTCGGCGATTTACGAAACGATGGTGCGGATGGCGCAGTGGTGGAAAATGCGCCAAGTGCTCATTCAAGGCCATGGAAACTTTGGTAGCTTGGATGCAGACCCGCCAGCCGCTATGCGTTATACCGAATCCAGACTGTCGGCATTGGCCAATGAGCTTTTGCGCGATATTGAAAAGGATACGGTTACATTTATCCCGAACTACGACAACTCCGCTCAACAACCGGCAGTATTGCCTTCACGGTTTCCCAATCTTCTCGTGAATGGCGCTGCCGGGATCGCGGTTGGTTTTGCAACTGATATCCCTACGCACAATTTGGGCGAAGTCATTGATGCGGCTGTTGCACAAATGAAGAACCCAAATATCTCGCTGGATGAACTGATGCAGCATGTCAAAGGCCCAGATTTTCCGACAGGCGGCATTGTTCAAGGGCTGTCCGGGATTCGCAAGGCTTTTGAGACAGGACGCGGCCAATTCATCATTCGCGGGAAGACGCATATAGAGGAGCCAAAAGGCGGCAAGATCAAAAAAATCGTCATTTCCGAAATCCCTTACGAAGTGGTCAAGTCGAAGCTCGTCGCCCAAATCGATGAGCTCGTGATGGAGCGCAAAATCGAGGGGGCACTGGCGGTTCGCGATGAAACCGGACGCAAAGAGGCCGAACAGAAAAAAGTTCGCATCGTAGTGGATATTCGCAAGGAAGCGGATGAGCAGGCGATTCTCAACTACCTGTACAAAAATACGGATCTGCAAATCTATTACAATTACAACATGAACGTGATTCATGAGGGGACCATCCGTCAGATGGGACTTAAGGCTTTATTGGGGGCGTACATCGACCACCAAAAAGAAGTCGTCACGAATCGCTGCCAATATGATCTGGATCGAAAGCAAAGCCGAGAGCATATCGTGGAAGGCTTGATTCGTGCCAAGTCCATTTTGCGTCAAATCGTCGATACGATTATGGATTCGGAAGACCGTGCAGATGCCAAGAAAAACATCATGGAGAAATACGGCTTCACCGAAAATCAGGCAGATGCGATCTTGAGCATTCAGCTCGCTTCCTTGACACGTTTGGATATCGTCAAGCTGGAAAAAGAATTGGCTACATTGGCAAAAGAAATCGAGGAACTGAAATCGATTTTGGCAAGCGAGAAAAAGCTGATTCAAGTCATTACAGGCGAGCTGAACGAGATCAAGAAAAAATACGCAGAAGAGCGCCTGACAGAAATCCAGGGCGAGATCGAGGAAATCAAAATCGATATCGCAATGCAAATCAATGCCGAGGATTGCATCGTAACCCTGACAAACGAAGGATATATCAAGCGGACGAGCCCGCGCTCCTTCAAATCAGTAGGGGGAACGCTGGAAACATGTGGGGTAAAAGAAGGAGACCGTGTCCGTTATTTCATGGAGACGAATACGTCTCACACCGCTCTCTTCTTTACCCAGGACGGTAAATACTTCGCCACACTGGTCAATGCCTTCCCGGACGATAAGTGGAAGGATATCGGTTCGGCCCTCGTCAATATTATCCCGTTGGAGAAGAATCAGCGGATTGTTGGCTTTACGATCGTAGAAAACTTCAAACAACCGCTGTATGTATACCATGTAAGCAAAAAGGGTTTGATGAAAAAGACGGCGTTGTCCGAATACGAAACAAATCGTTCCAGTGCGTTGGTAGCTGCAAAGATAAAAGGCGACGATGACGAGTTTGTGAATGTATTTGTGGCGGACGAAGCTGGCGCGATACTCGGTGCGACGAAAGATGGCATGGGCATCCGATTCCAGCGCAGTGAAGTCAGCGCTACTGGTAGAGCGTCGAGTGGGGTAAAAGCAATCGCACTTGCTCCTGGCGACGTTGTGATCACGATGCTTCCGATTGAGGAAGTCGATTCTCGTGCCTTTAGTTTGTTGACCGCTGAAGGGGTTGTCAAACGCACAGCCATTGCTGCGATCCCACTCCAGGCTCGTGCAGGCAAAGGCGTACAGTTGATTCGTAAACGAAAAAATAACCCGCATGAGCTTGTTGCGATGTTCATCGAGGAAACGGTTTATGCGTGGACGTCGCAGAACGAATGGACCCTTGTTGAGACAGAGCAAGTGATCGTCAACGAGCAAGGTGGTATTGGGCGACAACTGGTGGAGGGTGGAGTAAAATCAGTTGCTTTTGAAACCATTTTGCCGACAGATGAACCGAAGGACGAAGCGACGGCAAAAGGTTCGGGAGACGGAGCTGGTACAGCAGGACAACAGAAGACACCTAATGTCCAGTCTAGCCTGTTCGATGGAAATCATCGTGAATAAAAGGAATGATGAATAGATGGCGTTTGAAGCCTTTGTTTCACCGCTAAGCTGGCAGCAGGTTTCTCTGCTCCTCGATACCGTGCAATATTTCGAAGATGCGCCGAAACTTCTCTCTCTTCCACAAGAGCAAGGAGCAAGTGTGCCTGTGCCGATTACGTTAGACACATTAAAGACGATGCTTGCTTGTCTGGACGAAGAGGAAGCATTTAGCCGCAAAGCTTTTGCATTGAGATGGGAAGCAGCTGAGGACGAAGGAAGTGGCTATCTCGTTGTCGAACTTCCGAATGGAGACACAGTGAGACAGCCAGCCGTTCTGTCCGCTTTTTCTCCGGTTTAACAAATAAACGCTTTGGTGACGCGCTTGCATCCATGACAGGATGTGAATCGTTTTGCCAAAGCGTTTTTTTGCATACAAAAAGATTGCCAGCAAAATGGAATATGTGATACAGTTTGAACACGAGTTGTTGTGTAATAAAGTTAGTAACTTACTAAATTCGCATACTTATTACTGGAGGATGGAATCATGGAAAAAGTTATCGATCAAAAGGCTTTTATGGACGTCATTCGGGAGCGTCGTTCCGTACGTCATTACGATCCAGCAGCAAAAATCTCGCAGGATGAACTAAAGGAAATGCTGAAGGAAGCGACCTTGGCACCTTCCAGCTCCAACCTCCAGCCATGGCGGTTTTTGATTATCGATGAACAGCCATTGAAAGAGAAGCTGCTCCCCATCGCATTTAACCAAAAGCAGGTGGTAGAGGCTGCGGCGGTTATTGCAGTCCTGGCTGATTATGAGGGCTACAAACAAGCAGGGAGCATTTACAACAAAGCGGTTGAAGCAGGCTATATGACCGAGGAAGTAAAGGCTACACTCATCGACAACATCAACAAGCGTTATGAGAATCGGGATCGAGCAAGCATCAAGGAAATTGCTTTGGTAGACGGAGGTCTCGTCTCGATGCAATTGATGCTCATTGCCAAGGCGAGAGGGTATGACACGGTGCCAATGGGAGGCTATAACAGCGAGAAATTCAAGGAAGCTTTCCAAATTCCGGATCAATATGAAACAGTCATGTTGATTGCAGTCGGCAAAGCGGCAGAACCTGGTCATCCGACTACTCGCCTGGATGTAGAAGAGATTACGTTCTGGAATGAGATGCCGAGTAAATAAGCATAGAGAAATGGAATAGCCTTGGCCTGATAGGATTTTGGGCCTGGGCTTTTTCACGTTTGCAAGCTTTTGAGAGGTAGACATGCTGGCAATCAGGTGAAATGGGGCGTACAATAGGGAGACATGACAGTATCTGAGAGAAGCTGCAGACGAGCGAAAGAAGGGTGTAGGATGAAAAGATTGTTGGCAATCAGCGATATTCATGGGGAACTAGAGAAACTGGAATCGTTGATGGAGCAAATTCAGTACGATCCACAAAACGATCAATTGATCCTGCTAGGTGATTATGTAGACCGTGGTCCAGAATCGAAGGGCGTCGTCGACAAGGTAAAACAGCTCCATGCAGAAGGGGCAATTGTGTTGATGGGCAACCATGATCATATGATGGTTAAATCATTCGAGCAAGATCCAGTCTTTATTGAACGATGGTTCCGAAACGGTGCACAAAAGACGTTGGCGAGCTATGGGCATGCTGCAGCAGATACGGAGTCTGGCGCACCAGAGGCCTTGGAAATCACCTCTTCCGTCAAAGAACATCTGGAATTTTTGGCTGGCTTGGACTGCTATTATGAAACCGATGATTATATTTTTGTTCACGGGGGTGTACATCCCGAGACTCCTGTCGCAGAGACTGATCCGTATCTGTTGATGTGGATACGTGAAGAGTTCCATAAAGGCTACCAGGGGGAGAAGACCGTTGTTTTTGGTCACACGCCGACCAGTTATTTGCACGGTAAACATGATGTGTATTACGGAGAAAATAAAATTATCGGCATTGACGGAGGTGCCGTATACGGCGGCCGTCTGCATTGCTTGGAGTTGCCAAGCCGAAAGGTTTACTCGGTAGAGTGATCGACTAAAAATAAAAGGCTTTCACCTCTCTTTACAAAGAGTGGGTGAAAGCCTTTTTGATATCGTCAAGATAAGTTCAGAGTAATATTGTAATGAATTTTTATTTAAATAAATTGCAAAAATTAATAATTAAAGGCTTGTCTTCTAATATTTGGGATAGTAAAATATTCCCAACTCACTCATATTCTTATAGTTTACCATCATATTAGTCCACGTGAATATTAGCAAATTAATGACCAATTTCCCCTGCCATACTCGTTGTAATGTGACCGTTACTCTAATCGTCGTGTTTATTCCACTACTAGAAAAGACAAAAGAACTAGCCATTTAAGAAGTACCATCTCATTTTGGCGATGGTTTCTTGCTGTGTATCACTTCAATAAAAATCAATTAAAGGGAATATAAGTAAAAACATGTAACTGGTCGCTTTTTCTTCCGGGTAAGTGGCGTTTTCGGGTAAAGGTTCCTAATATTCAGAATGGGGAGCTGTTTTCTCATTCCGCGTACCAGCCTGCGTCTACCCGGAAAAGAAAGCAGGAGACAGGCGATTCCTAAAACGAGTTATAGCTTGGGGAAATTCACTTCTCTTGTATCACGTGGGTAGAACAAAGAAGGGCTCTATCGGTTTTACAAATGCAAGAGGGAGCATTTGGAGTGGTTATGCTCACCAGGCAAGCTAGAAACTATCAAACACGGGACAAGGGAGGAACAACGCTTTGCATTTTGTTCAGACATTA
Organism: Brevibacillus brevis; assembly: GCF_022026395.1. Lineage (NCBI taxonomy): Bacteria > Bacillati > Bacillota > Bacilli > Caryophanales > Paenibacillaceae > Brevibacillus > Brevibacillus brevis. The sequence continues at coordinate 3,435,920 of NZ_CP041767.1, read as the reverse complement.
GTAGAAGCACTAGAATTGTGGAAGAACGAGGACCATAAAGGCGTTACCTTCATTTTGGGAGACCAGAATGAGGTGTTTGTTTCTTATAAAGAACTGTATGAAGAAGCCCTCGGCTATTTATTTGTCCTCCAAAAAAGTGGAATCAAGCCTGGTGATGAGGTCGTTTTTCAAATTGAGGATAGTAATCTTCGAACTTTTGTCTGCCTTTTTTGGGCATGCTTACTCGGTGGAATGATTGCTGTTCCTATCTCCGTTGGGGATAACGAAGAGCATCGTCTTAAGCTGTTAAAGGTTTGGCGGACATTAATCAATCCATATCTCATTACGACGGACAGCGTGTGGAAACGACTGGAGGATTTCTTTCGTAAACACAACTACCTGACGGAAATGGAATCGTTGAAGTCGAAGTCCTTCCTGCTTGATGAGACCGGGAAAAGAGAAGAGAAGGGCACAATCTATTATCCTTCTGCTGATCATGTGGCCTTTATTCAATTTTCATCCGGGTCTACAGGAGATCCAAAAGGGGTTACCCTGACGCATGAAAACCTTGTCCATAATGTGCTTGCGATTAATAACAGACTTGGAACGACTGAGTCTGATTCATTTCTAAGCTGGATGCCCTTAACTCATGACATGGGGATGATCGGGTTCCATTTATCCCCGTTGTATGCAGGAGTTCAGCATTATTTTATTCATACCTCACTGTTTATCAGGCGGCCTACTCTATGGCTGAAGAAGGTAAGCGAGCACAAGGCGACAATTTCTTCTTCTCCGAACTTTGGATATAAATATGTGTTGTCCAGATTTAAACCGGAAGTGGCAGAGGGGTGGGATTTGTCCACGCTTCGCACGATTTTAAATGGAGCCGAACCTATTGCTTCCGAATTAATCCATCAGTTTTTGGATCAAATGAGTCCATATGGATTGAAGAAAACAAGCATGCTCCCGTGCTATGGATTGGCTGAAGCCTCTGTGGGAGTATCGATACCCGATCAGAACCTGCATTTTACAACGCTTTCTCTGGATCGTAGGTTTATTCAGGTAGGAAAGCCAATCAAGATGACGGATCAAACAAATCCAGAAGCACTCACCTTGGTAGAAGTCGGTTACCCCATCGATTTTTGCGAGGTAAGAATATGTGATGACGAGGATCGCGAGCTGCCAAGCGATACGGTTGGCCATATCCAGATTAGAGGGAAGAATGTAACTGCTGGATATTACAACAACCCTGCTGCTACCGCTAATGTAATGACGGATGATGGATGGCTCCGAACCGGGGATTTGGGTTTTATGCGAAATGAACGTCTTGTCATTACTGGGCGTGCGAAAGACATCATTTTCGTGAATGGTCAAAACGTTTACCCGCATGATATTGAGCGGATTGCTGAAGAAGTCGAAGGAGTCGAGCTTGGGAAGGTCGTTGCTTGCGGGGTATTCAACGAGGAAAGCAAAGAAGAAGACATTCTTGTGTTTATCCTTCACCGGAAAAGTGTAGAAGAGTTCATAGAGCTTTCCAAGAAAGTGAAAACGCATTTGAACGAGCGAACCGGATGGAGAATAAGCGAGGTCTTGCCGATTCAGCGCATCCCCAAAACAACGAGTGGAAAAGTGGAACGATATAGAGTGGCAAGGGAGTATCAGTCTGGAGCATTTCGAGATGTTTCCGAGGAAATGCGACGCCGAACCACTGAAGAGGTAAAAGAGGAGAGAGCTGATCAATCACCTCAGTCACGTGAAGAATTAGAGAAGCAAATGCTTGCCATTTGCCGCGAGGTGCTTCAATCAGACAGATTGGGACTAAACGACAGTTATTTTGACGTAGGCGCGTCCTCTATGCAGTTGACCCAGTTAGCAGGGCGGATAGAAGAGGAGATGGGGATCACGTTGGCGGTAACCGATTTGTTCGCCTATCCGACGATCGCCAGGCTTGCCCGCAGTCTCGTCCCTGAGGAAAAAACGGCTGATCATATTAAACAGACAGATACAACTGAACAGAAACAAAAGGATATCGCAATTATCGGGATTTCTTGTAAGTTCCCGCAGGCTCAGGATGTTGATCAATTTTGGCAAAACATCCGGGAAGGAAAGGATTGCATTCATGAGCTTCAAGGTCAGAGACGAAAGGACACAGAACAATATGTATCGCTGGTTAGAGGCGAGCAGGGCAATCCAACCCTTGTAGAAGGTGGTTATTTAGAGGAGATTGACAAATTTGATTATTCATTCTTCTCTATTACCCCAAAAGAAGCGAAGCTAATGGACCCCAACCAAAGGCTGTTCCTTCAAAATGCTTGGAATACGCTAGAGGATGCAGGCTATGGAGGGCACAAGCTTTCAGGGGAAAAAGTAGGGGTGTATGTCGGCTTCTCCAAGCTGGGATACGATTACGAACGCCTTTTGTCAGTGGTAAGTCCCAAGGATTTGCCTTCTTATGTAGTAGGCAACCTTCCTTCCATAATTGCAAGCCGCATTTCACACTTGCTTGATTTGCGTGGCCCTGCTGTCACCGTGGATACGGCCTGCTCGTCTTCCCTGGTTGCCGTTCATATGGCGTGCAAGGCTATCCAAAGCGGTGATTGTGAGATGGCATTGGCAGGGGGAGTCAAAACCATCCTGCTGGCGCAGAAGGCTGGAATTGGAATGGAATCCTCTGACAACCGTTCAAGGGCGTTTGACGATCAATCTGATGGAACGGGTTGGGGTGAAGGCGTAGCTTCTGTTTTGTTAAAACCTTTGGAAAAAGCCATCGAGGACGGGGATCACATCTATGCCGTGATAAAGGGAAGCGCAGTTAATCAAGACGGTGTTACAGTCGGGATTACCGCACCGAACTCACAGGCCCAGGCAGAATTAATTGTAGACGCTTGGGAGGATGCCCAAGTCGACCCTGAAACGATTAGCTATATAGAGACGCATGGAACGGGTACAAAGCTCGGGGACCCCGTTGAGCTGGATGGAATTCAGAGAGCTTTCCGACAATATACACAGAAGAAACAGTTTTGTGGAATCGGCACGGTCAAAGCGAATATTGGACATTTATATGAAGCAGCGGGAATCGCTGGATTGATTAAGGCTGCTTTGCAGTTAAAACACAAAGAGCTCCCAGCCCTCGTCCATTTCCAGAAACCCAATCGCAATTTCGCATTTGAAAAGTCCCCAGTCTATGTGCAAAACAGACTGGAAAAATGGGAAACAGATGGACATCCAAGGAGATGCGGGGTTAGCTCGTTTGGGTTTAGCGGTACCAATAGCCACATTATTTTAGAAGAATATGTGCCGGTAAATGAAGCGGAAATGACAGTCTCAGATGAAGTGCAAGTGTTTACCTTGTCGGCCAAATCCGAGTCAGCCCTTCAACGTCTGATTCAAAATTATCAGGAGTTTCTTTCTTCCCGTGGACCGCTTTCGTTGTCTGATTTGTGCTATACGGCAAACACCGGGAGAGAAACGCTTCCCTATAGGATTGCGCTCATTTTGCATAGCCGCAGCGATTTCGAACAAAAGCTCGACCGATTGGCGGTCCGGCTTGAAAATGATCGAGACGTTTTCGTCTACTCGCCTGGTAAAAAGCGCGTTCCAGAGGAAACCGTTCATCTATTGAGTCAATCCGTACGGGATGTGCAGGAAAAGTACCACACGGCTAGTGCAGAGATGAAGTATTCGTATGCAACGACATTATGCGATTTGTATGTACAGGGAGCTACGGTTGACTGGGATGCGTTCTACAGAGATGGCAAAAAGAGAAGAAAAATGCCATTGCCAGTCTATCCTTTCGATCAGCATCGCTCTTGGATTACAGATGATGTGATCAGTATCGTTCCAGAACAGACGAATACTATTAGCGGAAATAGAGGTGCTACTGTGTCAGAGATAGGAACTGCGCCAATCGCAAAAGTTCTGAAAGAGTTGGTTCATCATGCTTCAGGTTTTGCTGTAGAAGAAATTGATCCATCCCTCCATTTCTTGGAGCTAGGCTTGGATTCTATTATGCTCGTACAAATCAATCGTGAAATTCAGGAAAAGTTTGGAGTGGTCATTCCGGCCCAAGAGCTGTTTGAAACCATCACCAGCGTTGATATGTTAGCAGCGCACATCGCTCAGGAGTTATCAAGTAGCCCGGCTGTGGCTTCTGCCAAACAAATGGAATGGATGGCAATCGAGCAACCGCAAGCAAACGTAGTGGTTGAACAGAATGACGTTCAACGAATTCAACAAGCAGAGCCGAGTGAGCAATCCGCGAAAATGCCAGTCCCGATAAGATCAGGAGCGGTTGAAACCATTATCGAAAAGCAGATTTCGCTCTTATCTGACCATCAAAACCAAATGGCTACGTTGTTACAAAAGCAATTGGAGCTGTTGAATCAGGAACAAAGCTTTGTGTCAAAACAACACGTCGAATCTGTGACTGTTGCTCCCGAGATCAAAAAACCTGAGGCAAAACCATCGGTCAAGGTCAAAGGGAATGAAGAGGAACGCCAGAAGCCTTTTATACCGTATCAGCCACTGATGATCGGTGAACGAGGCAATTTTACGCCAACACAAAGAGAGTATCTGAACGCATTCATTCAAAGCTATACGGAAAAGACAAAGCAATCCAAGAAGTATACGCAAGAGCACCGATTTGTTCATGCCAACAATCGCAATGTGTCTGGATTCCGTTCCTATTGGAAGGAAATGGTATACCCGATTATTACGCAAGCATCAGTTGGCTCCAAAATGTGGGATCTGGATGGGAATGAATACGTCGATCTGACGATGGGTTTCGGTGTAAACCTGCTCGGTCATAATCCCGCATTTATCATGAAAAAGCTCGAGGAGCAGATTCAATCAGATCTACCTCCGCTGGGTCCTATGTCGGATGTAGCTGGAAGGGTAGCGGAGTTAATCAGCGAGCTAACCGGAGTGGAGCGTGTTGCCTTTTACAATTCGGGGACCGAGGCAGTAATGGTGGCACTGCGCCTGGCCAGAGCTGTTACAGGCCGTTCAAAAATCGCCTTGTTCTCCGGCTCCTATCACGGTACATTTGACGGCATTCTGACAGTTGCTGATCCTGAGTCCCAGGACGGGAAGGCCATACCGATGGCACCAGGTATTACCCAGCATACGGTGGATGACGTCCTGGTCTTGAACTACAACCATCCAAAATCAATCGAGCTGATCAAAAAACATGCCCATGAACTGGCCGCAGTATTGGTCGAGCCTGTTCAAAGCCGCCGTCCAGATCTACAGCCGGTGGAATTTTTGAAGGAAGTCAGAGAGATTACTAGCCAATCAGGAACTGCCCTTATTTTTGACGAGATCATTACGGGATTCCGCATACATCTTGGTGGCGCACAGGCATGGTATGGAATAGAAGCAGACCTCGTTACGTATGGGAAAGTTCCGGGTGGCGGCATGCCGATCGGTGTTGTAGCCGGGAAAGCCGCGTTCATGGATGCAGTTGATGGGGGAATTTGGAATTTTGGAGATCAGTCTTACCCGGTAAATGCGGAGAAAAAGACGTTTGTGGGCGGAACGTTCTGCACGCATCCACTCACGATGCATGCCGCCATCGCCACACTGGAATATTTGAAGGAACAGGGTCCCAAGCTTCAGGAAGCGTTGACTCAAAAGACCCTCTACTTGGTAGAAACACTTAACGCATACTTTAAAAACGAGCAGATTCCAATCCAGATGATCAATTGCGGTTCCTTGTTCCGCTTCGTATCGTTTACCGATATAGAATTGTTCTTCTATCATCTGATCAGCAAGGGCATTTATATATGGGAGGGCAGGAATTGCTTCCTTTCCACTGCTCATTCTGATGAGGATATCGAGAGACTGATCCAAGCGGTGAAGGAAAGTATTGATGATCTGCGCCGAGGAGGTTTTTTGCCGGAGCCACCCCCAACTTCTCCAAATGGAGGACGCAAACAAAATCAAGTCGTCGAATTGACAAACTTTACGAGACGGGATGGGCAAAAGCCAGAGGCAACGCTTGTGGAAAGGGTGGGGGAAGAACTGAGGCTTCCCCTTAGCCCCGAACAGAAACAAATGTGGTTTGCAGTCAAATATCGCGTGGAAGCATCCGCTGCTTTTAACGAGACCGCCACACTTCAGGTCGAGGGTGAGCTTGATATCCCTGTGTTTGAGCAGGCTGTCCAAGCCATGGTGGATCGCCATGAAGCGTTGCGAACCATCATTGATCCCAACGGAGAGTATCAGGTAGTTCTTCCCAAGAGGGACATACGTGTTCGAATCGTGGATTTGAGCCACCTTTCGTCTGAGGAACAGGAAGAAAAAAAGAATCAGCTGTTGGATGAACAAACAGGCACGCCATTTGAGCTGTCCTCTGAGGACCCGCTGTTTCGGGTAAGTGTCATCAAGCTGGCTCCTGCCAAATTCCTGACTTCCTACACCTTCCATCACATGATTGCGGATGGATGGTCCATGGCTGTGTTTATCAAAGAGCTGGATGATATCTACTCGGCCCTTACACAGAAACGCCCCATATCGCTCGAGCCTTCTACACCGTTTTCTGCTTACCGAAACTGGCAAGAAGATCAGATGCAGAAACCGGCGTTTCAGGAAGCGCTCGCGTACTGGAACGAAAAATTCGCAGATCCAATCCCCAAGCTCGTTTTTCCTTTAGGGCAACGAGAAACGGGAAAACCATCTTTTACAGGCGAGAGAATCACTTTCAAGATCGACAGTAGCATCACAAGAAAGGCAAGAAAAAGAAGCATTCAAAACAAGAACAGCCTGTTTATAACCTTGTTGGCTTCTTTTAACCTCTTCCTTCATCGCCTTCTTGGAAATAGAAAAATGGTGGTTGCGATTCCTACTGCGGGTCAGTCCCATATCGGTAAAATGTCCTTGATCGGAAACTGCGTCAATCTTTTGCCGATTTGCACGGAAATTGACGGAGATGATACGGCTGCGGATTATTTGTTCCGAGTGAAACAGGCGGTTGCGGAGATGGAAAAGCATCAAGCTTACTCCTTTGCTGCATTGGCTGAGAATTTGCCACCTCAAAACTTGCCGGAGCTTTCAGTGTTGTTCAATATGGATCGACCGCTTCATAACCTGACTTTCGCTCAAATGAAGGCTACGCTGCTGCCCAATCGGATCATTTACAGCAAGTACGATCTTTTTGTAAACGTGACAGAAGTGGGCGGAGAGCTTGTCGTAGATGTGGATGCACGAAGCGGGGTAGTAACCACGGAGATTCTTCGCCAGTGGGGCGTCTACTTTGCCAATCTCTTGCACCGTATTGGAGAAGACGATCAGGAAAGAATTCGTGCCCTATCACTTTTACAGCCCGACGAGATGGAAAAAATGAAACGCGAATCCAGTGGCAACCTGGGCAAATATACAGCAGAATGGACAGAGCTTTTGCAGGAAATGCCAGATGATCAGGTAGGACGAGCTTCCCTCTATGTCCTGGATCAGTATGAGCAACTGGCTCCTGTGGGTGCGGTCGGACAGGTGTATCTGGCTAATGAGGGACTCGACCATGCAGATCCGTCACATTGGCAACGAACAACGAAATCTGCTGTTCCGCTAGGAAATGGAGAAATCCAGATTATCCATTCAACCGATCGGCTTGCCGGGCAAAGAAGCATGAGCGGCAGAAAAGCAGAGCCAGCTGGAACGGCGACCGAAGAGACTATCAGAGTCATTTGGCAGGAAATCTTGGGAAGCTCCCCAATGTATCTGGATGATAATTTTTTTGAACAAGGCGGGAACTCCTTACAAGCGACTGTCATGCTCAGCAGAATTTACAAGGAATGCCACGTGCAAATTCCTTTGCATCAAATTTTTCAATCGCAGACGATACGTGAATTAGCCAAATATGTAGACTCATCAAAGCATCAAACTTTTACACCCATTCGTTCATGCGAGTTGCAGCCATACTATCAGTCTTCTTCCGCACAGAAAAGGATGTACATCCTCCAAGGTCTGGATGGAGGAACCGCCTATAACCTGTCCGGCTATTTACAATTTGATGGGGAAGTGGAACTTGATCGTCTGATTCACTCTTTGCAACAGGTTGTCCAGAGACATGATTCTTTCCGGACCAACTTTGTCATTAGGGATAATGAAGTCGTGCAAGTTCTACATGATGATCTGTCATTTGATATTGAGGTCCAACACTTGTCCGAAGAGGATGTAAATGAGGCGATTCGCACCTTTATCCAGCCATTTGATCTCAGCAAAGCACCACTTATTCGGGCGAAAATCTTCCAAGTGTCAGCCAAGCGCTTCATTGTGGCAGTGGACATGCACCACATTATTTCGGACGGCTATTCGGTTTCTCTGTTTATCCGTGAGCTGCTCCATACGTATAGAGGAGAATCACTGCCTGAGCTCAGCGTGACGTATAAAGATTTCGTGGCATGGGAGCAAGAGAGGGAGCAGTCAGAACAGCTCTCGGCTCAAAGGGAGTACTGGCTTGAGCAATTTGGCCAAGGAGAGCTCCCAGTACTGAAGCTCCCCGTTGATTACCAAAGACCGCCGGTTCAATCCTATGAAGGTGACCGCTTGTTGATGGGAATCAGCGAGGAAGTCAGGAAGCAGTTACTCCAATTGGCAAGGGAAACTGACACGACCTTGTATATGGTCTTGCTTGCTGCTTACAATGTACTGCTTTATCGATACACGGGGCAGGAGGAGCTGATTGTCGGTTCTGCTGTGGCGGGAAGACAACACCCTGATTTGGAACGAATGATCGGCATGTTTGTAAATACGTTGGCGATCCGTAACTATCCTACAGGAAGCAAGACCTTTAAGGACTTCCTGAAAGAAGTGAAAAATCAAGCCCTCCTTGCCTTTGAAAATCAGGAGTACCCATTTGAAAAGCTGGTTGATGCTCTTCAATTAAACAAAGATTTGAGCCGGAATCCTTTATTTGATACCATGTTTGATTACCATTATGAATCCTTTGACGACGTGGCCTCAGATGATTTCAAAGTCACGACGTATGAATATCCAAAAGGCGTGTCCCTTTTTGATCTCAGTCTTGATGTCCATGACGATGGGACAACGCTCACTTGCCAATTTGATTACAGCACGCATCTGTTTAAACGCGATACGGTTGAGCGAATGGCTAATCATTTTGCCAAGATACTTCACTCCATTGTGCAGTCTAATGAGAGTTGCCTAGCGGATCTGGAGTACTTGTCCAGCGAAGACATCAAGCAGGTGGTTGCCGACTTTAATCAAGCGAGAAAGCAAATCCCCGCTCCTCTCTATCCAACTTTCTATGAATGGTTTGAGGCAGAAGCAATACGCCATGCAGAGCAAGTCGCCGTCTCCTACGGGGAAGAGCAGATCAGCTATCAGGAACTCAATGCGAAAGCAAACCGTCTGGCCCGGACGCTACGTGTTCAGGGTGTAAGGCCAAACAGCTCTGTTGCGATTTTGGCAGAGCGCTCGATTAACATGGTCGTCGCTGTTCTGGCGGTCATGAAGGCGGGTGGTGCCTATGTTCCGATTGATCCTCAGTATCCGAAGGACCGCATTTCGTTCATGCTGGAAGACAGTCAGGCAACGGTCATGCTGGTCAATCAAAATGGACAGAGCGGAGTAGAATTCAGCGGCGCCGTAATCGATCTGGACGCCGAGGCCAGTTACAGGGAGGATTCGTCCAATCTCGATGCCATCTCCGGACCGAGCGATCTCGCTTATATCATTTATACATCCGGCACTACTGGCAAGCCCAAAGGGGTCATGATCGAGCATCGCAACCTGGTGAGTGTAGCCAATACATGGCGGTACGAGTACGAACTCGAACAGATGAATGTGAATCTTTTGCAGATGGCTAGTTTCTCATTTGACGTGTTTGCAGGGGATTTATGCAGAGCTCTTTTGCATGGTGGACATTTGGTGATTTGTCCGAGTGATGTAAGGATTGATCTTCCGGCTCTTTATCAGTGGTTGACCCGGTACGAAATTTCCTTGTTTGAATCGACACCTGCTCTTGTTCTTCCTTTTATGGAGTACATTTATCAAAATGGATTGCCGCTCGATCATCTGAAACTGCTAATTCTTGGTTCAGATACATGCCAAAGCGAAGCGTTTGTCCGCTTGGTCGAGCGTTTCGGGCAGATCAAAATCATCAATAGCTATGGGGTCACGGAGGCTGCTATTGATTCCAGCTACTTCGAAATGGCTGGCGATACCGAAATGACGACCGGAAATGTTCCGATCGGAAAACCGCTGCAAAACACAGAATTTTATGTGCTGGATTCCCAATTGCGGCCACAGCCGGTAGGTGTGTACGGTGAACTATATATCGGCGGAGCAGGTGTTGCGCGGGGGTATCTGAACCGAGAGGAATTAACCCGTGAGCGCTTCATCCCAAATCCTTTCCGTCCTGGTGAGTCCATGTATAAAACCGGCGATATTGTGCGCTGGATGGCAGATGGAAATATAGAGTTTGTTGGTCGTTCGGACTACCAATTGAAGATTCGTGGATACCGTGTGGAGCTGGGTGAAGTCGAAAATCAGCTGTTACGTCATGAAAAGGTTCGCAATGCCATTGTGCTCCCAAAGACAAAGGGAGATGAATCCGTTGTATTGTGCGCATATTACACGACGGATGAGGGAGTAAGTCCATCCGAAATCAAGGGATTTTTAGCCGATTCCTTGCCTGAGTTCATGGTTCCGACCTTTATCATCCCATTGGCAGAGTTGCCTGTGACGCCAAACGGCAAAATCGATCGGAATGCTTTGCCTGAACCTGATCTGTCTAAGCTGGTATCCGAGGAATACGTAGCGCCTTCGACAGAAAATGAGAGAAAAGTTGTAGAAATATGGCAAGAGGTCTTGGGGATCGAGCGAGTCGGCGTTCTGGATCGATTCTTTGAAATCGGTGGACATTCGCTACATGCTGCCATTCTCCTTGCCAAAGTGAACAAGGAGTGGCAGGTAGAAATTCCGCTGCGAGCCGTTTTCCAAAATCCTACCGTCAGGAGTTTTGCCCACGTCATTTCCGAAGCGACTCAAGCAGAAATGCCGTTGATTCAGTCGGTTGGAAAACAAGAGCATTATGAGCTCTCTCCTTCACAAAAAAGGATTTTCACCGTTCAATCACTCGATGAAACGAGTGTGGCCTATAACATGGCAGGCGCTTTGGTTCTTTCCGGACAGCTCGATTCTGTGGCATTGGAAAACGCATTCCAGTCCCTTATCCAAAGGCATGAGGCGTTCCGTACTTTCTTCGACTACGTAAATGGTGAACCGAAACAATTTGTCCATGACTCTGTCCGTTTTGCCATCGATCATGCTCACGCAGAGGACAGTCCGGAGAGTATAGAAAATCTCATTCGGACGTTCATTCAGCCGTTCGAACTGAACCAGGCACCATTATTGCGCGTCAAGCTGTTCAAACTGGTGGAGGACAAGCATTTACTCCTGATCGACATGCACCACATCATTGCAGATGGAACATCGGTGAGCATCGTCATTGATGAGTTAAATCAACTGTACAACGGGCAAAATCCAGAACCACTCACCGTCCAGTACAAGGACTATTCAGCTTGGCTGAAACAGATCAAGACGACGGGGCAGTCGCATAGGCAGGAGCAGTTCTGGATAGATGAATTCAGCGGGGAACTACCTGTCATGAATTTGCCTACGGACTATCCGCGACCCCAGTTTCAGAGTTTTGAAGGGGGTACGGTCGAAAGCGAGATTGAGGCGGATGTATCCCGTAGATTGCACGCTGTGGCGAAGGAAGCAAACGTAACAGTCTTTTCGATTCTATTGGCGGCGTACAACGTTTTGTTGTCCAAATATACCGGGCAAGAGGACATTGTCGTAGGGACTCCGGTGGCAGGACGAAACCACACCGATGTTCAAAATGTAGTGGGAATGTTTGTAAATACGCTTGCCCTGCGAAACTATCCAGCAGGCAGCAAGACGTTCCGCGAGTTTGTCCGAGAACTAAGTGAGAAGTCACTGTTGGCGTTTGAACATCAGGATTATCCATTGGAAGACCTGGTAGAAAAGCTACAGGTTCGACGCGACCCAAGCAGGAATCCGTTGTTTGACACCATGTTCTCCTTTGACAATGTGGCAGATACGGCCTTTGACTGGAACGGGGTAGACGTCAGGCTTTATCCATTCCAAACGAAAATATCCAAGTTAGACATCGTCATGAATGTCGAGACGAGAGATGATAGATTTTTTGTGGAGTGCGAATATAGCACCAGCCTATTTAAGCCTGAAACGATGGCGCGTTTTATCAACCATTTTACCAACGTACTGAGTCAGGTAGCGGCGAACATGGATATTCTTGTGGGCGAGATTGACCTCATGTCTCCGGAAGAAGTGCAGATTTTGGAGAAGCTCAGCAATGATACGAAGCGAGAGTATCCGGTGGTACAACCGATCCATATAGCTATCGAGGAATCAGCCAGACTTTATCCGAATCGAATTGCCGTTTCTTACCAAGGCTCGACAATCACTTACCAACAACTGAACGAAAAAGCCAACGCAGTCGCATCTGATCTGCTGAAACGCGGTATAGGAAAAGGCAAGTACGTACCTGTGCTTATGGAAAGAAGTCTGGAATTGGTCGTATCGTTATTGGGTGTAATGAAGACGGGAGCTGCGTTTTCACCATTGGACATTCAGTGGCCTGTCGATCGACTCCAGTCTGTTATTGCCGAGCTGGGTAGCGAGTTCGTATTCGTAGAATCTGGACATGCCTTTACGGAAACGGATCTGGGAGCGAAATTGGTCGAGATTGATCTGGGGCAATTGACAACGGAAGTGGAAAATCCTAATTTGTCCGTATCGCCGGAAGACCCCATCTATGTCATTTTTACTTCTGGTTCAACAGGCAAACCAAAAGGAGTCGTCGTACCGCATAGAGGGATCGTCAACCGCTTTAACTGGATGGATGATTACTTTGGACAAGAAGCAGCGCAATCTGTCCTTCAGACTACCAACCATGTATATGACAGTGCCATTTGGCAATTCTTCTGGCCGCTGACCAATGGCGGAAAAACAGTACTGCCTACTACAGGAATGACTGTTTCGGCTGATTACATGGCTGGAATCATTGAAGATGAACAAATTACCTTAACTGATTTCGTCCCATCTGTTTTTAATGTGATCGTGAATCAGTTAGCTGAAAATCTCGAACTGCAGGGCAAATTACAATCGCTCAAAAAGATCATTATCGGCGGCGAGGAAATTGTTCCGTCTACTGTTTCCAAATTCCTGAAAATATTCCAGTATGTATCTCCGACAAATTTGTATGGTCCGACAGAAGCAAGTATCGGATGCATTGCCTATCAAATTACGGGAGAAGAAGATCGCATCCCAATTGGAAAACCGATTTTCAACACGAAAATCCTTCTACTCGATGCGTATGGAAAACGAGTGCCGATAGGAGTACCTGGAGAAATCCACATTTCAGGCATGCCGCTTGGGTTAGGTTATTTGCATAACGAGCAGCTAACGAGACAGAGCTTTGTCGATAATCCATATGCGGAACCGGGTTACGAAAAAATGTATAAGACAGGAGACCTGGCTGTCTATTTACCGGATGGGAACATCCACTTCCTGGGCAGGAAGGATTTCCAAATCAAAATCAGGGGATATCGAATCGAGCCAGGGGAAATTGAAAGCAAGCTGCTTTCGCTGGAACAGGTAAAAGAAGCAATCGTTATCGCCAGAGAAGAAGAAAATGGAAGCAAGTACTTATGCGCGTATATTGTGACTGAGCATGAGCTTTCGGCTGACGAGTGGAGAGACCTGCTCGCGAAAGATTTGCCCGATTACATGATCCCGTCTTTCTTCGTCCGACTAGACGCTATGCCGATTACCGCAGTTGGAAAAGTGGATCGGAAAAAACTCCCTCTGCCTGATCGCTCTCTCTTGGTGGAAGAACACATCGTCGAGCCGTCCGATGAACAGGAACAAATCATGGTCACTATCTGGAAGGATGTGCTGGGGCTTGCACAAGTAAGTGTGACCCACAACTTCTTTGAGCTTGGGGGAGACTCCATTAAAGCTCTTCAGATGATAGCGAGATTGAGGAGTCATGGGTATGAGCTCCGATTGAAAGACTTGTTCCAAAACCCGCGTATTCGCAATGCAGCCAGATATCTCCAGCCGCTGACCAGACAAATTGATCAAGGGCCTGTAATGGGAGCAGTAGCATTGACACCGATCCAGATGAACTTCTTTGAGCAAAACCATCAGAACCCTCATCATTACAATCAATCTGTCATGTTGTACAGAGAAGCTGGCTTCGAACCAGAGTTAGTTCAACAAGCATTTACGAAGCTGATTGAGCATCATGATGCGTTGCGAATGAAATTCCAAATGAATGAGTCAGACATTGTCCAACAACATCGGAACCTGGACGAGTGTCTCGTTCCCATCATGATCAGGGAGTTTTCGTCTCAAAGCGTAGAGGAGATGGAGCAAGCTGCACAGCTTATTCAGGAAGGAATCGATTTGACGGATACTGCGTTGGTAAATCTCGGTCTTTTCCGAACAGAAGCTGGAGATCACTTGTTAATTGTGATTCATCATCTCGTTGTCGATGGCGTCTCATGGCGGATTCTCTTGGAAGATTTCCATACCGTGTATGACGCCTTGCTGCAGGAAGAAGAGCCTGTCTTGCCTATGAAAACCGATTCCTATCAAACATGGTCAGAAGAATTGCAAAAATATGCGCAGGGAAGCGAGATTCAACAGGAAATCAGTTATTGGAAGCAGGTAGAGGAAACGCCATTCTCTCCTCTGGCAAAGGCGGAAACGGTTGGGGCACCGCTTATGCAAGATACAACAGATGTCACCATCGAGCTTGATGAAGCTTACACAGAAAAGCTGCTTAAGCATAGTCACCAGGCTTATAACACGGAAGTGAATGATTTGTTGCTTACGGCGTTGGGTTCGGCGGTAAAAGAGTGGGCTGGGATAGAGCATGTGCTCGTCAATCTGGAGGGACATGGCAGAGAAGAGATCGTGAAGGGCATCGATATTTCACGCACGGTCGGTTGGTTTACAGCCCAGTATCCATTCGTACTGGATATGAGCCGATCAGAATCGCTTGGCTACCAGATCAAAATGGTGAAAGACAGCCTGCGACGTGTGCCGAACAAAGGTATTGGATACAGTATTTTACAGTATCTGTCTGCGAGACAAACCGATGTTCCGTTAACGTTCCAGGTAAAGCCCGAGATCAGTTTTAACTACTTGGGTCAGTTCGATACAGACTTGGAATCAGAGAGCATAACGACTTCCTCCCTCTCTCCGGGACGAGAAATCAGTCCGACCGCCATTCGTTCCTTTGCGCTTGATGTGAATGGAATGGTCGTGAATCGCAAGCTGACACTTACTTTTACTTATCATCGTGAAGAGTTTGAAGAAGGAACCATTCAGCGCCTCGTGGATGCCTACCGAGATAAAATCGTAGAAATCATTACGCACTGCTTATCGAAAGAGTCAGTCGAGCAAAGCCCAACAGATTTCACATACGATGAGCTGTCCATTGAGGAGTTAGATCATCTTTCTCAACTGCTGGGTGAAAAAATTCAATGATAGATGGTGATGAGGTTTGAATGGTGTTCAGATAAAAAATATATACCGCTTGACACCTATGCAAGAAGGCATGCTGTATCACTTTATCCTTCATCCTGAATCAGAGGTTCACTTCGAACAAACGGTGATTACGATGGAGGAGTCGTTGCGGCTTGATCTCCTTGATCAGAGCTTTCGCGACCTCGTCGAAAGATTCGATATCCTGCGAACAGTCTTTCACTATAAAGAAAGTAAAAAGCCGCTGCAAATCGTGTTGAAGCAAAGAGAAGCAGCTATTCAGATCGAGGACATCTCTGACCTGAATCAGGATGAACAAGAAGCATTCGTAGAGCAATTTCTTGTAAGGGATCGGCGCAAGAGATTTGATCTGGAGAAAGATCTGTTGTTTCGGATGACCGTTATGAAATTGAGTGAAACAAAATACAAGATGGTGTGGAGCTTCCACCATATTATTATGGATGGCTGGTGCTTGGGGATTGTCGCAAAAGACTTTTTCCATATCTATCGCTCTTATCTTCAAAATAAGAAGGCTGAGCTGGCTCCACCTTATTCCTTCAGTAGCTATATCACTTGGCTTGGCAAGCAAAATAAACAAGAAGGACTCTCGTTCTGGCGCGATAGCCTGGATGGATTTGATCAACAATCTCCTTTACCGGTTGAATATATTTCAACCGGTAAGGGGTACCAACGAAAATCGATCGTGTTCCGCATTGATCGGGAAACGACTGCCCGTTTGGAGCAAATAGCGAGAGCAAATGATGTGACACTGAGCATCGTCTTTCATTCCCTCTGGGGATTGTTGCTGCATCGATACAATTATGCCAATGATGTTGTCTTCGGATCAGTTGTTTCGGGACGTCCTTCTGAACTCGTTGGTGTGGAAGAAATGGTTGGGTTGTTTGTCAATACGATCCCAATGCGGATTCGCAGTGAAGGCAAACAGACATTTTCGGAGTTGCTCGGACAGGTGCAACAATTCTTCACAGCCACAAGTAGCTACCAATACTTGTCTCTGGCGGATATTCAGTCCGAAACCGCATTAAAGCAAAACCTGATTCAGCATCTTATGGTCTTTGAAAACTATCCATTGACGGAAGAGGCATTCGACGAAGATGGAAAAGGCGGTTTATTCGGAATCACGGATGTCCAAGGATATGAGCAAACCAGCTATGACTTCAACTTGTGCATTATTCCCGGTAAGGAATTAGAAATTCACTTTATCTATAATGCACTTGCCTACAGTGATGCCTATCTGCAAAAAGTGCAAGCGCATCTGAATCAGTTGGTTCAGAGTGTCATCCGCAATCCCGACCAGCCAATTGCAAACATGCAAATGGTCACGGACGAGGAGCAGGCTCTCATTCTGGAACAATGGAATGACACGGAGATGCTGGTTGACCAAACGCGAACCATTGACCAGCTATTTAAGGAACAGGTCAAAAAGGGGCCGCATCACATTGCCGTGGTCGATCAGGAAGGCAGCTACACGTATCAGGAATTAGATGACAAATCCGATGCGCTGGCCCACGTTCTGCGTAAGAAAGGGGTAAAACCTGGCAGCATTGTTGGTGTGATGGTGGAGCGCTCTACTGCTTACAGCCTCGCCATCTTGGCCGTTTTGAAAGCAGGCGGTGCTTTTCTCCCTATTAGCACTGACCATCCGAGTGAACGGATCAGTTATATGATGGAAGATAGCGGGGCCAGCATTGTTTTGGTCCATGATCCGACAGTAGCGTATGCAGAGCGTATTCTCCCTGCAGCAATGGTGATCAATCTTGATGGTAGGAGCGTATACAACGGCGTTACAGCTGATGTAGAGACCTTTCATCGTTCCAGTGACATGGCCTACGTGATTTATACCTCCGGGTCAACGGGGAAGCCAAAGGGAGTAAGGCTGCACCACGTTGGAATCGCCAACCTCCAGCAGTTTTTCATCAACGATCTCGGTATCACCCAAAATGACAGGGTGTTGCAGTTTGCCAGCATCTCCTTTGATGCCTCTGTCTGGGAGTTTACGATGGGGGTATTGACGGGGGCGAGACTTGTCGTAGTCTCAAAGGATGTCGTACTCGATTCGCAGGCTTTCAGTGAGTATCTGCTGAGGCATGAAGTAACAGTCGCGACGCTTCCGCCTACCTTTGTGACGTATTTGGAACCGGAAAATTTCCCGAAATTGCAAACGTTAATCACCGCAGGTTCCGCAGCAAACTGGGAGCTCGTCCATAAATGGAGCGCCCATTGCCGCTACATCAATGCATACGGTCCAACCGAAACAACCATTTGTGCAACGACTTGGACGTATGAAGGGCAAGAGGAGCTGCCGCAGCAAGTGCCAATCGGAAAGCCCATTGCCAACACAAAAGTATACGTGCTGGATGCGCATGGTCATTTGCAGCCCCAGGGAATTCCTGGTGAGTTAGCGATCGCGGGTATTAGCGTCGCTGATGGCTACATCAATCGCGAGGAATTGACAAACGACAAATTCGTGGCAGATCCGTTTATTGCCGGTTCGAGGCTCTACAAGACGGGAGATATGGTGAAATGGCTTGCGGATGGAAGTCTGGAATATTTGGGGCGAATGGACAACCAGGTCAAGATACGCGGTTTCCGTATCGAGCTTGATGAGGTTGAAAACGTGATCCTATCCCAGGCGGGAGTGAAGGAAGCGGTCGTGTTGGCCAAAAAAGAGCAGGGAGGAGATGCCTGCCTGATCGCTTATCTGGTCTGGGAGCAGCCTGATTGGAACAGAGATTTGCGTCAGGAGCTTTTGGCCACCCTTCCAGCCTATATGGTACCAACGTATATCCACGTCCTTGAGAGAATGCCTGTCACACCGAATGGAAAAATAGATCGGAAAGCATTACCTGAGCCTGTCATGATCAGGGAGGCAAGTAAGCAACTGAATCCACCTGTTACAGAGCAAGAGATTAGGCTGGCAGAAATCTGGAAAGAAGTGCTGGACCTCCAGGAAATCAGTGTGGATGACCATTTTTATGATCTGGGCGGGCATTCTATCAAAGCGATCCAACTGGTAGCACGACTGCATAAGGAAGGCATCGAAGTGAAGATTCAAACGATCTTCCAATACGACACAGTCAGAGCGCTGGCAGGATATGTAGATACCGTAAATCGGATTCGTACCACAAAAGCGCAAGATAAAAAAGAGCTGGAAACCTTGATCTACGCCCATTTTCAAGTACGAAGCAACTATGTAGAGGTGCCGTTCGGCAGCAAGCACCGAGCTGTTCTGTACGTGGAAGAAAATGCGCGGGACAAACATCAAGAAATCCTGTCCTTATTGCGCAGGTCTTGCGATCCTGCGATACAGCCGCACGCCATTCAATATCTGGATCTCTCGCAAAAAGCATGGGAAAAAGAGAAGAATCATTTGCAACAAGCTGCGTTCGATGAGAAGGAAACGATGCCATGGCAGGAGCGCCTCTTCAACGACCTCGATCAGAAGCTCCTTCATTATTCGGAGGCGATCGTGAATCAGCAAGCTTTCATCAGGCAGCCACTGTCACCTTCACAGCGCTATCATGTACAGGAAAAGGACATTTCTGGAACAGTAATTCGCTTTGAGCGGATGATCGATCCGAAGACGCTGGAAAAAGCCTTCCTTGACGTTTTGAAGCGGCATCATTTACTACGATGCACGCTAGCTTTTGAGGAAGCAGAGCCATATTGGAAAGAATATCCTTGCCCTAGTGAAATTGAGCTTCCAGTTGTTGATGTATCGGGCGAATCGGAAGAAAGAAAAGAAGCGGTGCGCCAACTTTTACTGAGCGAATATTTTTACCAGCAGCATGATTCGATCGGCTCCTTGTCATACAAAGTGATCTTGCTGAAAGAGAGCGAGAAAGAGTACTCGTTCATATTCCCGGCATCGCATCTCATTTTTGATTTGATTAGCAGCGAGGTTCTGCAAAACGACATAAACCTGTATTACGAAGCATTGGAGAATGGCACAGACCTCTCGGAAAATGATCGGAATACGTATTGGGATTTCGTCCAGCAAATTACGAAAGGTCCAATCGGAATCGAAGATCAACAGCTTATGGAGGAGTTTGATCTCCTCGGATTTGAGAATAGTCTTTTGTCCATCGAAAGCCAGCTTCCATCTTCATCTGCTTTGGACGGATACACGATTGTTACCTGCGAACTGGATATGGATAACCCGCAGGAGACAGAAAATACGCGAATTCCGATTGCTCTTTTAGCCAGATTTTGCGAAAGAAGTTATGGAGTCCAAAAGGCCCCCATCTTCCTTA
Source organism: Brevibacillus brevis (assembly GCF_022026395.1). Taxonomy (NCBI): domain Bacteria; kingdom Bacillati; phylum Bacillota; class Bacilli; order Caryophanales; family Paenibacillaceae; genus Brevibacillus; species Brevibacillus brevis. The sequence goes on along the minus strand of NZ_CP041767.1, from coordinate 3,416,103 downwards.
TGAACTTTGGCAGATCCTTTATGGGGAACCATTTCTTCGATGTTCTTGGCGAGTGCATCGATCATATTCCACTTCATATTGATCCGTCGTGGAGTCTCGATGAGTTGGAAACGTATGTGAAAGTTCGGTTGGATCTCGCAAAGGAGAGGAACATCCATTTCACCAATCTCGTGCAAAATCCTGACGTAACGGAAAACCATCCTCTTTCCCACCAATCACTCATCCAATCCTTGCAGATGACACCTATTATTTGCAACTTTTTGGGTGAGCAGAACAAGAGTCAACCAAGTGAATACGATCACCTGTTTATCAAGGGAAAGAAGCGTATTCTCTTTGAGGCTTCCTATACATCCATGGGCAAAATGACTATTTTTATGGCTCTGCCATATCAAGAGGATGAAAGGAAGCTGCGAGTGCTCTTAGAGGAAGAAGCGAAAAAATTGATAGGAATGCCTCTAGTCATACGCTAAGAGTCCGCTAGGCATCGTATTGGAAATCGGCAGATGGATTCCGCTCTATTCCGGGGGTATTGTCCGTGAAGTGTAGCGGGATCATCTTGCCGAAATAAATCATCACCTAGAGGGATTACTATTCAGGGAGGTTAAGATGGGCAACCAATCATACGGATTAAATATTTTTCTCTTTTCTTTTACTCGTTTCATTACGGAATTAGGTAGCGGTGTATACAAATTTGCCCTTGCCCTGTACATTGCGGATATGACGGGTTCTTCCGCTGCATTTGCAACTGTTTTGGGCTTTTCGTACTTGCCGGGGGTGCTGATTAATATTTTTGCAGGCGCCTATATTGATAGACACAACAAGAAAACGATCATGGTTGTCACCGAGCTGCTAAGCGGTGCGCTCGTTCTCTTGTTTTTACTGTTTTTCCTCCAGTTTCCCACGAATCTATGGCTGTTTGTAGGTTACGCCTTCGTGATCAGCACCATTCAGGCTGTTACTTATCTCGCTTTGCAAGCATCCATTCCAGAGCTGGTAGATGAGGACAGAGTAGGAAGTATGAACTCTATTTACCAAGCGATCAGCGCCATTCTCAATGTAGCGGGTCCTTTGGTAGGGGCGGTTGCCTATCGTTTAATGGGGATGGAAATGATTTTGCTGATTGATGGTCTTTCTTTTATCGGAGCAGGTATCTTGCAAATGTTCCTCCGTTTCCGCAAGGCCGAGGTAGTACAGGAGACAACACAAAGCTATACAGAAACAATCAAGGAAGTCTTCCAATATATCCGAGAACAGGTTGTTATCAAGTACTTGTTCCTGATTTTCCTTGTGCTCAACTTTATTTTCCCTCCGCTCATGTATGTGGGGCTGCTGCATATTGCCTATCGAGTCGAAAAGGTATCGATGGAGCAATTCTCCTTTATTCAGTCCTCCTGGTTTATCGGGATCATTATCGGAGCGGCTATTGTCTCTATGAAAAAGGTAAGCAAATACGTTGAGAATAAAATCTTTCTTTTGATTCAAGTGCAAGGGATTCTATTGATGTCGTGGATCTTTCCGATTTTTGTTCCGGAAACGAGTAACGCCTCGTGGATCATTACGGGCGTGTTTGTCGGGATTTTATTGGTCTCCGCCATCTTCAACTCCATGGGGAACATCCCGATCTTTACCTTTGTTCAATTGAACACGCCTGAGCATTTGCGTGCCAGCATGTTTGGTGTGGTCGGCACATTTACCGGTGTGGCCGTACCATTTGGGATCTGGTTGTACGGTATTTTACTGGAGGCCGTTTATTGGCCGTATCTCCTGTTGGCCTCAGGTGCTCTCATTTTCGTGATCGCCTTGATCGCTCATCTGAACAAGCAAGTGAGTCAATACTTTAAGAAAAAAGAAGAGCAGGTTGTTGCTACGGACAAGTCTGCTTGAGCAAAGTCACGATAACGAGAGAGAGAATAGGATGTCAGCTTCTTTCAAAAAGACAATGACAAAACTACTGGAGGACTCTACGTGAAGAGTATGCACTATGTCGTTTTGACCGTTGTACTGATGTTCATCACGGGGTGTGGAGTGGAAACGAAACAGGAAACGGAGCAAACCAAACAAAAGATCGTGCAGGTGCACACCGTAAAACAGACAGATTCCTTGCCGACTCCTCTTACTGCTTTCGTTGAATACAAACAGGAGAGCCACCTAGCCTTTGGGGCTTCTGGTACGATTGAACGAATGAACGTAACAAAAGGGGCAAAGGTAACACAAGGCCAGGTATTAAGTTCCTTAAATACGAACTATTATCAAAAAGGGCTGGAAGCGGCACAAAGCCAGGTCCAAAGTGCATCTGCGTTGCGTTCAAAAACGTTGCAAGGAGCAAGCGCGGATCTCATCAGCAAACAACGCTTGGCAGTGGACAGCCAGGAAAAGCGTTTGAAGGATGCCCAGCGGAAATGGGAGACAGCCCAGGAGCTGTTTAAGGGCGGCGCTATTTCGCAGAGTGAGCTGGACAGTGCCCAGTCGGAAAAAGAGCAAATCGAGATTTCGCTACAAGAAGCGCGAATTACATTGGATAAGTTGCTAAAAGGAGCGGAAGTCAACGAGATTGCCAGTGCAGATGCCGAATTAAAACAAGCAGCCAGTCAAGTAGAGCTCGCAAAGAAAACCCTTCAAGAAACGCAACTCGTCGCGCCGTTTAGCGGTACGGTCATCGATGTGACCCAAAAGGCAGGCAGTCTTGCCCAGCCAGGTGAAAGTATCATTCACTTGGTTGATAGCTCGGAAGTAAAGCTGAAGGTCGATGTCCCATTGGATGTGATAGAAAACTACAAGCAAGGGGACAAGGTGCCAGTGACAGTGGAGGGAAAGGCCAAAAGCACAGGGACCATAACATTTATCTCGCCCGTTCTTAACGCAGAAACGGGAAAGTATTTGGTAGAGATAGCTGTCTCCAATAAAGACAACGTGTTGATCGAGGGAATGATCGCGACTGTAGAGATGTCACGCAAGGTAAACGGGATGCTCGTTCCTGTCCAAAGCGTGGGCATTAAAGAAACACAGCGCTTCGTCATGGTTGTCGAAAATGGAGTCATCAAGAGACGCGACGTGGAAGTTGGGCGAATTTTTGGAAATAACGTCGAGATTCTATCGGGCTTACAGACGGGCAATCAAATCCTAATCTCCGGCATAACGTACTACGCCGAAGGAGAAGTCGTTACGGTGAAAGGGGAGTAACCGATGGACAAGGTCATTCTCTTTTTGCTGAAACGAAAAGTGATCCTCTATTTGTGCACATTCCTCATCGTGCTTACCGGAATCGGTGCTCTCTTTTCCTTCCACGTGGAGCTCGTACCGAAAACGAATTTGCCTTGGATTGAAGTGAATATTTCAGGAGGAGCGCTGCCGCCTGAAGAGATGGTGGAAAAGGTCACGGAAAAAATAGAGCAGGAATTGAAATCTGTGGCTGGAATAAAAAATTTCTCATCGAAAACAGGAACGGGGTTTTCTGGCATCTCGATCCTTGCAGAGGATGGGGAAGGTGAAAAGGTCAAGCAAGAGACCCAAAATATTGTGAATCGGCTGCGTAATGAATTTCCCAAAGTAGTGGATACCGTAACCGTCACTCAAACGAATTTAGGTGATGAGGACTTAATCGACTACGCAATGGTGGGTGCCGATACACAGACCATGCTCACCTTGCTGAAGACGACCATTAAGGATCGAATAGAATCCGTCCCGGGTGTGAAGGAAGTGGTCGTATCCGAGGACGGTTTTGAAAATAAGGTTGCGATAACATTTCGTCCTGAACGGCTTACTGCCTATCGAACGACAGCAGCAGATGTTGTTGGTCAGCTACAGGGGACCAATTGGAAAAAAGCTGTGGGGATATTGGAAAATCCTGGATTCGACACCGTTGTGATGATTGACAACAGCTTAAAGAATGTAGAAGAGTTCAAAAACATTTTGATCAAGACACCCAAGGGCAAGGTTGCACTCGAACAACTGGCAACGGTGAGTGACCTGCGCGGAAGCGTGAAGGACGCTATTTCCATGACAGAAGGCAACCTCTTTGTGCAAATCAGTGTAAAGCGTGCTCCGGGGAGTGACCTGATCACTACACAGAAAAAAGTCGAGGAAGTTGTGAGGCAAATCAATGAGGAGGCAGGTGGAAACTACGAGCTGAGAGTCATGTTTGAATCCGTCTCCTTTATTAAAAAAGCGATCACCAATTTGAGTCGAGATGTTGTCATCGGGGGCATATTGGCAATCCTCGTACTCTGGGTATTCCTGCGAAACTGGCGTGTGACGATGGTCATTGCCACGACGCTACCTCTCTCCATCCTGATGACTTTCATCGCGCTGAAAGCTGCCGGTTACAACATTGACATGGTGGTATTAATATCACTGAGCTTGTCAATTGGATTGATTGTTGATGCGGCGATCGTTGTTCTGGAGAGTATTTATCATTTGAGAGAAAAGGGAATGCAGCTGAAGCAGGCCATCGTACAGGGCTCAAAAGAGGTGATAGCACCTGTATTTGCTTCCCAATTAACTTTGATTGTTGTGTTTTTACCGCTAGTGGTCGCGGATTTTGAACAGTGGCTGAAGCCTATTCTTCATACCATTGCGTTTACCGTTACTTCTACCATTATTGCGTCGACGATTGCAGCTTTTCTGTTTGTTCCGATTTTTTCCGAGCGTTTTCTCCAACATGATAAACAATTGCAGCCCCGTAGCGAAAAAGGGAAAAAAGGGATTGTTTCTCTCTTTCAGCGATTACTGTTGTTAACCCTTCGTCATCGCGTTCTCACATTGCTGGTGGCTCTTGCAATGTTTGTAGGGGCCTTGAGTCTCTTCCCGTTGATTAAAATAGGAAATGGCTTGAATGCCAATGAGAATCAGATTTTTGCCACGTTAACGATGCCTGATGGCACTAGCTTGGAACAGGCGCAAACCGCAGCGGTTGAAGCGGAAAAAGCGTTAAGAGAGCTGTCCGACGTGAATCAAGTCTTTTTTACGGCAAAGAAAGAGACAGTGGAGTTAAATATTACATTAGTGACCAAGTCGCAACGAACGCAAGAGAAAGAAGAATTTATGCAAGAAGTAAACGGTCGCTTGAATGCCATTGACGGCGTGGAACAAACGAGTATGACATTTGGATTCTCGGGTAAATCGGCTCCTATTGAGTTGCAGGTCGCCGGCGAAGATTTAGAGGTCTCGCGGTCGATTTCCGCAAAGGTAGAAGAAATGCTGGCGAGCATACCCGGTGTAGTCAATATTCGGAATGATTTCGAAAGAGGGAAGGAAAAAGTAACGCTAATACCCAATCAGGAGGCAATGTCTCAATTGCAGGTTGACTCAGATTCGTTGGACAGCCAAATCAGCATGCTGCTTGGGGAGCAGCCCCTATCCACAATCAGTCAAAATAGTATCGAAACCTCGATTGTTGCCAGATTTCCAGAGACATGGGTGACACATCCTGACCAACTCCAGCAGATCATGATACGAACAGAAACAGGCTCGCATGTGCCGTTACATGAGCTGGTTGATTTTCATTTCAGCAAATCTCCGATTACGATCAAACATGAAAAAGGAGAACAAATCATCACGGTATCCGCAGAACTGTTGGGCACGGATATTGGTACGGCGGGCAGACAAGTAAATGAGAAGCTGGGTACAGTGGAATTGCCTGCCGGGTACAAGATCGAGATCGCTGGTGATTTGAAGGAACAAAATAACACCTTTACGCAAGGAATTATTGTCCTGGTAGCGGTTGTCTCCCTCATCTATGTGATTATGGTGGCACAGTTTGGGAGGTTGTCTCAGCCGTTTATTATCATGCTGTCGTTGCCAATGGCCTTGGTGGGAGTTATTCTTGGATTCGTAGTCACACAGCGAACGTTTGGTGAGATGGCGATGATTGGGCTCATCATGCTGGTAGGAATCGTTGTATCCAATGCAATCCTGTTAATTGACAGAATCAATCTGCTCCGCTCACGGGGGATGGGGTTGGAAGAAGCAATTGTACAGGGCACGCGGGATCGTGTTCGTCCGGTGATTATGACCAAACTGACAGCGATACTCGGTATGCTGCCGATGGGACTCGCTGTTGCGGAAGGAGCGGAACTAGAGGCGCCGCTTGCTACCGGGGTAATTGCGGGGTTGATTTTTCACACGCTCGTAACGCTTGTATTGGTTCCTGTTCTTTATTCGATCTTTGAGGGGATTCGCGAGAAGAGAGTAGCGCGAAAAAAAGCAACTCGCATTGCTGATATGTAAAAAGGAAAACGGGGCACGGCGCTGGCGAACCAGCGTTGTGCCCTCTAACCATTTCATAGAGCCGAATAGCATGACGACAGGTGAGTCGACCAAGGGTGAAACACAACGATTTCTTTGCAACAAAATATTGGATGATTGCCATGTTGCTTGGTCACACTAAGGTGGGAGGTGTAACCATGGAACGAACTATTCAGGTCAATGGTGAGGATTATCATTTCGAGTCAACATATGATGGGGATTCACAGTACAACGTACAAGTACGATGTGGCAAAAAAGTGGTATCGAGTTTCAAAATCTCGGCCGGATCGGAAAGTGAAGTGTTTGAGGCAGCCCGTGCTCATTTTAGTGCAGATAAGGAATTGGGCAATCTAAATGGATAGAGATTGGTCTCGGAACGCAGCTTGCGAATGCAGGGCTGCGGTTTTTTCTTGCGTAAAAGGAAGTCTCATGATAAGGTTATTTTGTTTCCGTGGAAACAAAGGTAGAACAGATAAGGAGCTGATGCTGCATTGGACCCTAAAAAGAAGCTTTGGAATCGATGGATCACCTTTCTACATAAACAGGAGCAGCGCAGCAAGCTACGTGAAGAAATGCTATTGCGCCAGATCAAAATTAGCGTACCAGATTACGATAAGGTTGGAAGGTTATCCGTAACAGAGCTCCACGTCCTTCAAGAGGTAGGGAGAAAAGATCGAGTCAATGTTACAACAATTGCACAGCATATTGGGGTAACAAAGAGCGCGATATCCAAAATAACAGTCAAACTTTTGAAGAAAGGATTACTCGAGCGGTATCAGCTCGAAGACAATCAGAAGGAAGTTTTTTTCAGGCTGACATCAGCAGGAGAGATGGTAAACGAGATTCATGAACACTATCATCAACGCCTGGAAAATGACATGTACCGATTCTTGGATAGGTATACGCCTACTGAATTGGCATTTTTGGAAAAGGTCATAAGAGAAGCAACAGAAGATTAGGGGAAACATACTACGGGTGTTCATTATTTTTTTTGCGAAATTGTTTCCAAGGACACAATATTAGAGAGATAAGAGGAGAGCAACCATGAATCCAAAAAAAGTACTGTACCTACTTGGGATAACGCTAATGCTAGGTATGTTCGCGCAAAATTTGTTCATGCCTATTTTACCAGCCATGCAAAAAGAATTTCAGACGAGTGCAACCATGATTAACTGGACTGTTTCAATCTTTACCGTCATGCTCGCGATTATGCAAATCATCTACGGACCATTTATCGATAGGTTCGGTCGAAAGCGTGTTATGATACCTGCCCTGATCCTATTTACGATCGCGTCAATCGGATGCTATCTGGTCGATTCGATTTATGGGCTACTATTTTTCCGGGCTTTACAAGGGGCGGGATTTGCTGCCATTCCGATCGTAGCCGCAACGATTATTGGAGACATATTTACAGGAGTCCAACGTGCATCTGCGATGGGTACTTATCAGATGCTGCTTGCGCTTAGTCCGGCCCTTGGTCCACTGTTAGGAGGCTGGATTGGCGGCATCGGCGGACATTCTGCGGTCTTTTTGTTTTTGGCGATCTGCGCAGTCTTTCTTGTCTGCATCAATGCTGTATGGTTACCTGAAACGAAAAAGGCTCAAGCTACATCATCAGGCGGTTTTACACGAGGGTCCTTCCGTAATATTTTGCTCCACCCAGTCGGAGCATCTGTCATTTTAATCGGTTTTAGCCAAATGTACGCGTATTATTGCTTTCTGCTGTTTCTCCCAGTCCAATTGACGAACCACTACGCAGTCACCGTTGAAATAATCGGTTTGGTTTTCTTGCTCGTGTCAGTTGTCTTTATTATCAGTAGCAAGCTGTCTGCTGTGTTGCAAAATCGATGGGGAGCACGGAAAACATTACTGGTGACGACAGGTGCAAATGCTTTGGCGATGTTTCTTTTTATGACTGCGGCTGATGTTTCTTTTCTCCTGCTTGTGCTAACAAGTACGCTGTTTGCCTTAACCTTGGGTGTAGGTATGCCTGCACACACGATTTTGCTATCCGAAGTATTTGAAGCAGAGCGTGCAACGTCCATTGGTGTGTACAATTTCATCCGCTATACGGGCATGGCTGCAGGTCCGGTTGTAGGTGCGATGCTGTTAGAATGGGGAGGGGTCTGGTTTGAATTTGGTATGGCCGGTATCCTCATTGCTTGCGCGACCTTATTCGCACGACAAAAGGTGAAAAGAACCGCTGTGAACATTCAAGGGGAGCTCTAATGTTCGGACAGACTTTTCATGTTCGGCTAAATATGCTACAACAGGGATGAAACAATGGAGCGGGAGGAGCTATCAAAAGATGCAGCATCAAGAAGAACGGGACCCGAGGTTACTGATTGCAAGCTTTAGCGAAAATCCGTCTAGCATCCAGTCGCTAACCGAAGGCGAATGCCTGACATTCCTGCAAATGCTCGAACAGTATCGCCAAGAACATCCAGACGAAGAGCTTGATTTGACGGAAGCGATGGTGCTGACACGGATGTCTGCTTTGCGGATGCACAAAACAGGAGGCCATACACTTGCGACTGAATGGGTAGATCGTGCGCTTCAACTAGCCCCTGATTATCGCTACGCTGGAGAAGTTAAGCTTGAGCTGTACTTTACACAGTTGCGATCCCATGCCTTTCTCACTGAATTCAAGTCAGTGCGTGAAACGGATAACGTCGTCATGCGCAGGAGAACAGTTGAGGTACTGGAAGATCAGGCAACCAATGAGCTCGCTGACATCACGAAATGGCGCTCTCTTGCGGAGGAGACGCTACTGGCAGCGCAAAAGTGGAGCGATTCGGAGGCGGAAGCTACAGCTGCTGGCCTCGTGCTGTTATACACGGAACGACAAAATTTATTAGTACAATTGCAAGAACGTGTTCAAGCGTATGAAGCGTCTTTATCCGGGGTCTTTTACTCCAGTGAAATGCTCGTCCAATTGCAAGAGACGATTCGCGCTTTAACGAACCAGCAAGAACAGAAAGAAAAGCTTCTGCCGCAAAGGAACGAAAGGGTAGAAGATCGCGAAAAAGCTCCTCAGCAAGATAGGGGTGCTTTAGAGCAATTGGAGCAGTTGATCGGCTTGGACGAGATCAAGCATCGGGTTCGGCAGCTGGCGCAATTTCTGCAGTATCGCCAGCTACGCGAAGAAAAGGGCTGGCATATGAAAGATCAGCTCCCCCTTCATCTTGTGCTGATGGGAAACCCAGGCACGGGGAAGACGACTTTGGCTCGCTTGATCGCCAAGCTGTATCAAGAGCTTGGGTTGTTGGAAAAAGGACAGCTCATCGAGGTGGATCGTTCTCAGTTGGTCGGCGCTTACGTGGGACAGACAGAGCAGCGCGTCATGGAGGCGATAAAGCAGGCAGACGGCGGCGTCCTGTTTATCGATGAGGCATACAGCTTGAAGCGTCCAGATAGCTCTGGCAGTGATTATGGACAAGTCGCAATAGACACGCTTGTATCCGCTATGACGAGTGGCGAGTATGCAGGACGCTTCGTCGTGATGCTGGCGGGCTATCCCGAAGAAATGCGTCACTTTTTGTACGCCAACCCTGGGCTAAATAGTCGTTTTCCAGAGACGGGCCACTTTTTGCTGCCGGACTATCAGGCGGACGAACTGGTGCATATTGCAGAAGAAGTAGCCGTACGGAACGATTTTACTCTGACAGAGGCGGCAAAAGTTACGCTGCGGCAGCGCATTGAAAAAGCACAAGTAGACGAGACGTTTGGCAATGCAAGGACAGTCACCAATATCGTGCTCGATGCTATCTTTGCCAAAGGACGCGAAACAGACGGTAAAGAACTGAAATGGGATGACTTTACGATTCTGAAGCCCGAGGATGTACGTGGCTTCGATCCGCCGCAAAAAGAAAGAAATGCGGAAGCTCGACTACAAGCGTTGATTGGTCTTGCTCAAGTGAAAACGGAGTTGAAAAAAATCGCGGCATATGTGTCCATCCAGCAAGAACGCGCAGCGAGAGGCCTGCCGAAAAGTCCGATTGAGCTGCATGCCGTCTTTACTGGAAATCCAGGTACAGGGAAGACGACGGTCGCCCAGCTGTATGCACAGATTTTGCAAGAAATCGGCTATTTGAAACGCGGTCATCTAGTTACGGCGAGTAGAGCCGACTTGGTAGCAGGGTATGTCGGTCAGACCGCAGCGCTTACTCGCAGAAAAGTTCGCGAAGCCTTGGGTGGCGTCTTGTTTATCGATGAAGCGTATTCGCTGCTCGGCGGAGGAGAGCGGGATTTTGGGCAGGAAGCGGTTGATACGCTCGTAGAGGAGATGACCAAACACGAAGAGAATCTCGTCGTGGTCCTCGCAGGCTACCCACTCGAAATGAATGCATTACTAATGAGCAACCCTGGACTATTGTCACGGTTTAAAAAATATATTGCGTTCCCCGACTACACGGTGCAGGAACTCGTACACATTCTTGAACAGGCTGCATGTGATGTGGGGTATGTGATTGAGAAGAACGTGTTGGAAATGATCGCACAGTCCTTGGATAAAGCAGACAGTGATCATCGATTGAATGGCAACGGTCGTTTTAGCCATAACCTGTTGCAAGAGGCGATCCAAAACCAGGCTGTGCGACTGATAGATATTCCGAAGCAGGAATGGAATCAGGAAATGCTCATGCAGTTGGCATGGGTCGATTTTCAACCGCTATTACAGTGGACGGCAGAAGAGGATGGGACAAAAAATTAGTTTTTGTCCCATGTCTATGCCTTCTTACTCTTTTGACAATTCACCCTTTCTCTTATAATGGATAGAAATGGTTTTATTATGCCATGGGGGGAAGGGTGTTTGGTTTGCGAAAAAAATGGCAGGCAGCTTTATGCGCGACACTTGTTCTGACACTTTCGCTGGAAGGCATTCCGGCGGATGCCAAACAAGAGGGAGAGCGTCGGGGCAATATCCAGATCGAAGCGGATGAGGGTCTGGCCCTGGACAAGCTTTCGTCGAAAAAGAGAGAGTCTGAGCTCGTCGTTATTCAGTTATCCGGTCCTGTTCGTGAGGAGTGGAAAGAAGAACTGGAAGAAATCGGCGTCACGCTTGGTGATTACATACCGGATTTTGCATTCATCGCAAAAATGGAGGATGAACAGGTAAGAAAGGAAGTCGAGAAGCTGTCCTTTGTCGAAGATGTAATGTCCTTTACACCGAAGTCGAAGGTATCGTCCGAGCTTCGTTTTGAAGGAGGCAAAAGAGAGCGGGTCGAGGTTGCCGTCGTCGGTTTCAATCAACGGGTGGACATGTATCGAGCGATGACAAAATTGACGGAGGATCAAGATATAGGAGACATTCAATCACCTGAGGATGCTCCGCATATATCAATCGCTAAGATGGATCAGGAAACGATTGAACAAGTGATCGAATCAGATGATGTCATTGCGGTTGTCCCCGTGCCAGAAAACAAGCTGCACAATGATGTGGCAGCTACCATCATTCATTCGGACAAGCTGGCCTCGACAGGGTACACAGGCAAGGGACAAATTGTCGGAGTCGCCGATACCGGACTTGATACAGGGAAGCTCCAAACGATGCATTCAGATTTTAAAGGCCAAATTGAGAAGCTCATTTCACTTGGCCGACCGAATGATGCGAGCGATGTCCACGGTCATGGTACGCATGTAGCTGGCTCCATTGTAGGCACAGGTGAAGCATCAGATGGACAGTATAAAGGAACGGCACCGGGTGCCAAGCTCGTATTTCATTCCATAGAGAACGGGAAAGGGAAGCTCGTTACGGATGTCGAGACCATTTTGCAGGAAGCATACGAAGAGGGAGCCCGCATTCACTCCAATTCATGGGGGGCGAATGATAAGGGAGAGTACAGCTTGTCATCGATGCTGTTTGATCGCTTTTTATGGGAGCATCCAGATATGACGGTGCTTGTTGCGGCTGGAAACGAAGGAGAGAAAGGTTTTAAAACGATCGGGAGCCCAGCCACCGCTAAAAACGTCATCGCCGTTGGCGCTACAGAAAATGTTCGTCCGAACTTGGGGAAGAACTCCGATAAAGCGGATGACGTGTGGGTATCGAGCAGTCGCGGCTTAACAGGCGACGGGCGTTTGAAGCCGGATATTGTCGCGCCTGGTACAGCGATCTTATCCACGCGCTCTTCACTGGCACCGAGCAAAAATTTCTACAAGCGTTTTAATGAACATTACGCGTATATGAACGGCACGAGCATGGCGACGCCGATTTTAGCGGGCGGTGTGGCACAAATCCGGGAATTTTTGCAGGAAGAAGGGGAAAAAAATCCGAGCGGTGCATTAGTAAAAGCCATGCTGTTGACGAGTGCAGACAACTTGGATGAAGACATGCGAGAGCAAGGCTTCGGACGAGCCAATCTGGCGAATGCGGTTGAAACGAACTACAAGGACGAGAAGGACGGCATTCGCACGCGTGAAAAAGTTACGTATAAGGTCAAGGTCTCGGATGATTCCAAGCCTTTGGCAATTACGCTTGCGTGGACGGATTATCCTGCTGCCATTGTCGCAAAGCGTGCACTCGTCAACGATTTGAATCTGAAAGTAACGACACCGAGTGGAGAAAAACTGAACGGCAACGACTTTTTTGAGGCCCCTTACAACGACGAAGTGGACAACCTGAACAACGTCGAGCAAGTATGGATTACTGAACCGGAAGAGGGAATCTACACCGTGACGGTCGAAGGCTATAACATCCCGAAAGGGCCTCAGCCGTATGCGCTAGCAACTACGGGAAAATGGCAAAAGGCCGATGACGAGGAAGAGGAGAAGCCATCGGTTGAACAAGAGCCATTCCGAACAGGAAAGCTGGCGAAAAAGCAGAAATACATGGACTATTCCATTCGCATCAGTGAGCCAGGGGATTTGGAATTGTCCGTAGACTGGAAAGAGGATGCAGATGTTGATTTGTACGTGTATAACAGTCGTTCCAAAGAGCTTGCGTCTGCTACAACGTCCAGCAATCCTGAGCAGCTAACCGTGAATATCGAACAAACCGGCTTGTACAAAATTCGTGTCGTGCTGACGGAAGGCAAAGAAGCGAAGTATCGCCTTTATATGAATAAGCCGGGGAAATAAATCTAAGACACAACCTCCATCTTCTGAACAGATGAAAGGTTGTGTCTTTTTTTAGTGCTGCTCTTCCTTGTTTAACCAGTCTCTCGCTCGCATGGCGATTTCCAAGCAAATCCGGTTTTGCGTTGCTGTGTAATCCTTTCCGAGAATTTCTTCGATTTTTTCCAAGCGATGATAGAGCGTTTGACGATGAATGAACAGTTTTTCCGCAGCTTCCTGTTTGGAGAGGTTACCATCCAAATAGACACGCAGCGTATGAACGAGCGAGGAGCCGTGTGCTTGGTCATGGGCTAGCAGCGGACCGAGGTAATCGCTTATGAAGGCCTTTAATACAGGCTCACTAGGGACGTGGAACAGGAGTCGGAACAATCCGAGATCAGCGAAAAACGGACTGGATGATTCCTGACAAAAAGCCAGTGCCTGTTCCGCTTCCGCGAGGTGCCGTCCAGCATCTGACAACCGTTTTCCGGCTCGACTGACGCCCATCCGTATTTGAATATCTGCTCCTAGCATTTGCGTCATGATCCTTTTGACATCGCGAAAGGCTTTTTCCAGGGTACGCCGGGAATCTGCAAGCGGACGCTGCTCGATCAGCAAAAAGTAAAAGCGATGGCCCATGCATCGTATGAAAGGCCGAAAGTGATGACGGGTCAAAAGTGAACGGAAAATAGCAGTCAGATCGTGCGGCGGAAGGGAGTCCTGGGCCAGGTTCTTCGGCTTCTCAAACGATAAAATAATCATGTGATAGGCCGAGGCTTTACCGCTGCCCGTGATACCAAGCAAGGAACGCATTTGTTCCTCTGGAATGGAGCGGTTGGCAATCAAATCATCAAACAGTCGGTTTTCGGTAGCAAGCGCCTGTTCTTCCACAAACATTTTCCGCATTAAAATTTGTGCCATCGCGCTGACCGTATTGTCTAAGGTCAGGAGCAAATACTCATCCGGACTGCGTTCATACAAAACAATGCCGACATAGGCGAGCACGTGCCCCATTGCCATCACGGGTTGATAGGCAAGCTGTCTGGTCGCAGATAGAGAAAGGAAGCGGACACCAGCTCCACTACTATCCAGTCCGGAAAAATGAGACCGCATCAAATCGCTCATCTCCACTGCAACATCATGTGGTACCACCGGAGCAAATTGTGTCGAGCCATCTGGTGCGTAATAGAAGACCTGCGTCTGAACCGCCACCTGAAAATGCTGCAATAGCTTGAGTATGCCCGCTGCCTGCAGGCTGAGCTGTTGCAAACTGCGAGAGTAGGCTTCGAGATTCCGGAGTGCTTGCATCTGCGATTGGATCAAATGCTCGTGCAAATCTTGCGTGATGTCCACAAAGCGGACAGGCTGATGGAAAACGAGCAACGGAAACTGGTGGTGGTTCGCCAGCTCTAGCATATCTTCCGGGATGGAGGGGATGTAACGTCCCAGCTCGATGCACAGCCCGACTGCTTTTCGCCGAATGAGCTCTGTTAAATACGCAAGTCGCTTTTCCTTTTCTTCGCCAAATCCTAGCCCGGTTGATAGGATCAGTTCGCCGCCATTTAAAAACTGTCCCGTATCGGCAGTCTCCAAGACGTGAACCCAGCGAACAGGACGGGACAGGCCACGATGCCCTGCCACCACTTGAGCATGTTGAAACAATGGACGCTTGATGATTTCTGCAATGGTCAGGCGCAAATCGTTGCTCAATAGGATCACCTCCTCCAGTTACACTCTGTAAGATTAACCCTACGTAATGCGTTACACTTTGTCTAGTGCTGACAGGCATTATTTTTGGATAAAATGGAATTGTCAATCAATTGAACGTGAGGAGTTGAAGGGATGAACACAGCTATCGTTGGAAATCCGTTGCAAAACTACATCGGGGGCCAGTGGGTAGATTCACTGACGACACGTTTTGAAGATGTACCCAATCCGGCAACAGGAGAATTGTTGTCACGCGTACCACTGTCGACGAGAGAAGATGTGGACAAGGCTGTTGCTGCTGCAAAGGAAGCGTTTTTGAGCTGGAGTACTACCCCTGTCGTGGATCGTGCGCGCATTATGTTTCGTTTTCATAGCCTTCTCGTCAAGCACGAGGATGAACTTGCCCGGATGATCACCATGGAGAACGGCAAAAATCTGCCTGAGGCACAGGCAGAGCTATTGCGTGGGTTGGAAATGGTAGAGTTCGCCTGTGGGATGCCGACACTGATGATGGGAGAAACGTTGCCTAATATCGCAAACAGCATCGACAGTCAGGTGATCCGTTTTCCGTTAGGGGTAGTCGGCGGGATTACACCGTTTAATTTCCCTGTGATGGTCCCGATGTGGATGTACCCGATTGCGATAACCGCAGGAAATACGTTTGTCTTAAAGCCCTCGGAGCGCACGCCGCTGTCTTCGATTCGGATTGCCGAACTGCTAAAGGAAGCAGGGCTCCCAGACGGTGTATTCAATGTGGTAAACGGAGCGCATGATGTCGTCAATGGTCTGTTGGAGCATCCGGATGTGAAAGCGATCTCTTTCGTCGGCTCACAGCCGGTAGCAGAATACGTGTACAAGACAGCAGCGGCGAACGGGAAGCGTGTGCAAGCACTGGCTGGAGCGAAGAATCATCATTTAGTCATGCCTGACACGGATTTGAAGCGCGCGGCAAAAACAATTACAAGCTCCGCATTCGGCTGTGCAGGAGAGCGGTGTATGGCAGCCAGCGCTGTCGTAGCTGTCGAGGAGATTGCCGATGAGCTGATCGCGCATCTAATCGAGGAAGCGAATGCTCTCGCGATGGGAAATGGTTTGGAGGAAGGTATCGATCTCGGTCCTGTCATCCGTGATTCGCACTTGTCTAAAGTACATGACTATATTGAAAAAGGTGTCGAGTCTGGTGCCGCACTGGTACGTGATGGTCGCCAGGATGCGGAAAAGCTGCCGGATGGCTACTTCCTCGGGCCAACGATTTTTGACAAGGCAGATGCCGAGATGGTCATTGTACGTGACGAGATTTTCGCGCCTGTCCTGAGTGTGATGCGTGTGAAGGACTTTGAAGAGGGCTTGGAGACCATTAGCCGCTCGCGTTTTGGCAATGGGGCGACCATCTACACGAACAACGGAAAATGGGGAAGAGAATTCGTTCAGCAAGTGGAAGCGGGGATGGTCGGTGTCAATGTAGGGGTGCCTGCTCCGATGGGCTTCTTTGCCTTCTCGGGCTGGAAACAGTCTTTTTACGGTGATTTGCATGCAAATGGAAAAGACGGCGTCCTCTTTTTCACGAAGAAAAAAACGGTCACATCCAGATGGTTCGAAGATGGCGATACCAGCATTGGCTCGCAAAAAGTGTTTGTAAAATAACCTCTTACGAAAAAAGAAGGAGGATTGCGCGATGGAGCAAGGACAAGTGACAAAAGATTTTGATAAAGAGAGCTTGCTGGATGCCGACCGTTCGCATATGTGGCACCATATGTCCCCGTACAACCCCAATCCGATGATCGTAACGGAAGCGAGCGGATCGTGGATCACCGATATCGACGGGAACCGATATCTAGATGGGATGTCTGGCTTGTGGTGCGTCAATGTTGGCTATGGCCGACAGGAGCTCGCAGACGCTGCTTACGAGCAACTGAAGCAATTGGCGTATTTTCCACTCACACAAAGCCACGTACCTGCTATTCGTCTATCCGAGAAGATCAGCGAATGGCTTGGAGAGGAGTATCGCGTTTTCTTTTCCAACAGCGGCTCGGAAGCGAACGAGGTCGCATTCAAGATTGCCCGTCAATATCATCATCAGAACGGGGAGCCGGGCCGTTACAAATTCATTTCGCGCCATCGCGCCTACCACGGGAATACGATGGGGGCCCTCGCTGCAACTGGTCAATCCATACGCAAGGAAAAATACGAGCCATTAGCGCCTGGCTTCCTGCATGTACCGCCGCCTTACTGCTATCGCTGTCCGGCAGGAAAATCGTACGGCAAATGCAATCTGGAGTGCGCCCAATATTACGATCAAGTGATCAATTGGGAAGGAGAAAAGACCGTGGCTGCCGTCATCATGGAGCCGACTATTACCGGGGGAGGCGTCCTCGTTCCTTCGCCGGAATACATGCCAAAAGTGCGTGAAATCTGCGATAAGTACGGTGTGTTGATGATCGTGGATGAGGTCATCTGTGGATTTGGTCGCTCTGGTCAAAAGTTCGGCCACCAAAACTTCGGAATCAAACCAGACATCGTGACCATGGCCAAAGGTATCACAAGTGCATACTTGCCACTTTCTGCAACAGCAGTACGGGCCGAAATCGCAGACAAATTCAATGAGCAGGGGAATAATCTGCATTTCCGACATGTCAATACGTTCGGCGGCAATCCGGCGGCATGTGCGCTTGCCCTGAAAAATCTCGAAATTTTGGAAGAGGAAAAACTGGTGGAGAGAGCGGAGGAACTCGGAGCAGAATTACGTGCCAAGCTGGCTTTTCTCGCAGATCATCCATACGTTGGAGACATTCGCAGCTTCGGTTTCCTGATGGGGATCGAGATGGTAGAGGATCGTAAAACAAAGGAACCTGCGGCGCCGGCGAAATTGACACAGGTCATTGCCGAGTGCAAGAAGCGGGGATTAATTATCGGGCGCAATGGCGACACCATTCCGAGCTTCAACAATGTGCTGACACTCTCACCACCATTTACCACGACGAGCGATGATCTCGATTTTATTGCGCAGGTTATGAAGGAAGCCTTTGATACACTGGAGTAGGAGTAGCTAGAACGAAAAGACGATTAGACGAAAGCAGCGGTAGACTAGGAGATGCGAAAATCCTAGACTGCCGCTGTATGTATTCAACGATGGAGCTGATAGCGCTTTTGCAGCTTTGCTCGATGTGCTTCCAAAATCTCCTCAAAAGGAACCTCGTATTGGTTTGCCAGCAAGATTAAATTCCCAAGTACATCGCCCAGCTCTTCCACCAGCTCCTGCCGCGCTTCCGCTGCGGGTTTCTCCCCTTCATCTGGACGATCTCGACCAATTTCAATGGCGCGTACAGCTCTTGCCAGCTCGCCAGCCTCTTCCATCAGAAAACCTACTCGAATAAACGGACCATACCCTGTCCAACCTCGTTCTTGATAAAAATCTCCTACCCATTTTTGGAACTCAGTTATATTCATATATATCTGTCCCTTCCTGATTTTAGTATAATTATATGACACGCAAAGAAATTTAGGAAAAGCCATTCTACTTCAACAAGTTTTGGGAGGATGACATGAAACGTATTTGTGTTTATGCAGGTTCCAATCCGGGTGTAAATCCACTTTTTGAGCGGTCCGCACAGGAGTTGGGAAAAGAACTGGTCGCTCGTGGTCTTGAATTGGTCTATGGTGGTTCCAGCATGGGACTGATGGGGCGCGTTGCAAATGCAGTACTGGAAAGCGATGGAAAAGCGATCGGCGTCATGCCTACAGGACTGTTCCGCGGAGAAATCGTACATAAAGGGCTGACAGAATTGCATGAGGTCTTGACGATGCACGAGCGCAAAGCGAAAATGATCGATCTGTCTGATGGCTTCATTGCTTTGCCAGGTGGATTGGGTACCTTTGAAGAAATTTTTGAAGTGGTGAGCTGGGGTCAAATTGGCATTCACCAAAAGCCAATTGGACTGCTGAACGTGGATGGCTACTATACGCCGTTGATGCAAATGGTAGAGCATGCAACTGAAGCCGGATTTATTCCCGCTATGCAGGGTGAATTGATCCTGTGCGAGAGTGATCCCGCTGTCTTGCTAGATCGGATGCGAGATTACACACCGCCAGTGAAAGTGAACAAGTGGTCGGAGCTGGATAAATAGAACGTGAAAAAATAACCCGAAGCCTTCCATGTGTGGGAGGAATTCGGGTTATTCTAGTTATTGACAGGATGAATGCAGAAGTGTTAATGTAGTTGATTATATCCCTAGTAAACATATAGGAATAATATCAATATGATTCTTCTTCATACGTCAGGAGGATACTTCATGAACAGATCAGCGAAATGGCTACAACTCTCCACTTCGGCAGCCGTACTCTCGGCGGCGCTCGTTTTTCCAACTGCAGTCGGTGCAACAACGAAAACAACGGTAGAAGCACACGTAGAGTGGAACAGCTTTTTGCAGCAGCAATACGGTGTGAAATTTGACAAGACGGTAACTCGCGAGCAATTCGAGAAAGCATTGCTCAAGATCGTATCTACTACCACAAGTATATCGGAAAAAGACTTGTCAGCCAAAACTTTCTTGCCTGCATCCAAAGATGCCTCCAAGCTGGTTGTATGGGAAGCAGTCAGTGCTGCCGTAAAAGCTGCAGAGTTAAAAGAGCTCGGGTATACATATAGCGAGGAAAAAGCAGCGGCTGCCTTGAAAAAAGCAGGGATTTCGTATAAAAAAGGCAGCACGCTTACTTTGCAGGCTGCACAAGAGCTGGCTGTAGCCATTGACACGGGGCTTGTGTCCGCCAATGCGTTGAAGTCAGCTTCTATAGAAGGAGCAGTATCCGCAGAGCTTGCTAGTCAATTGCTAGCAAAAGTAGCAGAGTTCCATGGCTCTGCCAAAAACTTTCTGGGAACAATCGCCGATGAAGAGATTTTTGGCAAGCTCGCACAGGCGTGGAATGAATCGCAAATCATTAAAGCAGGTGAATTACAAGAGCTCGTAGACAAAGGCTTGAAGCAAAATCTGATTACTGGCTACAATTTGAAGGATGCCGCATTCGATCCTCATTTTGATCCGCAGCGCACAATTACGTATGGGCATAGTGATATCGCTCACGCCATTCAATTAATCGGCCTGTTAAAAAGTGAAGGCGTCAATGCCAAGGTTCAATTTGAACCAAAAACATCTGCCTTCATTTACTTGAAGGAATGGGGAGAGCCCGTTCAAACAGCCGATTATGAAGTGGTTCAGATTGAAAACGGCAACTACATTGCGTATGCCAAGGAGTACGATCTCAGCCTGGAATTCGACAGCGTAGAAGCGAAGAAGAAATTCCAGCCACTTGTTTTGAAATATGCCAAACGGGATCAAGAGGACATGACTGGATTGCTCAAGGCTTCTTGGTGGCAGCCGCTTTATCATTCCCGTACAGAGCTGGCAGATTATGCTGTCATTACGAACAACGTGTTAAAAGATAGTCGTTATGTCGTGCAGTCTTTCTCGCTGAATGAAGAATCTCCAAAAGTTGTGGAAGGCTTCCATAAGCTGAATGACAAGGTAAAGGTAGAGACATACAAGTTTTGGGTAGATCAACCGTTCTTCAATTATCTCAACGGTGAATCGAAGTAAATCAAGTGCATTGAAAAGCGTCCTTCCCTTCAAAAAATGGGGGAAAGGACGCTTTATTCTGTTACATTGATAATGGATAAAAAACTTTTTAGCGGATTTTGTCTATTTCTGGTATAATTTAGGGATAACCGTTGTTTTATGGCGATGGTTGTATAGTCATGCTGATAGTTTGGGAGGGAATGAAGTGGAAAAGAAAGCGATAATGCTACTGTTGTCCTGCTGTTTGTTCGCTTCGACAGCATTCGCAGCAAGCGCATCAACGACAATGCCAATCACACCGCAAAGCGGTACTGGAACATCCGTGCAGGCACCAGCAGATTTGTCAAAAGGGCTGCTCGTGAATACCTTCACTTCCCATCAGTGGAAACAAGATTCGCTTACGAAGCTACTGGGAAAATCCGTGAAAGAATTTGATGATTATGTGTATTATCCACAAGGAATCAGCATGAAGTGGGACGAAAACAAGCAAGCGTTTGCCGTTCTCGTTGAACCTTCCTATAAAGGCGAAGTTGTCAAAGGGATTACGACCTCCAAAAGAAAAGACGAGATCGTCCGAGTCTTGGGTAAACCACATTTTTCCGATGAAAAGCTTGCGTTGATTGGCTATGCAGAACAGGGCTATTACTTGTTTTTCACGTTTGCGCAGGATAAAGTAAAAGCCATTTCTATTTATCGGCGTGATCAGATCACCGATACGAAAGCGCTTGTTGATATGGCAAAAAATTTACAAGACGATGGTGAGAAATTAGGGGCACCCGCCGAATATGCTGATTTTTCTATCTTTGGTGCTTGGGGTAAGCCGGATTTTACGTATCATCTCAGGGGAATCGGTACATATGCGTGGGAGTATCCATCCAGAGGCATCGCCTACGATGGTATGCCAGAGGATGCAACGCTAACCATCTACAGTAATTTTTCGAGCAAAGACACGCTCGCAGATTTGAAAAACGTAAAGAACATCGTCTTTTCCAAAGAAGATTCCCTGTTCTTGATCGAAAAACTGAGAATCGAAACGGAAAAAGAAAAAATCGAATTGGCGAAAAAAGCTGGAATCCCTTCACCAGACAAGAAAAAAATCGCAGTGATTGATTCAGACAATTTGTACAATACCGCGAATATTCGTTTCTACCAGCCGGATTACACACCGCAAGCTCAACTGTTTCCAGGTTATTTTATCGATGAAGTAACATGGTTGGACAACAACTGGGTCTTGTATCAGACAATGATGGGTGTGGGAGTTTATCATGTCACAACACATGAAAAGATAGAAATTGTAGGGATGGAGAAAAAGGCAAACGAGCCTTTTGATATGCTGGATGTCAATGCAGTCAAGCCTGATCTGACGAAAAAAGCAATTGTGTTTGAGGTCAGCATGAAAGAGAAGAAACAGACTTTCACGGTTCGCTATCAAATCACGGGTGACAAAATCACGTTCTCCTGGTAGAGAATAGGGATTAGCGTTCTTTTTTTGCGCTGATGGGTGAGCTGGCTGCTTCCTTTTCAGCCAAATACGAGCGCATGCCTCGAACAAACAACTCACGAAGGATTTCCTGCTGCGTTTTGCTGCTGACGAGAGAGCGAATGAGCTCCAGCTCAGCTACCAATTCTGAATCAAGGTGAAGGTTGACAGTTTTCCCTTTGGTTCGTGGGTGCAGCTCGTAGTACTCCGTTGATTTTTTTACGATTCCTTCGAAGACAACAGCTTCGTCCAACCATTCCTGGTCGGGTATAAACAAGCATGGTGCTTCTAAAATAATATGGGTCAGTTCTTCGCTAAATCGAATAGCGAGGGTCTGGCCCTTTTTTTTATGCAAGTCGCGGATTTGTCGTGATCTCTCTTGATTGGCAACTGTATTTTCCAGCGTG
The DNA here is from genome assembly GCF_022026395.1 of Brevibacillus brevis. Taxonomy (NCBI): domain Bacteria; kingdom Bacillati; phylum Bacillota; class Bacilli; order Caryophanales; family Paenibacillaceae; genus Brevibacillus; species Brevibacillus brevis. Next base: position 3,393,643 of record NZ_CP041767.1, on the reverse strand, counting down.
ATTACGGCCAGTTCCATAGTGCCTCCTTACGGGATGAGCAGTTCTTCTTCCGGTACCGACAACAATACTTCTCCCGTTTTTTCCAATTGGACTTGGTAGGTGAAGTGCTGATCGCTTCGCTCGACGGAGGTGATGATTCCCCAGCAGCAAGTGCTATCTTTTGTGAGCTGGACACGATCCAAAACTTCATAGCTCGGGCGAAGATACCCTTTTTTATATAGATAATTGAGCACGGATTCACGAGGAAAAAGAAATCGTTTGTTTCCTTGTTTACTGACCAAAAGGGGGAAGGTCTCCCGTTCGTCTATACAATCCCCTAAATAGCCTTGATCTGCCCAGCGTTTGACGGTAGCCATACTGCCGATACGGCCAGTCTTTGTCTCCAGGATGTCGAGTATTTCGCGTGAAGAGAGAAACGCTCTGCGCCTTTCGAGTTGCATCAGGTAGTTTTGGCGCTCGGTTTCCAAGTGGCTGAGAAGCGCTTGTGCTTCCGCGATTTTTTGTTTCACTACCTTGATCTCCAGATCGTAATCCTTCATACGGGACGGCCCTTTCTTCCTTGTTTGTTTTTATCCTATTCGATCATGAAATCATTCATGTCAATTCCAGCAGATTGATTTCGTTTCCTCACTAGGCAAATACGAAATGTAACAATCATAAAAAAGCGATTTCGCACATTGATTAATAGCAAGCATGTTTAGATCTGGTGAGGAGGTTGTGGACCGATGAGCATATCGAATGAGCTCGCGAAAAATTTCGCGGAAGTCGTGCCTGCCCTAAAACCGATGGAAGCCATCCATGAGGCGAATCGCTGCCTGTATTGCTACGACGCACCCTGTATCAAGGCTTGTCCCACGTCGATTGACATCCCTTCCTTCATCAAAAAAATTGCGACCGGAAATTTGTTCGGATCAGCCCGGACGATCATGGAATCGAATCCCGTCGGGGCGAGCTGCGCGCGCGTATGTCCAACAGAGGAGCTGTGTGAAGGGGCCTGTGTACTCAATTCGGCCTCCAAGCCCATCATGATCGGCCTTCTCCAGCGTCATGCGACAGACTGGGCAATCGAAAATCAAGCAACGCTTTTTTCAAAAGGCGAAACAAATGGTAAACGGGTAGCCATCGTCGGAGCAGGCCCGGCGGGATTATCAGCAGCGCGTGAGCTTGCGCGTCTCGGCTACACGGTTACGGTTTTTGAAGCAAAGGAAAAAGCGGGAGGATTGAACACGTACGGCATCGTGTCGTTCCGGCTGCCACAGGAAATTTCGCTATGGGAAGTAGAGCAAGTAGAGGCATTGGGGGTAGAGATACGTACGAATACGCGAATCGGCGTGGATGTAGGGACAGAGGAGCTATTGGACCAGTATGATTCTATTCTGTTGGCAGTCGGTATGGGCAATGTCCCTCAGCTTCATATCCCGGGAGAAGAAGTGGAAGGTGTCCTCGATGCCATTGCACTCGTGGAGGAGACCAAGACTAAACCACTGTCAGACGAGATGCTCGGCAAAAAAGTCGTCATTATTGGTGCGGGCAATACGGCGATTGACGCTGCCACCTGTTCCAAACGGCTGGGTGCAGACAATGTTCAGATTTTGTATCGGCGGACCGTTCAAGAGATGTCCTGTTATCAGTTTGAATACGAATTCGCCAAGCAGGATGGCGTAGAATTCCGCTGGCTCGTTGCCCCAACCCGTGTAATCGAGGAAAACGGCCGAGTGAAGGGACTGGAACTCGTGCGAATGGAGCTAGGTGAGCCGGATGAGAAAGGTAGAAAGCGTCCAGTAGAAATTCCGGGCAGTCATTTTGTCATCGAAGTAGATTATGTCGTGAAGGCGATCGGACAAAACAGACATTTGTCATTGATTGAAGCATTCGGGCTCCAGCATCGCAATGGGATTGTTGAGGTCGAGGAAGGCACCTATCGAACCTCCCATGTCAAAGTTTACGCAGCGGGCGATGTCATTTTTGGTGGAGGCAAAACAGATGCGATGGTAGTCGATGCAGCCAATCACGGGAAACGAGCGGCTTATGCCATCCACCAATCGCTCCGTGATCAAAAACAGCCAGTATAAAGGAGGAGACCTATCATGGCAGATCTCAGCATTAATCTGGCGGGAATCCAGTCCCCGAATCCATTCTGGTTGGCCTCTGCACCACCGACCAATTCAGGCTACCAAGTACAGCGTGCCTTTGAAGCGGGCTGGGGTGGCGCGGTCTGGAAGACACTCGGAGAGCCGATCATCAACGTCACTTCTCGCTTTGCCGGTCTGAACTTCGGGGGACAGCGCGTCTTTGGTTTCAACAACATTGAACTGATTACGGACAAACCGCTTGAGGTCAATTTGAAGGAAATGGATGAAACGAAGCGTCGCTTTCCGAAGCACACGTTGATTGCTTCGCTCATGGTTGAACATAAACAGGAAGCATGGCACGAGATTGTCAAAAAGGTGGAGGCAATTGGTGTAGACGGTCTGGAGCTGAATTTCGGCTGTCCGCACGGCATGGCAGAACGCGGGATGGGCTCTGCGGTCGGTCAGCATCCAGATTTGATCAGGCAACAGGTCGAATGGGTAAAAGAAGTCGCCCAAACCCCTGTCATCGTCAAGCTCACCCCAAATATTACGGACATTCGCTTTACTGCACGGGCCGCGAGTCAGGGAGGAGCCGATGCCATTAGCATGATCAACACAATTAACAGCTTGATGGGGGTTGATCTCGACAAATGGCTGCCGATCCCACATGTGGATGGAAAAGGGGCACACGGCGGCTATTGTGGACCAGCAGTCAAACCAATCGCTCTGAACATGGTCGCAGAATGTGCACGCGATCCCAAGGTTGGTATCCCGATCTCTGGCATTGGAGGTATCTCGGATTGGCACGATACCGTTGAATTTTTGCTGATGGGTGCAACGGGTGTTCAAGTATGTACAGCCGCCATGCATCATGGATTCCGGATCGTGGAAGACATGATTGATGGGCTTAATAATTACCTGGATCAGCGCGGAATTGCCTCCGTGATGGACATTGTCGGAAAAGCCGTGCATACGTACTCGGATTGGGGACATCTGAATCTGAATTACAAGGTCGTGGCGCGCATTCATGAAGAGACCTGTATCAATTGCAACAAGTGTCATATCGCTTGTGAGGACACCTCGCATCAATGCATTGACATTGTTCCTGATCCATCGACTGGCAAAGAGCGTTTGGTTGTACGAGAAGAGGATTGTGTAGGCTGTAATTTGTGCTCCATCGTTTGCCCAGTGGAAGGAACGATCGAGATGGTCGAAATCCCGAGCGACAAAGCCCCTCTTAGCTGGAATCAGCGACAGGCTGCTTTGGCTGCGGGTGGCAGTTGTGAGCTGTAGTGTAGTCATGTTTTCGGCGTGGGGTGCATAGCGTGTACAAGAGAAGGCATGTCTACTCGGTGACGGGTTGAAGGGGAGATGATCATCGGATGAAAAAATGGATTCGAAATGGCACAGTCGTGACAGCGTCAGACACGTATCAGGCGGACATTTTGATCGAAGGGGAAAAAATAGTTGCAATCGGCTCCAATCTGGATGGGAAAGATGCCGAAATGATCGATGCTACCGGATACTATGTTTTCCCAGGAGGGATTGACCCACATACCCATCTTGATATGCCTTTTGGCGGAACGGTTACTTCCGACAATTTTTATACAGGCACGAAGGCAGCGGCATTTGGAGGGACAACGAGCATCATCGATTTTTGCCTGACGAATAAAGGAGAGCCGTTGCATTCATCTATTTCGACCTGGCACGAAAAAGCAAGGGGCAAAGCGGTTATCGACTATGGCTTCCACTTGATGGTTTCAGATGCGAACGATCAAGTGCTCGAGGAATTGGGAGCAGTCGTACGAAATGAAGGGATAACTTCGCTCAAGGTATTCATGGCCTACAAAAATGTGCTGATGGCCGATGATGAGACGCTATTTAAAACGCTGGTTCGGGCTAAGGAGCTAGGTGCCCTGGTACAGGTTCATGCAGAAAATGGAGACGTTCTGGATTATTTGATCAAGCAGGCGATTGCAAAAGGGCAGACAGACCCCGTGTACCACGCCTACACTCGTCCACCTGAAGCAGAAGGAGAAGCGACAGGACGTGCGATTGCATTGACTGCACTGGCAGATGCCCAGCTGTATGTCGTGCATGTATCGTGTGCAGAAGCGGTGCGCCGGATCGCAGAGGCTCGCGAAAAGGGGTGGAATGTGTACGGGGAGACATGCCCGCAATATTTGGTGCTCGATATTACAGATCTACAGAAGCCGGGCTTTGAAGGAGCGAAGTACGTCTGGTCCCCTCCGCTCCGGGAAAAGTGGAATCAAGACGTCTTGTGGAGCGCGTTGAAAAACGGCATCTTGCAAACGGTTGGCTCTGACCATTGCGCCTTTAATTTCTCCGGTCAAAAAGAGCTGGGGCTAGGGGATTTCACGAAAATCCCGAACGGTGGACCAATCATTGAGGATCGGATGCGCCTCCTTTTCTCGGAAGGGGTAGCGAAGGACAAGATCAGCCTCAATCAATTCGTCGATATGACCTCTACAAAAGTAGCCAAACTGTTCGGGATGTTCCCGCAGAAAGGAACGATTGCGGTAGGCTCAGACGCGGATATCGTATTGTTTGATCCAACTTTGAAACGAACGATCTCCGTTGAAACTCACCACATGAATGTCGACTACAATCCATTTGAAGGAATGGTGGTGAACGGCGATATTATTTCGGTACTTTCGCGGGGCTCTTTTGTCATTCGCGATCAGCAATTCGTCGGGCAAGCCGGGGCTGGACGCTTTGTAAAACGATCGACCTTTGCAAGACCGTAATAAGGGAGAGTGTAAAAAGGCGAGGAGGGCGTTTATGGCAGATATCATTCGTATCGGCTTGATTCAATCGAAAAACGATGTCGACGGAGACGAACCGGTTCATTTGCACAAAGAAAAAGCCATTGAGAAGCATGAGAGGATGGTGCGGGAGGCTGCGGCCAAGGGGGCACAAATCATCTGTCTGCAAGAAATCTTCTACGGCCCGTATTTTTGTGCCGAACAGCAACCGAAATGGTATGAGTCAGCAGAAGAAGTCCCAAATGGGCCGACTGTGCAACATTTCTCTTCCCTAGCTCGCGAGTTAGGAACCGTACTCATTTTACCTGTGTACGAACGCGTCGGGATCGGTACGTATTACAACACCGCCGCAGTGATTGATGCGGACGGCACGTATTTGGGCAAATATCGCAAGCAGCATATTCCGCATGTCGGAGTGGGCAGCAGTGGCTGCGGATTTTGGGAGAAATATTACTTTAAGCCCGGCAATCTCGGGTATCCCGTTTTTGAAACCGCTTTTGCCAAGGTCGGGGTCTATATATGCTATGACCGTCATTTTCCAGAAGGCGCACGATTGCTTGGCTTGAACGGAGCAGAGATTGTCTTTAATCCGTCCGCGACGGTAGCGGGCTTATCCGAATACTTGTGGAAGCTCGAGCAGCCTGCTCATGCGGTAGCCAACGGTTATTATGTGGCTGCGATCAATCGGGTAGGGACTGAAGCACCGTGGAACATGGGCGAGTTTTACGGACAATCGTACTTGGTCGATCCGCGCGGACAATTTGTCGCTATGGGGAGCAGGGATCAGGATGAGGTTATTGTCGCTGAAATGGATCGCAACAAAATTCATGAGGTGCGGGATACGTGGCAATTTTACCGGGATCGCAGACCGGAGACTTACGAAGATATGGTAAAGCTATTACCTTAATAAAAGAGTGAGGGAGGTGCTGGAAACGCGCCTTCCTCCTTTTCACATCATTGGAAGGATTCCATCAGAGTCAAAAGGAGCGTTCAGGGATGAGGCAGACTGTATATCGAGGGGTCGAATATGGCGAGGGACTTCGCGTCGTGAAAGCGCAAAAGTATGAGAGGGCAGAACGGCGTCATTTTACAAACGGTGCGAGTGCAAAGGCAGTGTTTGGGGCAGGTGTTTACTTGGTGAGCAATCCCGAAATCGCCGCACAGTATGCGATTTGTCATGCAGAAACCAATGGGGAGAAGGCAGTGGTGCTGAGCCAGCGGCTTCATTTGCAGGGTCTCGTTTGTTTGGACGAGCGCTATGGGGAAAATGAACTGCGCATCGATGCATTGCGTGCTGCTTTTTCAGAAGAGGAACTCGAACAGAGACAAAACGGAATGGGCTATGAAGAGTGGCTGAAATGGACAGGGGATAAGGTGCGTGCGTATTTGATTGCCTGTGGATACCGGGGGATTCGGTACCGGATCAGCCCGGAGCTAACGTATTATATTTGCTATGAGCCTGATGTTCAAATTGAAGAGATTGCGATTCTATCTGTGCTTGATGTGTGAGAAAGAGACGGTGACTATCGACTTATGTAAGTAAGGAAAACGAAAGACTGGCAAACCCAACGAGGGCAGCCAGTCTTTTTTGGTAGCTTGCTATTAGGAAGCAATCGTTTGTTTGTTGTTTGCCGTGATTTTCTCGTAATCGTTGGCACTCAAGATCGAAGCATCATTTTTCATTATCCACGTGTAAATCATGAGTGAGATCAGTAGTCCGACAGTCCAAGCATTGTCCCAAATAATGGTTAAGCCCGGAATGTATTTACTTATAAAAGGAATCGCAATCCCGATTAGCATTGCCCAGATGGCTCTGCCATTAAAGCCTGTTTTGTAGTTGTAGATCCCGTTTGTTTTGTACAACTCTGTTAAATGAATGCGCCGCTTGCGCACGAGCCAATAGTCGGCGATGGCTATTCCATCAATCGGGCCTAACAAGGCTCCATACGTTCCGAGCCATAAAAAGATGTAGTTGCCGAAGTTCTCTAAAATGTACCAAGGCTGCATCAAGAGTGACACGACCCCGGCGATGACGGCACCGGCTTCATACGAGAGACGGCGAGGGGCCAGATTCTCCACTGCCCGGGCGGGAGCAACGATATTGGCCGCTACGTTGGTCGTCAATGTGGCAAGAATAATTCCAATTGTTCCGAGGAAAATGGCGAAAGGCGAGAATTTAGCCAACACGGCAGCAGGATCCCACAACGCTTCTCCGTAAATAACGACAGTAGCAGAAGCGACAGCAACTCCGATGAACGAGAAGAAACCCATCGTGGTCGGCAACGAAGAGGATTGTCCGATGACTTGGGCTTTTTGACTTTTGGCATACCGACAGAAATCCGGAATGTTGAGGGCCATTGTTGCCCAAAAAGCAATCGCTCCCGTCAATGCTGGGAAGAAAACCTTCAGGAATTCTGCAGTGGTAGTGAATTTCGAAGGGGCAGAGAGCATCGGTCCCCATCCGCCTGCTTTCGTAAGCGCCCAGACGAGGAGAGCCAAACTCATAATGATCAGGACGGGAGCAGCCCAAGCCTCCATTTTTTTGATCGCTTCGGGACCTCGATACGCGACCCATACGTTTAACAGCCAAAAGCCAAAGAAGGATATCCAGAGATGTCCGGGAACATTTGCCCAGCCTGTCATCGACATGAGGAGTGTATCGATGGCAGCACCTCCGAACCAACAGTTGATGCCAAACCAGCCAGCACCAATCAAACCGCGTGCAACAGCAGGGATGTGCGCTCCTTTGGAGCCGAACCAGAGGCGCGCAAAAACAGGATACGGAATGCCGAATTTCGTCCCGGCATGAGAATTGAGAAGAATAGGAATAAGGACAATACAGTTACCGAGAATGATCGTCAAAATGGCCTGCCACCAGTTCATACCCAAGGAAATTAACCCTGCCGCCATTGCATACGTCGGCAAACAGATCGACATACCAATCCACAAGCTGGCGAAGTTGTAAGATGTCCATGTGTGCTCTGCTGTCCTCGTCGGCCGCAGCCCTTCATTATAAAGCGGACTGTTCTTGATTGCATCTTCGCCTTCTTTTGTCAGGGTAACGATTCCATTTGATACCGTTTGCGTCTTCACTTCTTTCCCTCCTTTGCTTTTCAAGATGTCTCGTATTCGGACAAGCGCCCTAGTTTGTCTTGAATACAAGTTGTAACATTATATTGGGGGAAAGAAGGCCTAATACCTGATTTTTTGTCGTAAAAACGCAGCCTACAACGACAAGATTCGTCATTGACGATGGGAATGATTCTACCTTTTTACCTAATGGGGATGGTAAGATGAAGCAAGGGGGGAGCAAGCTGTGACGACAAGAAAAATCCGAATATCTTTGCAAACCAGAATGATCTTATTGATTACTATTGTCATTATTCTGATTGTTTCGTCAGTTGGTGCGGTGTGTTCTTCCATTGTTGCGTCTTCGATCGAAGAGCAAGTAGGCAAAAAAGCATTGAGTGTGGCGAAGATTGTTGCCAGCGATCCAGAGCTGCGTAATGCATTTTCGAGCGATTACCCTCCTTCACTCATTCAACCCATCGCTGAAAACGTCCGTGTGCAAACCGGAGCAGAGTTTGTGGTCGTGGGAAACCATGAGGGAATTCGGTATGCGCATCCGATTCCGGAACGGATTGGAAAGGAAATGGTGGGTGGAGATAACGAGCCAGGACTTTCGCAAGGTCAATCTTACATATCGAAAGCTGTTGGCAGTATGGGCCCTTCATTACGAGGGAAGGTGCCGATCAAAAATGATCAAGGGGAAATCATCGGGATCGTATCCGTTGGGTTTCTGCTGGAAGATATCGAGGAGGCCATTGACCTCTATCAAGACCGCATATTGATTTTGACTCTTCTCGCCTTGTTGTGCGGTGTTGCTGGTGCCATTGCACTCAGCCGCTATTTAAAGCGCTTAATTTTAGGATTGGAGCCGGAGGAGATCGCATCCTTGTACGTAGAGCGAAATGCTGTCCTAGAGTCAGTCCGCGAAGGCATCGTGGCGATTGACCGCAATAATCGCATCACGATGATGAATAAGGCTGCCATTCGTATTTTGAACTTACCGGAAGAAGGGTTTCATCGCAAAGAAATAGTGGAAGTGCTACCAGACAGTCGCATGCCAGAAGTTCTGGAATCCGGCGAGCATCAATTAGATCGCGAGTCGATTATGGGCGGAAAAGAAATCATTGTGAATCGACTTCCAATCAAGTTCGGTGGGAAGGTGGTAGGAGTAGTCAGCAGCTTTCGTCCCAAATCGGAAATTGACCAGCTAGCTTCAGAATTGTCCCAGGCGAGGCGTTATGCGGATGTACTTCGCGCCCAAACACATGAATTTCACAATTTGTTGTATACCATTTCCGGTTTGTTGCAGCTTGGTTCGATTCAGGAAGCGGTCGAGTTGATTACGAGTGAAACGTCCGCACAGCAAGAGATGATTTTGTTTTTGGCGAAGCAAATTCCCGATCCGTTAATAGGGGCTTTGCTGTTAGGCATGCACAATCGAGCCAAGGAGCTGAAAATACAATTCGTCATCCATCACGACAGTCACTTGAAGGAGCTCCCGCCGACGATTAATCGGCAGCAGATCGTGGTTTTATTGGGGACGCTGATCCAAAATGCGTTGGAAGCCGTCAATGAGCCAAGTGTCGAATATAAACGAGTGGAGTGTTATTTGTCTGACACGGGCGATGAGATCATGTTTGAAATCGAGGACTCAGGACCGGGAGTTGGGGAAGAACTGCGAGAAAAAATATTCGAACACGGTTTCTCAACGAAAAAAGGTGAAGATCGTGGAATTGGTCTGGCCAAGGCGCATGGAATCATTAATGAATTGGACGGCTATATTCTCGTTGGCAAAAGCGAGCTAGGAGGCGCACTTTTCACAGTATCCCTACGCAAAAGAATGGAGGTGGCGTCTTGAGAAAGCTGGAGGTTCTCATCGTCGAGGACGATATGCGAATTATCGATATCAACAAGCGGTTTGTCAGCAAGATAGAAGGTTTTGAAGTCATTGCTACAGCAACGAATGGGACGGATGCCAAAGAATTGCTGTCTTGTACGCGCCCCGAGCTCGTTTTGTTGGATGTGTATCTGCCTGATATGTTGGGAACGGAGCTGGTCTGGCATATTCGGCAACATTACCGCGAAGTTGACGTGATTATGATCACCGCAGCCAAGGAAATGGAAATGGTACAGGAAGCGCTGCGCGGCGGCGTATTTGATTACATTGTCAAGCCGCTGGTTTTCGAGCGTTTTCGTGAACGGCTGGAAAGCTATCGTGAGCATGTCATTCGAACGAGAGAAGCTGTCGAGGTAGATCAGGAAGTCATTGACCAAATGCTGACCAGAAGACTTGTCACTCCGAAAAATCGAGATGTGAGCGTCCCAAAAGGAATTGACCTCCTAACGCTGGAAAAAGTAATCGAAGCGATCAGACAGACGGGAGACAAGGGGGTCTCGGCGGAGGAGATTGGTCGCGAGATTGGAACCAGTCGAACAACGGCCAGAAGGTATTTAGAATACTTGGTCCTGGAAAAAAAGGCGCGTGCTGACTTGATTTATGGCACCGTTGGCAGACCGGAAAGAAAATATCGCTATCTTCCATAATGTACCATGAACAATATGAACAAAAAGTGATTAATTTTCAAAATAGACCTTATGCACGAAAACTATTCCCCTAGCTTCCGCGGTGGTACATTATGTTCAAGCGTGATAGCGCTTACAAATAAGCGGGTTAAGGGGGATATTTGCTTGATGAAAAGAAAAAAAGTGCTAATCACAGTGTCCACTTTTCTTACACTAGCACTGGCTGCTTGTGGTGGAGGTACTGGAAATACGGGAACAGCAAGTCCAGGAGCACAGCCTGCCACAGAGACATCCAAATACCCGGAAAAGCCGATCGTATATGTAGCTCCATCCGGTGCGGGTGGGGGCTGGGATAAGACAGCTCGCTCGGTAGCAAAGGTATTGGCGGAAAGCAAACTGGTGACAGAAACCATCACGGTTGAAAACAAGCCGGGTGGCGGAGGAACAGTGTTCTTGGCTGAGTATGTAAGCAAAGACAAAGGCAATCCTTATAAATTATTCGTGAGCTCTCCTCCTATCTTGATTAACAATAACAAAAAAGAGGGGAATAGCCCATTTGGCTACAAAGATGTCACACCCTTGGCGCAAATGACGAAAGATTTCGGCACCCTCGTTGTGAAAGCGGATTCACCTCACAAGGACATCAAGAGCGTGCTGGACGCGATCAAGGCTGATCCAGGCAAAATTACACTGGCAGGTGGCTCTGCTCCCGGATCGATGGATCATCTGATCGGGGTATTGCCAGCAGCTAAGTATGGAATTGATCCGAAAAGCGTTAAGTACGTCTCTTATGATGGCGGCGGAGAAGCAATGGCAGCCTTGTTGGGCGGTAATGCGGATATCATTGCAACGGATGCTTCCAGCGTGGGTGAATATTTGAAAGCAGGTAAAATCCGTGTACTGGGCGTTACTTCTGATGAACGTCTCGGCGGTGATTTGAAAGAGATTCCGACGTTAAAAGAGCAAGGCATAGATGCGACGTTCACGATTTGGCGCGGGGTCTTTGGACCGGCTGATATGCCAGCAGACGCAAAAGCCTACTGGGATGCAAAGCTGAAAGAACTTTCCACGCACGAGGCATGGACAAAAGAATTGGCGGCAAACGGTTGGGAAAGCGAGTACAAGGACGCTGCTGCTTTCTCGGCATTCCTGGACGAACAAGATAAGCAGGTCAAAGAACTGTTGACATCACTGGGTATGTCGAAGTAGGGAGAGGAGGGGCATCCCCTCCTTTTTCCACACCTTAGGAGGTATACATGAACCTGATGTTTGATCGTATCGGCAGCCTGTTTTTTGCGCTAGTAGGTGCACTCTTTATCGCTGAAAGTCAAAATATTTCGTCTAGTGCATACGGCAGTCAGGTTGGGCCGAATATGTTTCCATTTGGGCTTGGCATCATCCTGATCTTGTTGAGCTTGCGACTGTTGTGGGAGACCTATAAGAAAGGCGTGGCTGCTTCCTCATCCGAGTCACAGAGTCCACTGCGATACAAGCGGTTTTTATTGATTTTGGCAGCAACAGTCTTGTATGTATTGTTGTTGGAGAAACTCGGTTATGTCATCTCGAGCTTTGCTTTCCTTATGTTCGCCTTCACCATGATGGGAAGTAAAAGCGTTCTGAAATCGGGAATCGTTTCCTTGCTGTTTTCAGTAGGCGTTTATGTCATCTATGTGCATTTGCTAAAAGGTACGCTTCCAGGACTACCTGCCTGGCTAGGCGTCTAGGGAGGGGATAAATTAGCATGAGTGCATTGCAATTTTTGGCGGATGGTTTTCTCGTTGCCCTACAGTGGCATAATCTTGTTTTTGCCTTTATTGGCGTTCTGATCGGTACTGCGGTAGGGGTCCTTCCCGGCATCGGTCCAATGAGCGGAGTCGCGTTATTGATGCCCGTTACGGCTTCCTTGACCTCTGGCTTACCTCCTGAAAGTGCGGCGGCTAGCGCACTGATTTTGTTGGCAGGCGTTTACTATGGCGCGATGTACGGTGGTTCCACAACATCCATTTTGTTAAATACACCGGGTGAATCCTCCTCTGTCGTTACGACATTGGACGGCTATCAGATGGCCAAACAGGGACGTGCTGGTGCAGCGTTGTCGATTGCAGCGATCGGTTCTTTTGTCGCGGGGCTCGTGGCGTTGATTGCTCTTGTGTTTTTGGCTGATCCATTATCCGATCTCGCTTTGAAATTCGGCCCTGCTGAATATTTCTCCCTCATGCTTCTCGGCTTGTGTGCGGTCAGCGGACTGGGGGGGAAGTCGATGACCAAAGCCCTCATTATGACAGTCATGGGACTCTTGCTTGCGACAATTGGGATGGACACCGTTTCGGGTGTGGCGCGGTTTACATACGATATTCCCGATTTGTACCAAGGCTTGGAGTTCCTCACGATAGCAGTTGGTTTGTTTGCCCTTGGAGAAGTGTTCAAGACGATTATCGAAGACGATCAATCCTCAAAGGAAATTATTAAAGTGGGGCGGGTACTGCCCTCCAAGCAAGACCTAAAAGAAAGTGCCGGACCGATTGCACGCGGTTCGTTGCTCGGATTTTTCATTGGTGTTTTGCCTGGTGCTGGTGCTACCCTGGCATCGTTCTTCTCGTATATTTTTGAGAAAAAGCTGAGCAAAGATCCTAGCCGTTTTGGAAAAGGAGCGATTGCTGGTGTAGCAGCGCCGGAGTCTGCAAACAATGCTGCGTCTGGTGGTGCGATGATTCCACTGTTGACGTTGGGTATACCGGGGTCTGGTACGACTGCGATTTTAATGGGTGCATTGCTGATGTATAACGTACAACCGGGACCCCTCTTATTCGCTGATCATCCGCAAATTGCTTGGGGTTTAATTGCGAGTATGTTTATCGGGAATGTAATGCTGCTCGTTTTGAATATGCCCTTAGTTAAAGTATTCGCCAAAATTATTGAAACACCGTCCCATTTCCTGATTCCCCTCATTATCGCGATTTCCGTTTTCGGAGTGTACGCTGTGCAAATTAGTACGTTTGATTTGATTTTGCTTGTGATTTGTGGGGTAGCTGGCTATTACCTGACGAAAAACGACTTTCCTCTGGCACCGCTCGTCCTCGGCCTTGTGTTGGGACCGATGATTGAAAATAACATGAGAAGAGCATTGACCACCTCGAATGGTGACTTTTCCATCTTTTTGACAAAGCCGCTTTCTGCTGCTTTTCTGGTTTGTGCGCTTCTGTGGTTGCTGATCCCTATCTTCTTAAAGCGCAGAGGGAAGCAAGTCATTATCAGTGAAGAAGCGTAACCTCAAATCTTTATCTTGACAGCGTCCTCGCAAGCCCGTATCATTGGAAAAATTTCGGGGAACTGTTCTGTTTGATGATTGAAGCAGAACAGTAGAGGAGAGACAGACATGTTAACCATTGAACCTGTAATCTTGGAAGGCAAGCTGGTCCGATTGGAGCCGCTCAGAATGGCCCATGTGGACGGAATCTGGGAAGCAGGCGCATACGAAGAGATTTGGCCGCATATGTCCATTGCCATTCGAACAAGAGAGGATGCTCAGGCTTTTATCCTGCAGGCTTTAAAAAATGAACAAGCCCAAACAGAATTGCCATTCGCCATCATTCGCAAAGCAGATGAGCAAATCATCGGAAGCACGAGATTTTTAGGGATAGCGAAAAAGGATCGCGGATTGGAAATCGGGTTTACATGGCTGACCCCATCTGTCTGGAAAACGGGCGTCAATACAGAGTGTAAATGGCTTCTCTTGCGCCACTGCTTTGAACAGCTAGGATGTATTCGCGTACAGCTCAAGACAGATTCGCGCAATTTGAATTCGCAACGTGCCATTGCCCGAATAGGTGGCATTCGAGAAGGTGTCCTGCGCAATCATATGGTGATGCCAGATGGATACATTCGCGACTCGGTATACTTCAGCATACTTGACCGTGAATGGCCAGAAGCCAAGCAAAAGCTGCAATTGTTGCTGTTTGGTGAATAAAGGCTTGGATTGATTGAAGGGCGTTCAGAGCATGTGTACAATAGGGGTGAACCAAGAGGGTTTACTCTGACAAGACCCGGAAAAGAGGGTATACATGAGACAGCGTTTGTCTACGCCGGGCTATTTATTGTTGCTCGGGGATCTGATCGCCTTTGTGCTTTTTGTTTATTACGGAAAAATCATTCATAACTACCCTGTCACGACCATGGGGATTATCGAAACATTAGCCCCTTTCCTCGTGGGATGGATTATCGCGATTCTACTTTTCAAGAGCTACGGACAACGAACGTATGAATCTGCGGGCAGACAATTATTATCGGCACTGATTACTTGGACAGTAGCGGCACCAATTGGCTTACTGATCCGCTCCTTGTGGACTGGTGTACCGACTACGCTTATTTTTGCAGGTGTGACTTATTTCATTACGCTGGCATTTTTGTTCGGATGGCGTGTACCGTTTGCCATCGGCTATGCGATCTACAAACGCAAGAGACTACTCGTAACCAGCTAATAAAGTGACCCGAATTGGTTACGCTATCCTATGAACGACGTAGGAGGTGAAACAATTGGGGAAGAATAACAACAGCAAAGACCTCGGGAAAAATCGTGGTAAAACGCTGGATGAAAATGATCGCAACACAAATTTGCGACAATCGAATCATAATGATCGAAATGAAGGAACTGCAAAAGACCGCTGAGCAATCAGCGGTTTTTTACATGGATACAGGTCGTGATGTGATATAATAGATTTTGTTTTTCTAGCGAGTGGAGGGAAACGTATGACGGAACCGATGCAGAATGTACAGCCGGTGACCTTGTCGTCACAGGCGTTTTTACTTTTGTGTAGACTATATGATGGCTGCTATGACGAATTGAAGCAAAATGAGCAGGTTCGCGAACTCGTGGAGTCCATCGGTGATATTTTGCTGGCGGGCGTAGAGACGTTGGAGAAACAGGAAACCAAGCCGAAAAATCTTACTTTTCCACTTACCGTGCAACAAGCTTTTTTCTTGCGTCGACTTGTAATTGAGCTGTTGGCTCAGTCGCCGACGGACAAAGAAGACCGAACGACACAATGGCTGCAGGAATGTGTGACAGCACTCGCTGGAGGCGGTGTCCAACCTAATGTCAAGCACTCGTGAGCTGCATGTGATTACAAGCGGACGGCATTCGCTTGATGAGGTATTGCGAATGGCAGAAGCTGCTTATGCAGGTGGTATGAACTTTTTACACATACGGGAAAAACAGCGTACCGCAAAGGAATGCATGGACTGGGTAAAGGCATTGGCGAATGTCATCCCCCTTTCGTCCTTGATCGTGAATGATCGGGTGGATGTGGCTGCTGCGTCGGGTTGTGCTGGTGTTCACCTGGCATACCATAGCCTGTCTCCTGCGGACGCGAGAATGGTACTGAAGACTGGTCAAAGGATAGGGCGTTCTGTCCATTCCGTGGAAGAAGCACAGCAAGCCATTGCTGCACAAGTCGATTATTTGCTCTACGGGCATATTTTTGCGAGTGGTTCGAAGCCAGGTCTTGCACCAAGAGGAACAATCGAACTTGCGCAAATGACGGCAAGATGGCATGTGCCGATTATCGGACTCGGTGGTATCACACCGGACCGGACCGCGCAAGTTTTGGAAGCTGGGTGTGCGGGCATTGCTGTCTTATCAGGGATCACAGATGCAACTGATGCCAAGTCAGCAGCCAGCGCTTATCGAGAGGCATTGGATCGTTGGGAGGGAAAATAAAGCATGCGTGATATACAAAGACTTCGGGAAAAAATGGGTGTATACTTTGTCATTGGTACGCAGGACTGTGGGTATTCCAGCGAAAAGACCGTGCAAACCGTGGAAGCAGCATTACGCGGAGGAGTAGGCACGCTTCAGCTACGTGATAAAGGAAGCAAGCTAACTGCTCAGGAACAATATGAGTTGGGTAGAGAATTGCAACAGCTATGTCGTGACCATGATACCGTATTTTTTGTGAATGACGATGTGGATCTGGCGATTCGCTTGCAGGCAGACGGCATCCATGTCGGGCAAGATGACATGGCATTGTCAGAAGTACGAGCCAAAGTTGGCTCCGAGATGTACATCGGGGTTTCGGCAGGTACGGTCGAAGAGGCGCTCGCTGCCCAAAACGGTGGCGTCGATTGTATTGGTGTAGGAGCGATGTTCGCTACCCGTTCTAAGGCAGATGCTGGAGAGCCTATCGGACCAGTGGGGCTAGCGGAGATTCGTAAGGCAGTCGGGAATGATTTGCCTATCGTCGGTATTGGTGGCATCACACTGGAAAATGCCTCTGAAGTGCTTGCTGCGGGGGCCGATGGCGTCGCGATTATCAGTGCGATCAGCCAGGCCGAATCACCTGAAGCAGCAGCGCAAGCGTTACAGCGGATTGTACGATCTCGTTAGCACGGACAAAGCGACGATTACATATGGTAGGGTAATAGAAACAAACCAGGATGATGCAATAATGGCGATCAAAAGGAGGTGAAGCCGATGAAAAATCGGATTTACCGCATCGGATATGAATGGGTGAGCAAGCGGGAATTGCTCGAGCGGTTGTTGATGACCGACTGCATTCTTATCGAACACAAGCGAATGCAACCCCCACCGGAGGATCAAGATACGGAATTGCCACCAGAAAAAGAAGTTCACGCTGTTTTAGTTCGCAGCCAGCGCCGCCCGGGCGAATGGGTGACATTTAACGGGCTATATGAAATACAGACGAGAGAGCCTATTCCCTGGATAGATTCACCGCTGGAGTACCATCAATTCGGAGTAGAATTGATTCCTGGTAATATTCGCAGGGAAAAGGCACCTCAAGGCAGGATACCAGCGCGAACCAAGCTGCAAATCGCAGCTGTGCGACAAGATACGGTATTTGTCACGGTTCCTGGGCATCCGTCCAGACGTTACGAAATGTCGTTGGCTCACGCTCGTTTTGCCAAGGATAACCCGACAGAATTGGAAATGAAGCTACAAGTATACGCTTTTCCTCCACGCAACGATATTTTTGTGGATTGGTTATTGAAAGAAGGACGCAAAACAGGAATCATTACCCGCCCCAATCAGGAAAGGGTAGAAAAATCAGCTTTTCAGGTGTGGGAAGATCTACGCCAAGAATACGGCATTAGTGTCAGCGCGGCATTGATAGCGATTAAACAGGCACTCATTGTTCTGGATCGTGCTGGTGTCGAGACTGACTTCCCATACCCGACACAAGAGCGATCAGATATTTCTTTGTTCAGTGAATCAGAGCGAGATGCCTTTTATTCCTACCAATCCGTTCGATGTGCGATGGCTGCTGTCGCTGCCCTGTTGACGGTAGACCCGAAAGATCCGTTGCAGGATACACTCTTGATGGATATCATACTCGAGCAACAAATCAACCGCAGGCGCGAATAGCGTTTGCGGTTTTTTAGCTTTATAATGGGAATTGGTAGATGAACCTAATGAAAAGGACGTGTGACCATCATGTTTGTATCCATGAACAGACTGACTGTACCAGCAGACTATCAATCCCATTTGGAACGCGCATTTGGAAATGGGGGAGAACGGATGAAGGAGGTTCCTGGTTTTTTGGAGTTCCTTTTCCTGGCACCTACGGAAGGTGACGAATACATCGTTTTTACGAAATGGACAGATGAGGAATCGTTCAAAAATTGGACAGAAAGCGAGGCTTTCAAGCGCGCGCATACAGGAACCAACCCGAATAGCCCGGTAAAATCGGATTTGCGCAATTACGCTGTCAAATCCCATTCATAAAGCGAAAGCATTTGTCTCTGCGGGGGCAAATGCTTTTTGGATGGTTGAATAATAAACATTCTTGACCTTTTTATGCTCGATCGTGATATGATAGAAAATGTTGGAAAGCGTTTTCAGTCAAACATGTTCAGGAGGTGAGGGTGTCCGAAAAAGGCAATGTGAAAGCTCGCGATAATAGGATGCTGGCCGAGATTGTTTGTCTGTAAGGATAAGAAGAGAACCTGATTGGATGGTGTCATTCTCTGCACCATGATATCATCAAGCCGCTTTACATCTTGTCTCATTTACGTCCATAATAGAGCCTATACATACTTGGAAAAATAGCCTCAATGAAGCACGGAGAAAAGGAGCCAGAGTGTTTTGAAAAATCGAATAAGTAAGTATCTTACTCATTTGGTCCCTGCGGCGGTGGCCAAGACGTTTTCCTTTCTTTCAGATCATCATTACTCTGCTTTGCTTCTAGAAGACCGCGAAAATACAGAGGCTTTGTTTGTTCAGCAAATCACGAAATGGATTGAAGTAGTAAAAGTAGTCGACACGTATGCATTCGAGCGAGAATGGAGCGAAATTGCATACAAATTTTCGCTGCTCGGAATGAATCTTACGTATTTGCAGCAATTTTTGCGCAAGTGTCGAGACGTTATTATTGAAGAAATGAATAACAACTCATTTTCTCTAGCCACGACGGAAATGGAGCGAGTGGAGCTTTTGCAAGCACAGATTCGCCTCTATCAGTCGATGGACTGCATTTTGCATCAAATGGACGATGTATTTAACAAAAATTCGCAATCATTTCCGGTTGAGAAAACAACAACTTCTCCTACAAGTTCGGCCAAAGGAGAAGATGTTTCAATGCTCGCTGAACAGGAGCTTGTCCAATTGGTTCTGCAGTCCAGTGATATTGCCGTCTTGATGATCGACCGCCAGTTAAGAGTCATTGAAGCGAATTACGCTGTCTGTCATTTATTTGGCGTAGATCGGCATCAACTCATTGGTAAAAACATTGATCATGCTCTCCGCCCTCATGTAAGCGAGCGTTTTGTCCAGTGGGTGATTGAACGTGGGCAGTCTGGCCATTATGTTGCGGAATACAGAGGCAAATGGACGACAGTGAGTACGAGCCCCATTTACTACGGTGGAGAGATGTGGGGAGCGATCGCTGTTCTTCGGAATGTTACGGAAAGCAAAAAATATGAAGAAGAGTTGAGCAAGCGTGAAGCACTGGCAGCAGTTGGGCAACTGGCTGCTGGGATGGCACATGAGATTCGGAATCCACTGACAGCCATCAAGGGCTTCATTCAGTTGCTGCGGGAGCAAGGGGAAGCAAATCGTAGTGAATCTTATTTTTCTGTAATCTTAACGGAAATTGAACGCATTGATGGGCTATTGAACGATGTTCTTGTTTTGGCCCGGTACAGGGATGATAAAATCGTATCGGAACGTTTCTTAGTGATGGACGAGTTATATGGCGTCATTCGTTTACTGGAGCCAGAAGCGAATCGAAGAGGAATCAAGCTTGAGCTGGACATTGCACAAGGCGAGTGGTATGTGTTTGGTCATCGTTCACGAATCAAGCAAGCCATCTTGAATATCTTGAAAAATGCGCTTGAAGCATTGATGACCCAAGGAAACCTCGTTCATGTGAAAGTGTACTCATCTCTCAATCAAGTAATCATTGTTGTGGAAGACAACGGACCTGGTCTATCAGATTCTTGCCTGCAAAATTTGTTCGTTCCTTTTTATACGACCAAACAAGAGGGAACGGGGTTAGGTTTGTCTACGACACAACGCATCATCGCGGATCACGGTGGCGAACTCTATGCGGAAAACTCTCCGAAATTGAAAGGAGCTCGTTTTGAGATTCGTTTACCCCTTTCCACTTCCTAAAAAAACAAAAAAGGATTGTGACTGTAGACGGATCGAATATCCGTCTTTTTTTACGTTCACATAAGAGAAAAGTCCTATTCGCGAAAAAGTTGCAAGTCTTTCGAATCAATCTTTTTGTAAGTTGTTGTCAAGGTCTGTCGATCAGTGGAATAATTTACAAAACGGTTACAATTTGAACGGAGTTGAACAACTGTGATTCGGATGCTGAAAAAAAACGAAACGAGGTGGAGCTACTGGGAGGTTTGGTATGAGGAATCAGAGCGCCTTTATACCGTTCATTACGGAAATGTAGGGGAAATTGGCGACTATTTTGCTGTAGTGGCGGAGCAGATTGAGGGAAGGCCTGATGAGGTTTTGCAGAGCTGGGCAGAAGAGATGAAAGTACAAGGATATCAGGTCATGAAAGAGAACGATTTCCACCCGATGGTCATTCGATTTCCCCATTTGTGTGAGTCAGAGATTGAAATGCGTTATTTGATCGAACAGCTGTTGGACGAATGCTTGGGAAAGACGGGGAACGGGCACAGCGACGGTGGGGAAGACAGTGAGAGGACGTTGGCAGTGATTTGCCGGGTGATCGATACGAAGAAAGCGGCTGCTGCGGTATTTGAAGCGATGTCCAGCGCACAGATGGCAGAAGGATTTTCTATCAGCATAAAGCAGGAGGATGGAAACTTGATTCCACTTAATCCTCCTGCCTGAAATTATCTGATTTATTTCACGATTTTGTGCCGCAGTGCTTTTGCCACTGCCTGTGTACGATCCTCGACACCCATTTTTTGCAAGATCCGATGCACGTGTGTTTTTACAGTGCCTTCAGATATAAACAAGTTTTGCGCAATCTGATCATTTCGATAGCCATCTGCGATCTGTTGGAGTACATCCAACTCTCGATCCGTAAGTTCATCTAGCAAAACTGATTGGGAGGTGGTCGTCGAATCAGGTGTCTCACGTTGACCTTGCAGAGCTTCGGCAAGGGCTTTTGCAGCTGTCACGGTGTGGAAGAGGGCTTCTCCCTGGTGGGCTCTGCGAATCAGATCAAGCATTTCCTGAGAGTCAGCATCTTTTAGCATATAGCCGACAGCCCCGGCGCGAATCCCTTCCACCACATAATTGTGGTTATCAAAGGTGGTAAGAATCAATACCTTCGTGCGAGGATGCTGCAGCATGATTTCTCTTGTGGCCTCAATACCCGACTTGTTGGGCATCTGAACATCCATTAAAACGACATCAGGTGCGAGGTCGCCAATAAGTTCTACTGCTTCTACGCCATCGGAAGCTTCCCCGATTACTTCCATATCGGATTGCATTTGAATGACATAGCCTAAACCTTGGCGAATCATGGTTTGGTCATCTACTAGGACCACGCGAATGGCTCCTTCTTTTTGTTTACCGGTCATGTTCGCATGCTCCTTTCAGGTTCAGTCTGGTGAATCGGAAAGCTGAAATCGAGTTGGAATCCGTGGGGCTCTCGAATGCGATACGCGAGAGTTCCGTTCAATAATTGAATTCGCTCAGATATGCCAGTTAGGCCAAAGCCAGGTTTGATTTTTTGGTCGCTCGTGATGCTTCCATCGTCTCGGATTGACAACAAAAGGATGTCCTTCTTTTGTTCAATGATGACGAGAATTTCTTTTGCGTCAGAGTGACGGAGGGAATTGGTGATCGCTTCCTGCAAGATTCGATAAAACGTTATCGTCATTTCCTGGGAGAGCGGGATGTCCAAATCGGAGCATATCAGTTCCATTTTAATACCTGTATGCTTTTGGGCCTGCGACAAAAGAGCTCGCAGAGGCGTAAGTCCCAAGGAGGTTTTATCCAGAGCAAGTGTATGGACAGACGTGCGAATATCCTCCAGACTTTGCTTGGCGACACCGAGCATGTTGCGCACGGCTTCTTGTGCGTTGTCAGGTCCATCCTGCAACATATACTTCAAGGCATGTAGCTGGACAATGAGTGAAGTCAAACTATGACCCAATGCATCGTGAATATCACGGGCAATTCTCGTTCGTTCCTCAAGAACAGCTACTTGAAGGGAATGAAGCGCTGCTTCTTGAAGCTGTAAGTGTGCCTCTTGCAACTCTGTATGTGCTTTTTGCAGCTGCTCCAGATGCTGTTGGTTGGTTTCATATGCTTCTGTTTGAATCCGATAGCCTCGTGCGCCGATATAGCAGCCCACATACGTAAGAATATAAGAGATGATGTGCGTGAATCTCAGGTTTTCTTCAAAATATAAAAAAAGCGTACTGCACGTACCAAAAAAAGTAGCATACGCCAACGCTCGGCGTCCATGAATGTGAAAACCGATAAAAACAGCGAGTGGGAGCATCAAGCCGAAGCCCTCTCCACCCAAGATGAGGGACTTTAGCAAGGAAACGATTCCTAGCGCGACTGCCACTAATTCGAATTGGAAAGGCTTCCATTTTTTCTTGGAAGTCCAAAATACCACAAGGTAACAAATAAATAGTACAATGGTAAGGGAAAATTGCAATGGAGTTTCCCGTTTAAATGAATCAGGAAGCAAAGCTAATACAAGTAAGATGGAAAACCACATGATCAGCAAACGTTTTTGTATGGCTTTCATCATTATCTTCAACAATGAGAAGTCCTTCTTTCTCTGCCGGATAATCACTTAACTTCATTCTAGCATGCGTTGTCGTCTATCTCCAGATAGATAAATCCTTGTCAGAAATCTACCCCTGGGTAGACTTCACTACATATAGATTTCAGTAGAATTATTTTTGGGAAATAAACGATTAGTTATGGGTGTGAAGTGGTTAAGTAAGGATGGCAAGGGAGGTTCTCATGAAAGAACTGATTCAGTTGGCAAAACTCCTGCAAGAAGCCAGTGTTTTGTTTAGCACGATTTCTGAGCAAGAGCTGGATACAAGCGATGTAACCTGGCAACAGGTCTTGATTCTGGAGCAGCTAGGAAACGGGCCAAAAACGATGGGGGACATAAGTAAGACTGTCGGTCTTTCATACAGCACAACTTCCGGTCTCATTAACCGGTTGGAGCAGGAAAACCTGGTACGAAGATTCCGCGACCAAGCAGATCGACGAGTTGTGTGGGTGTCACTGACAGAGCGTGTATACCAACAGCGAGATGTGAAATGGGGAAATTCACAAACCGTTTAAAACGGTTTCACCCCTTTATATTTCGTTAAACGAAATGTCACGACGAGATTCACCTTATTCATTTCGTTATGCGAACTATTTCTCACAAAAAATTAGCAGATATATAAAGAAGAGGTGAGTGGATTGAATCTTTCTGAACTATCGATTAAACGCCCGGTCACCATGATTATGTTGACTCTGGCCATGCTGATTTTTGGTTTCGTCTCACTGCCTCGCTTGGCGATTGATCTCATGCCGGACCTGAACTTCCCGGTTGCTGTCGTAGTTACCTCCGTTGACGGCGGATCGCCAAGTGAGGTAGAAAAACTGGTAACGAAGCCGATTGAGGACGCACTTGCAACGGTATCCGATTTAGATAGTATACAATCGGTATCGATGGAAGGCGCTTCGCAGGTTATCCTCATGTTTAACTGGGGGACAGACCTTGATCAGGCGACTCTCGACATGCGGGAGAAGGTAGATCAGGTTCGTGGCTCTTTGCCTGACTCAGCTAGAGCGCCACGTGTACTGCGCATTGACCCGAACAGTACACCGATCATAGAGTTTGCGGTGACGGGTGAGCAAGATATCAACAAATTGAAAAAGATGGCCGAGGATATGATCCAATCACGCCTGGAGCGTATTGATGGGGTCGCATCTGCTTCCATCAGCGGTGGACAAAGCCGGATCATCGATGTTACCGTCGATCCAGCCAAACTGGCGGCGTATGGATTGTCCCTTGACCAAGTTCAGCAGGCTCTACAGGGCAGCAACTTGTCAGGTTCCGGTGGAGCGGTACGCGAGGGTGATGCCAAGCTCAACATCCGTGTACAAGGTGAGTTTGCCGATGTCGATCAAATCTCGCTGACACCAATCTCTGTTGGAGGAAACTCCATCAGGCTCAGCGATATTGCCGAAGTAAAAGACACGCATCAAGATGTAAC
The DNA here is from genome assembly GCF_022026395.1 of Brevibacillus brevis. NCBI lineage: Bacteria > Bacillati > Bacillota > Bacilli > Caryophanales > Paenibacillaceae > Brevibacillus > Brevibacillus brevis. Next base: position 3,369,507 of record NZ_CP041767.1, on the reverse strand, counting down.
GCAATTGAGTTACGTCAACGGAACACCGAGTTTGGGTATTAAAGTGACAAAAGCTTCTGGCGGAAACACCATTGAGGTAGCAGATGATGTAAAAGCTGAGCTGGAGAAAATCAAAGGCGAGCTGCCAGAAGGCGTTAAAATCATTACGACTCTGGATACATCCACTTACATTAAGGATTCCGTTTATACGACCGCTGAACATGCCCTGTTGGGTGGCGGTATCGGTATGATCTTGCTGTTCTTCTTCTTGGGCAGCTTGCGATCCATGGTAATTGCGGTCATCGTTCTTCCTGTATCGATCGTTGCTACATTCTTGCTGATGTATATGTCTGGACAAACGATCAACCTGATTTCCCTCTCCGGTTTGACATTGGGATTGGGATCATTGATTGACTTTGCGGTTGTTATGCTCGAGAATGTTTTCCGTCATCGAGAACAGGGAAAAGGTATGATGGAAGCCGCCTTGGATGGTTCCAAAGAAGTAGGTACGGCAGTAATGGCTTCGGCTTTGGCGCAAATTTGCGTATTCTTGCCGATTGCCCTCACGGAAGGTATTGCTTCTGAGTTGTTTGGACCACTTGCATTGACGGTTGTTTACTCCCATATTGCGGCGCTGGTATTCTCTATTTTGCTCGTGCCGATGCTGAGTTCGAGAATTTTAAACAAAATTCCGTCGCATACACATCATGAGAACTATCGTGGAATTAATCCGGTTACTTGGTTCAACATTGGATTTAGCAAAGTAGAAAAAGGCTACCAAAGACTGTTAAAATGGTCATTGGGCCATCGTAAAACAGTCATGATTTCTTCGGTTGTCCTGATGGTGGGGTCTCTCGCATTAACACCGATGATCGGGGCAGAGTTTATTCCAGCCATGGACCAAGGTCAAGTAAATATTTCTATCAAAATGCCAAATGGTACCGTTCTGGCTGAAACAGAAAAAGTAACGAGACAAGTTGAAGAAATTGTCAACACGATTCCGGAGAAAGACATTGTTGCGACTTCGGTTGGTAGCAATGCCTCACCAATCGCTAGCACCCTGTCTTCCAATCAGGGGACGATCACCCTGATGCTGGTAGACCTCAAGGAGCGAACTCGTTCCTCCAATGAAATTGTGATGGATCTCCAGGAAAAGCTGAAACATATTGCTGGCCCGGAAATTAAGGTAAGCGCACCAGCCGGCATGTCTACCGGTTCCCCCATTCAACTGAAGGTTAGCGGGGATGACTTGGCCGTACTGAAAGACATCAGTGGTATCATTAAAGGTGAAATTGAGAAGGTACCTGGTACGAGTAACGTAACAACCAGCTTGGAAGAATCAAGACAAGAGCTGGAAGTGAAGATCGATGCTGAGAAAGCGAGCCTGTACGGATTGACGACAGGACAAATTCTCTCCAGTGTTCGCACTTCCTTCCAAGGTCAAACGGTAACGTACTATCGCACAGGGGATGATGAGATTGACGTCAACCTCAAGCTGCCGAAATCGTATCAGGAAGACATCAACTTCTTGAACAATATGCGAATTTCCGCTCCTGGTGGGGCACAGATCGCGCTTACCTCGGTTGCGACTATCAATAAGGTAGATGTGCCAGTATCGATTAACCGTGCCAACTCAAGCCGTGAAGTTCAAGTAACGAGTGATTTGGCAGGGCGTGACCTGAGCTCTGTCACACGGGAAGTGCAAGAGAAAATTTCGAAGCTGAATCTCCCGGATGGCTACACAGTCGATTTTGGCGGGCAAAGTGAAGAAATGATGGAATCATTCAGCAGCCTTGCTCTCGCGATTGTACTGTCTGTCGTGTTGCTTTATATGGTAATGGCAGCGCAGTTTGAATCGTTATACACCCCATTTATCATCATGTTCTCCGTGCCACCAACCGTTACAGGTGTTCTGCTTGGACTTTTGGCGACAGGTACAACGATCAGCGTTGGGGTTTTGATCGGGTACATCTTGTTGATCGGTTTGGTCGTGAACAACGCGATTGTATTGATCGACTACGTGAACCAATTGCGTGCTAAAGGTATGGAGCTGTATGATGCGATCCTGCATGCTGGCCCGATTCGTCTTCGTCCGATTTTGATGACGACACTTACCACTATTCTGGCGATTGGACCACTCGCATTCTCTGGCGGCGCTGGTTCTGAAACGAACGCACCAATGGCCGTGACGGTTATTTTCGGTCTTGGATTCTCTACCTTGATTACACTGGTTCTGGTTCCTGTCGTTGCTTCCTGGTTTGATGACGCAGGGAAAAAGAGACGCTTGAAGCGCCAGTTGAAACTCGAAAAGAAACTTGCTAAGAAACAAAAGAAAATCAATCCCGCTTTGGAATCGTAAGACGTTTGTGGGAAGAGGAGGGACATACATGAAACTAAATAAAAAACCCGTCATTTTGGCATTGCTGGCCATCACTCTAGTGGCAGGGTGCTCCAGCCCGCAAGCGGAAACGCCGCCTACGGAAACGGTGGAAGCAGCAACCCCTGTACAGGTTGAAACGGTTGCTTTAGGCACAGTAGTATCAGATTCTGGTCTCACGGCAAAGCTGGCTCCGAGTGAAGAAGTGCAAGTTTCCCCGAAAATGGGCGGGAAAATTTCTTCCCTGCCAGTGAAACTGGGCCAATACGTGACAAAAGGTCAAGTATTGTTCAAGCTCGATGAAAAAGATCTCGTGAACGGTGTCAAGCAAGCAGAAGCAGCTTACAACGTATCAAAAGCCAGCTTAAACCAAGCAGGCAGCAGCTCTGATCAAGGCTTGGTTCAAGCAAAAAATAGCCTGAAGCAGGCAGAAACTGCCCTTCAGGATGCCAAAGTAAACCAGCAGCGGATGCAACAGCTCTTTTCTCAAGGAGCGATTTCCGCACAGCAGATGGAACAGGCAAACTCCCAACTGACAACGGCACAGACTTCTTATGATAACGCACAGCAGGCTTTACAATCTGCTGGGCAAAAAACGAGCGTGCAAGTTTCCGAAGCCTCTGTGCAGCAAGCCCAAGTGAGTCTGCAAAATGCTCGTGAGCAATTGGCGAATGCAACTGTGACGTCTCCGATCAACGGATATATTTCCAGCGTAAATGGCGCAGTTGGTCAAATGGCAGGTCAGCAGCCAGTTGTGGTTGTCGTTAACACGAATCCACTTCTGGTAAAAGCGAATCTGTCAGAAGCTGATATCACAAAAGTAAAAGTAGGGACTACTGTAAAAGTAAACGTACAATCATCAGGAAAAACGATTGATGCCAAAGTAACGGCGATGAGTCCAGTCATGGATTCACAGCTCAAGGCATACCCGGTGGAGATTACAATTCCAAACCCATCCAATGAGCTGAAGTCCGATATGGTTGTGAATGTGACCTTCCCATCGGTTGGGGAAAGCGGAGCGAAATCGATCGTTGTAACACGCGGTGCAGTTTTTGATCGCGATGGTAAACAGTATGTATTCAAGCTGGAAGGTGACGTTGCAAAACAAGTCGAGGTCACTACAGGCAAATCTTCTAGTGATCAGATCGAAATTTTGACAGGCTTGTCTGCCGGCGATAAGATCGTGGTAAAAGGGCAAACACTGCTTCAAGATGGCGGTAAGGTTACGATTCAGTAAGAAAAAAAAGAATAGCAGGAAAGGGGCGGAGTACATCCGCCTCTTTTTTGTGTACAATGGAAGTATTCATGAAGGGGATCTGAATGAGCTATTATACAAAGGAAAATGTCACGGATTTAAGACAAAGTGTCTTTGCTACTTTTGAAGGGGGAAAAGATTCGATACAATGAGAAGATAGTGGATAAAATACCCACCGGAGGTACATATGACTGGCGATATTACTGTCTTTTTGGCATTTGCAGCAGGTTTTCTCTCGTTTATTTCTCCTTGCTGCCTGCCGCTTTATCCGTCCTTTTTGTCTTACATAACTGGGGTAACGATTGATGAAGTAAGGAACGGGAGAGCGGTTTTTCGAAAGCAAGCCTTCTTGCATACCTTTTTCTTCATTGTCGGGTTTTCGATCATTTTCGTTGCGCTTGGGTTGTCTACATCATGGATCGGAAGCTTGTTCACCGACCAGCAGGACTTGATTCGTCAATTGGGCGGTATTTTGCTTGCTGTTATTGGTTTCGTTATGCTTGGCGTGTTTAAAATGGATTGGATGATGCGTTCTTTTAAAATCGATTTAAAATCGAGACCATTGGGGTATACTGGGTCCATACTGGTGGGAATGACGTATGCAGCTGGATGGACACCTTGTGTGGGACCGATTCTTTCTGGCATTATCGTCATGGGCGTATCCAATCCTTCAAGCGCCTTGGCTTACACATTGGCGTATACACTCGGTTTCGCCATTCCGTTTTTTGTCATGACGTTCTTCATCAGTAAGGTGAAAGCGATTGTGAAGTATTCCGACCTGTTTATGAAAATCGGAGGAGCCATTATGATTTTGTTCGGTGTTCTTCTGTATACAGATAAACTGACGGATATTACACGCGTTCTCATTCAAATGTACGGAGGCTTTACGGGATTCTAACTCAGTAGGGCAGAGGTGACAAAATGAAAAAGCTGTTGCTCGCGGTGATCGTATTATTGGGCGTCGGACTTGCTGTGTGGGAAAAACCTCAAGAAACAGCCGCAATCGTAGCAGAGGTTCAAAAACCGGAAGTTGGCTTTGCGGCTCCTCATTTTACACTGACCGGACTGGATCAGCAGACGTACAAGGTAGAAGGAAAAAGGGCGAAACCATTGGTCTTGAATTTTTGGGCTTCCTGGTGTGGACCATGCAAGCTGGAAGCGCCTGATTTACAAAAAGTCTATGAAAAATACGGCGGACAGGTTGATCTGTATGGTGTGAACGTCACGAGCAATGACAGTCCGGAAGCAGCTATGGCCTTCGTTACCAACTACAAGCTGACATTTCCGATACCGATGGACGTAGCTGGAACTGTGTCGAATCGTTACAAGGTGATGGCATTCCCAACGACTTACTTGATTGACGCGGATGGGATCGTACGAAAGAAGATCATTGGCATGGTGGATGCTTCTACACTGGAGCTGGAACTGCGCCAGTTGTTAAGTCCAAAGCCATAATGAAGTCACATAAGTCGCTGGGAGAGAATTCTCCGGCGGCTTTTTCTATTTGTGATATGTATGACAAGGCCCATTTTACAGGTGAATATCTTGATTTTGTATGCTTGCCTAAAGAGCGGGGGTTCTCTCCTTCATAGACTGGAGTGATCCAGGGCAAAGGGAGGAAAACAGATGGCCAAGGGCAAAAAGATCAAGAAGAAGAATACGCGACAGCACCCCAATCAAGTACAGATGAAAATCGTAACATCCCATACATGTCAAGTATGCAAGCAGCAATGTGCACGAGGTTTGGCATATATGGAGCAGATGTCCCAGCCCGGCGCGATCGGCTTTGGTGTACCATGTATCCTTACTAAGCAAAAGCCATAGTTCGTCCTTTTCCATTGTGCGGGATATTCTGTTCACGAGATAGTCCCTTCGCGTACGGTGAGCAGGGATCAAACAGCCTGACTCCATTTTGGAGCTACCTATGGGTGGCTCTTTTTTAATTTTTCATTAAGAATTGGCCTGAGCAAATGTGAAAGAGAGGATCAGTAGAGCCAACATGTTACAAAGGTTAAAGGCTCTCAAGTGCCAGGCTTGTATGCTGGCAGGTTTAACGGCTGTGTATTATACTGAAGGGACTGATAAAAGCAAGGGAAAGGAGCAAAATAACATGCGTCCATTACAAATATCACCGGAGACCGCTGTCAAGCTGGCGGAAGCGCTTCAGGTACCCTTGGAGCGTCTCATGCACATGCCGCAGCACATCTTGTTGCAAAAAATGATGGAGCTGGCGAATCAAGAAAAGGAAGCAAACGAAGCAACGGATAAAACCCAAGAATAGGCGAGCGATACAAAAGGAGGAGAAAAGATGGGGGCAAACGTAGCACATAAATTCCGTACGGGGCTTAAGCCACAGGCGTTTGTGGAAAGCATGACGAAAAATCAGGATACATACCAAAACTGGTCGGATGCATTTTCATGGGAGGATGAACAAGAACGTGCTTTTTTTGCCTCTCTCCAGCATCGTGATGACCTCAGATGTTTGATTTTGGCTGCAGATTGGTGTGGCGACGTCGTTCGCAACTTGCCAGTCGTCTTACATGCCCTGAAAGAAACGGACATGCCAGTGGAAATTATGGTGATGGAAGAACACCTCGATCTGATGGATGAGTTTCTTACGATGGGAGGTCGGGCGATCCCTGTTGTTATTTTCGCAGACACGGGTGGTCATGTTCTTGCCAAATGGGGACCGAGACCAAAGCATGTCCAAGCTGTCATGACGGCATTCAAACAAGATAACCCGGACCGAACCGCAACGGATTATGAAGACAAGATCAAGGTAGCGCGTGCCGAAATGCTTGAGCAGTATGGAGAAGGCACTGGCTATCAACAAGTGATTGTCAAAGAACTGAGAGAGCTACTTTCCTCGATCTAACGATCATATCAAAAACAGGGCGGAGTCCCGGCTCCGTCCATTTTCATGCAGAAGGGCTGAATATTCATGTATTACTACGGCAATGAAACCATTATGTCCTTGGAGCAGGTGCTTCGCTTAAAAGCATCGGAAGTTCGAATCCTGGAGTGGGTACGTACCTACGAGTTTTTAGAAAACAGTTATGGGATCGATGAAGCCGTTCCCTACTTCTTGGAGATAAAATGTGAAGAAGGGCATGTCAAGATTCGCAAAAACCGCATACTAGAATTCCCGGAATACTCCTGTGAGGGAGAAGCAACATTTCAAGAAGTAGACGAAGCATTGCGTGTCTTTCACGAGTGGGCACAGGAGATTTTGGCGAAAAAAGATAGTCAATTTAAATAAATATATTGACGTCAAACAAAGTTCATGATAAATTAATAAATGTCGCTTCTGGTTGAAGAGAGTAGACGCAGAAGATAGACAGCACATATTGTGGGGAGATAGTGAAGTGGCTAAACACGGCAGACTGTAAATCTGCTCCCTCCGGGTTCGGCGGTTCGAATCCGTCTCTCCCCACCATTGATTTTCTTTCGAAGATGTGCTAATTTATTCATAGTTTCACTTGCCGGTGTGGCGGAATGGCAGACGCGCGCGACTCAAAATCGTGAGGGAAACCGTGGGGGTTCAAGTCCCTTCACCGGCACCATATCAAAACGAATGCACACTAACCATGATGTTTACAGACACATGGAAGGTGTGCTTTTTTAATATACATACGGGAAACAATCCAAACAGCGGCGAGTCTAAGACTTGGTTTTCAGGTCTTAGGTCGCCGCTGTTTCCTTTTTGGGTAACGAAAACTCGCTAAAAATTTAATTCGGCAATCGTCTCGCCAAACAGAACCATACCATTTTTTTGAAATCCGAGTGAGGAGTAAAGGTTTTCGGCTGCGACGTTGGCTGGAGCATAACCAATGACAATTTTTTGACAATCTTCCTTTGCCTTCAAGATATCAATGACTTGCGCAATCGCAGCACGTCCGTAGCCTAGTCGTTGGTACTTCGCATCAATTAAGAGTCTGTAAATCCAGTAGTTGCCATCGTCAGGGTCAAGCCCATACATGACAAAGCCAACCATGGTGTCATCATGGTATATGGCCAAAGGAACAAATGTAGTTTGAAACTTTGATTCAGCGATGGAGTAGAGGTTCGGGGCAACAAACTCGCTCTGTTCGGGAGTAGGTTCCAGTTCAATACACTCTTCCCAGTTTTCCAAAGTTACTTCACGAAGTGTCACAGACATCTAATCACATTCATCCTTCCGAGGGCTTTTTGCCAATATATTACATTTTATCCTACGTGAAAAGACAGCCAAAATCAATAGAGTACACAAATTTTTTTCTATTTTATGCAGCGCTAGAGAAGGAGAACAAGGAATGGAATTCCCGTAATTTTCAGAAATAACAATTTATGGAAAATTCATTTGACACTACAGAAGAGTCATCTATATAGTTGAAATTGGAAGTATTTGTAATCGATTTGATTTTTTACCATGTCTGAATTGTGGTTACATCTGCACAATTCAGAAAGGGGGATATGCTTTGCGCCAGGATAAGAAGCAATGGAAGGTCGGTTATCCTTTAAGTCATCCACAAAAGCGTATCTGGTATACGGAAAAATTACATCCACAGCTTCCTATCCATACGTTAGGGGGGATGGTGAGGGTGCAAGGAAAGGTGAAGCTGGATGTACTGGAAGCCGCTATTCACCTGTTCATTCAAAAGAACGATACCTTGCGACTCAACTATCAGGAGGAAGAGACAGTCCTTCAGTTTGTTGGAGAGTACGAACCGCAGCCATTGCAGGTGTTTGATTTCAGACAGGAACAGAATGCGCCAGAGCGGTGCAGACAATTTCTGCAAGATTTGTTTACAAAGCCGTTTTCGATCGGACAAGAGCCTCTGTTCTACTTTTGTCTGATTCAACTGAGTGACGAAGAAGCGGGGTATTTTGTAAAGCTGCACCATTTGATTGCTGATGGTTGGTCTATTTCAATCATGACAGAACAAATTGCTCACTATTATGACACGTTGTTGGCAGGCGGTACCGTCCATGTAGGAGATGAACACGCTTATCAAACTCTTGTCGAAAGGGAGCATGCCTATTCTCAGACTGACAGATTTGAAAAGGACAAGCGATACTGGCGGGACAAGTTTCATAGCTTGCCCGTAATCACGACATTACAAAAGGCGACAGATACTACTGAAGGCAAGCGCAAAGTTTTTGCATTCAACCGCGAAGATTCGACAAGAATACGCCAGTTTGCAGACCAAATGAAATGCTCGCTAAATTCCTTGTTTGTGGCTCTCGTGAGTCTTTACCTGCAGCGCTGTACGAGGCAAGAAGAAATCGTGATCGGTACACCGCTGTTAAACCGTTCAGGCAAAGTGGAGCGCAAAATATTCGGGATGTTCACCAGCACTATGCCATTTCGTCTGGCAGTTCCGATGGAAATGGATGCTATCGATTATGTTAAATATGTCAACAGGGAACTCACTTCCTGTTATTTTCATCAGAAATATCCTTACGATTTGCTGGCTCAAGAGCTGGAGCTGAAGAAACATGGCTATGACAGCCTGTTTCAGATTTGTGTAAATTATTACAGCACGCAGTTGCCATTCACTCTTGGTGGCTACCCCGTGACTAATGAGGAGTTTTACAACGGTCACCAGTTGTATTCGCTCCAAGTGATTATCAGAGAATGGGCAACAGATGAACAATTGACAATGGAATTGGACTATAAGATAGCCGAGTACACGGAAGAGGATATTGACCGAATAGCGGATCATCTCATAAGGCTTCTCCATCAGATGATCTCGATTCCAGAAGTACCGCTGTCCAATTTGAACTTCCTTGCTGACGAAGAGTTGGCACTACAACTCCATACGTGGAATGATACTGCTGCTTCCTATCCCAGCGAGAAGACGGTTGTCCAGTTGTTTGAAGAGCAAGTAATACGCTCACCACAGGGAGTTGCGTTGGAGTCAGAAGGGCGCACGCTGACATTTCAGGAACTACAGGATCAAGTGAATCGACTCGCTCAGTCATTGCGAAACCGAGGAGTTGGCCCTGGCGTAATTGTGGCGTTGCTGGCAGATCATTCGCCAGAGATGATCATCGGGCTGTTGGCAGTGCTAAAAGCTGGAGGGGCTTACCTTCCGATTGATCCTCAACTCCCTTCTCAGCGCATCGAATATCTGCTGTCTGATTCTGGAGCGGACCTGTTGCTTCGTCACACTTCGCGAACAGAGGATATTTCGTGGTCCAAAAAAATCCTAGAGCTTGGTGATTCGTCCCTGTATATAAAGGATGGCGCAACACTGGAATTGGTTAGTCAGCCGGATGATTTGGCCTATGTCATTTATACATCAGGCTCTACTGGAAATCCGAAGGGAGTCATGGTTACTCATCGAGGACTGGTCAACTATATTTCGTGGGCGAAAGACCGCTATCTCTCCGGTCCTGAAGAAGCGTTCGCTTTCTATTCCTCCCTAGCATTTGACTTGACGGTTACGTCCATTTTTTGCCCGTTGGTAAAGGGAAATCGGATGGTTATCTATCCGCACTCCGATTCAGAGTTTGTATTATCGCGAATCTTTAGCGATGGACGCTCCCATGTTGTAAAGCTGACACCTGCCCATCTGTTTTTGCTGCAAGAAATCGCTTTGCCTAGTACCACGGTAAAGAGAGTGATAGTGGGCGGCGAGGACTTGAAGGTGAGTCTGGCTGAGGCAATTCATGCGAAATGGAACGGACAAATTGAAATTCTCAATGAGTATGGCCCTACCGAAACAGTAGTTGGGTGCATGATCTATCAATACGATCCAGTGATCGATACCGAAGGATCTGTACCGATTGGACATCCGATCAGTAACGTGCAGCTCTACATTTTGGATTCATATGGCAACCCAATCCCAATCGGATCGACGGGAGAGCTATTCATCTCGGGAGATAGTGTGGCACGGGGGTATCTCAACCGCGAGGAATTGACGCAAGAGCGTTTCCTACCTGATCCGTTTCAGCCAGGTAAAGTGATGTACAAGACGGGCGATCTGGTTCGCTATCGGCCTAATGGAGTCATGGAGTATCTGGGGCGGGCTGACTATCAGGTAAAGATTCATGGTTACCGCATTGAATTGGGGGAAATTGAACAACAGCTACTTGGTTATTCTTCTGTGCGTGAGGCCGTGGTGATTGATCGCATGGATACGTGGGGGCGTAAGTACCTTTGTGCTTATTTGATCACGGAAACATCTTTCCGGGAAAATGAGCTCCGCGAAGAACTGGCAAGTCGATTGCCCGCATACATGATCCCTTCGCAAATTGTGCAGCTTGAACAGTTTCCTTTGACCTCAAATGGCAAGGTAGATCGAAGACTACTTCCCGAACCTGTCATGGAGCGAAAAGGTGTGGGGGATGAAACCAGTCCTCGTGACGAGTTTGACAAGCTATTGGTTGACGTGTATGAGGACGTGCTTGGTCATTCGCCGTTTGGTCTACATGACCCATTTTCCCAACTAGGCGGGGATTCGATCAAGGCGATTCAGGTTTCCTATCGATTGCATCAGCGAGGAATCAAGATTCCCGTAAGAGACATCTTGATTTATGACACGATTGCAGAACTAAAAGCGAGAAGTGACTGGAGCTGGGGAGTGGAACAGATCTCGCAAGAGCCGTGTACTGGCGAGTTGCCGTCATCTCCCATCGTTTCTTGGTTTTTGTCACAACAGTTCCGCAATGCTGATCATTGGAACCAGTCATTGCTCCTTGAAAGCAAGGAAAAAGTAACGCTGGAAGAGTTTGAAGCGAGTCTGTATGCACTGGTTAACCACCATGATTGTCTGCGACTCAATTACTCTGCAAAAGATGGGAAGCTCTTTTACAATGAGCGCCACCTGACCAATCGCGTGTCAGTGACTTGCGTCGATCTTTATTCCTTACCGCAAGAAGAACAGGAGAGTAGAATGCTTGAGGCGATGCGAGCTTGCGCTGTTAGCTTCAAGTTGGAAGAATCTTTGCTGTTTACCGGTTGTCTCTTTGAATTAGGTCCTGATCGACCTCAGCGATTGTTTCTGACGGCCCATCATCTTGTAGTGGACGGTGTCTCCTGGAGGATTCTCCTGGAAGATTTGATGAGTGCCTTGGCCAGTCTGAAACGTAATGAGCCGATTGTTTTGCCAGATAAAACACATTCGATGCAAGCGTGGATCAAGGAAGTCTCCGCCTTTTACCAGTCGGATCAGGCAAGCAAAGAAAAAGCATATTGGGACATGTTTTCCATCCCGGAAGACAAACTACCGACTGACTTCGATTTTGGCGAAGATTTGGTAGAATACAGCGCTACATCTACGCGCACACTTTCAGCCGAGATGACATCGCGACTGTTGACGACGGCCAACCGAATGTTCAATACGGGTCCCCAAGACTTATTGGTTGCAGCACTTACCCGGACATTATCTGATGTATTTGATAGGGAGCGTCTCTTACTGGTAATGGAGTCTCATGGGCGGGAGTCTTCTATCCATACGATGAACATAACCAGAACAGTAGGATGGTTCACCAGCATGTACCCTGTTTTGTTCGAAACGAATCTATCCAATCGGACCGATCACCTAAAAGGGGTAAAGGAGAAGTTGCGCCAGATTCCGATGGGTGGGCTTGGGTTTGGCTGGCTAAAGCCTCAGCTGCTCGCGGCTGTGGAAAAGTCCCAAGTTCGATTCAATTATCTGGGATCGGTGGATAATCAACTAAGTGATGATCTGGTACTAATGGGAGGAAACTTGGCAGTTGATGCCGGGGTGGGGAATCATTTGACTGCACTGCTTGACGTGGCTGCTCTCATTCGTCAAGGAGAACTTCAGGTTTCTGTTACGTACAGCTTGCGCAAGTATAGCGAGGAGACCATGGAGAAGATACTTGCGCTGTTTTTCAATGAATTGGAGCAGCTCATTGATCATTGTTGCCGTCAGGAGGTCCCTGAATTCACTCCATCGGATTTTGAAGATGTGGAATTGTCGCAAAAAGAGCTGGATCTGCTGTTTGGTTAGCAAGCGAATCTCATGCGTGTTTAATGAATGACAGGAGGGATTACATTGAGTGTTAAGGTATTAATGGGAAAAAAAGGATTTGAGGAGTTCGCAACAATTGTCGGGTTTACAGAAGCTGAGAGGGAAGAACGCAGTGCATTACTGGAGCAGTCTTATATGCCATTCAAGGTGACTCGCTATTATGCCGAGTTGATTGCGAGTCAATCAGAGCCTTATCGTACCCAGATGATCAATATCGTGCTTCCGCCACCGGGAATAAAGCCCTATAAAGGCCGTTTTGATCCCTATGGAAACAAGTCGTACCGTCAGGATGAAACAGCTTTTCTGCAACACAAGTATAAGAAGACGTTGTTGCTTCACATCGACGATTTTTGTATTGCCAACTGCCAGTTCTGCTATAAAGTGAATGAAATCCGCCATGAGGATATTGGATATACCAATATTATGGACAAAGCAGAAAGGGCAGTGCAGTATTTGGAAGCCCATCCGTACATCGATAATGTTCTCTTTACCGGTGGAGACCCTGCTTCCTTCCGTAAAACTTCTGACTTAATCAAGCTGATCAGCACGCTATTGAGTGTGAAGAGTATTCGACTCGTTCGCTTTGCAACCAAGGCTTTGGCCTATGACCCTGCTCGTTTTCTTGATGGAGAGCTGCTGGCGTTTTTCGACCAAGTAAGACAGACGCCGGGCAAGCAGGTAAGTGTAATTTCTCAGTTTAACCATCCTGGGGAAATAAGCGACGTTTCAATTCAAGCAACGCAAGCACTGCTATCCGTCGGTGTCCAGATTCGCGGACAGCCTGCCATCATTCGTGGCGTTAACGATTCTGTCGAGACCTTGATCGACTTGCAGCGCAAGTTTTTGGATAATCGAATCATTTCGTATTATTTGACGGTATTTATGCCAGTCAGGGGAGTCGAGCAGTATGCCATTCCGTTGGACGAGGCTTTCCGGAATGTGGCCGAGTCCAAGCGCAATCTGGGTGGCTTGGAGAAAAAAGGGGTACTTCTTACTTCCCACGACTTTGGAAAATTAGAGATTTGTGGCTTTTATCCGACAGCCGAGCGCCCTGAAAAAATCGTTTTGAAATGGCATCAAGCAGTCGGACCAGACTATCTTCCAGCGCGGTTGAAGGAATTAATTCCAACTCGTTCAGAAGACCTGATGATTTTGGACTACAAACAGGGAGAGATGTACTGCCTCGACCATGTCTTCGAACACAATGGCTTGCCGTACGTGAATGCAGATGGGGAGATCGTGGAAAACCTGCCGAGTGAAGCAGTTCGGTAAGGGAGTCAGGAGAGAAAAATTGTGATGAACAAGATCGACAAAAACAATATAGCTGACATTTTGCCGCTAAGTCCGACGCAAGAGGGCATGCTGTTTTATTACCGCCTCCAAAAGGACTCCAATCTGTATTTTGAACAGCATCGGCTAACCCTTCGTGGCAAGTTTCAGCTGGAGTTGTTTACGCAGGCCGTTACAATGGCGTTTGAGGCCAATGAAATGCTCCGTACGGTTTTTCGCTGGGAGGGGCTTCAGGCCCCTGTTCAGCTCATTCTCAAGCAAAAGACATTGGAGATTCCTTATTTCGATTGGAGCGAGTTACCATCTGGAGCGCGTGAAAGAAAACTGTCTGCTTTGTTGTCACAGGACAAGCAAACACCTTTTACGCTTGAGTTGGGCAATACCATTCGCATTCAAGTAGTGAGGATGGAGTTGTATCGTTATGAAGTCATATGGTCATTTCATCACATTCTCATGGACGGATGGAGTTCCGGCATTCTCCTAAGAGAGATATTTACAGCGTATGGGCAATTGTGCTCGGGACAGTCCCCTGCGATCAAGCAGAAGGCGAAATACAAGGAGTATCTGCGTTTTCTCAAAGAAGCTTCGAATGAACAATCGTTATCGTATTGGAAAGATTCTTTACAAGGAATTAGCTCTCCTACGCCGCTTCCCTATATGCGGGAGGATCGTAACAAAGAGCAGCGCTATTCTTCTTATCATCTTCGGCTCAGTCGAACGCTTACGGATACATTGGAGGAAACATCCAAGCGTAACCGCGTGACAATCAGCACACTGTTGCAAGCCGCATGGGGGATTTTACTGCAAAAATACAGCGATACGCGAGATGCTCTTTTTGAAGTGGCGTACGCTGGTCGTCCTGCCCATCTCACTGGAGTAGAGGAAATCGTCGGACTCTTCATCAAGACGTATCCACTCCGGGTCAAACGGACAGAAACGACAACAGTCAAAGATCTGCTGGGTGTCATCATGGAAGAACAGCACCAGATGGCCCCGCATTTGTACGTGCCATCGGTTGAGTTGAAAAACTGCTCAGAGATGGACGCACAAACCCCTTTGGCGCACAGTTTGTTCGTTTTCCAAAACTATCCTATCGACAAGACGCTGGCCGGATTGGAACTTGACTTCGAGCTGGAGAATATCACTTCACATGAAACAACCGATTATCCATTGGTGCTGGAAGTAACACCAGGCGATGAATGGACAATCCATGTCAACTACCAGGCATGGAAGTTTCAAGCGACGGAAATCGAACGCCTGGCGCTACACTACCTGAGCCTTCTCGAACAGATTGCGGCTGATTCGGATCAAGAGATTCGTGACCTTACCTTGCTCAGTGATCGTGAGCGTAACGAGATGATTGAGGAACAGATGAAAGTCGTCCCTGTTCCGAGTAACTACTGCGTGCACGAGTTGATTGATCAAGCGGCAGAAAAAACACCGGATGCAGTTGCGCTTATACAAGGAAAGCAGACTGTGACCTACAAGGAGTTACAAGAGCAAGCGAATCGCCTGTCTTGGGCTCTGCAAAAGGAGGTGACAGATGCAGGCCGACCGATAGTTATCATGTGTGATCGTTCCCCTGAGATGATTACTGCACTGCTGGCTATCCTCAAAGCTGGGTGTTACTATGTCCCGCTTGATCCAGACTTGCCAAAAGCGCGAATTGAACAGATCGTAAGCCAGATTCAGCCTAGTCTGATTGTAACAGAAGGCAGCTATCTGGAACTCGTCGCTGACTTGCAAACAAGGGTGTTTCGACTGGATGAACCAGCATGCTGGGCACAGGAGTTAACTCCAACACCACAGCGAAAAGCAGCACCTTCAAGTACGGCTTATGCCATCTTTACTTCTGGTTCGACAGGTACGCCAAAAGGTGTGCGTGTAAAGCATGATCAATTAATCAACGCTCTTTGGTGGCACATAGAATTTGTCGGGTTCGGAGAGCAGACGAGAACGTTGCAGATCGCCACATTAACTTTTGACGCATCGGTTGTCGAGATTTTTTGCACACTGATCAGTGGCGGTACCCTTTGCTTATTGCAGCGACTCGAAAACAAGTCCCCGCAAAAGTTAGCGGCTGCCATCGAGAGTCAACAGGCAAACGTGATACTCGTCGTCCCTACGATGTATCACGCTTTGCTTGACCACGTGGCTGATGGCTCGCTGAATTCGATTCAAAAAGTGTTGTGCACAGGAGAGATGCTGTCTTCTTCATTAGTGGAAAGACATGCAGCCTTGCTCCCTCAAGCGCAGATGTACAACTTGTATGGTCCGACGGAAAATAGTATCTCGGCATCGGGGTATTGTGTACCTCGACAAGGGCCTTTTGAAAACCCGCTTCCGATTGGACATCCGAGTTACAACGTTCGTGTCTTTCTTCTGGACCAAGATTTTCATCTGTTGCCCAAAGGGGTAATAGGGGAGATGTACGTAGGCGGGATGGGAGTAACGGAAGGGTACATCGCTGACGAGGAAAAAACCAGAGCGTCTTACTTACTGACCCCATATGGCAGACTTTATCGTACAGGAGACTTGGCTTGCTGGACGGATGAAGGACATCTGCAATATTTTGGTCGCAAGGATTTCCAGATCAAGATTCGTGGCAACCGCGTTGAATTGGAGGAAATAGAAGCTGTCCTGCGCCGTCAGCCTGGTGTCAGGGAAGCAGCGGTAGTGGCCATTCAGGAGTCAAAGCGCGATCCTTATCTGGTTGCATGCTTGGCTGCAACGCATCCCATTGAGGACCACGTACTGCGAGAAGCAGTGCTGACTTATCTGCCTGACTATATGCTACCTGCCTTTTTTGTCCATCTTGATGCCTTGCCTCGGACGCAGAGTGGAAAAGTAGACAAGACTGCCTTGCAACGTCTGGATTACACGAAGTATCGCGCGGGAAAGGAAGAGGCCCCGGCAGATGAACTTGAGCAGCAATTGGCCCAAATATGGCGCGAGCTTTTGGCAATCGAAAAAATAAGCGTGCACGATCATTTTTTCTCGCTGGGAGGCCACTCGCTGAAAGCCGCTCAACTCGTGACCAGATTGCAAAAAGAAAGAAAAACAGACATCACGATCAGGGATGTATTCCAGAACCCCACCATTCGACAATTAGCGGACCGCATCAGGGGGAGACAGCCGATATCCTACGAGCCGATTGATCGGGTCAGTCAAGCCGAGAGATACAGGGCTTCTTCTTCACAGAAACGAATTTTCGTGATGCACGGGATAGAAGGCGAAAGCACCAGCTACAACATGTCGGGTGTAATCTCGGTAAACGGTCATCTGGATGTAAGTCGAGTGAAACGTGTGATTAAGGAAATCATCCAAAGGCATGAAGCATTCCGTACTTCGTTTGCGGTACAGGATGGAGAAGTGTATCAGTACATCAGCGACAAAGTGCCATTTGAGATCCAAACCATGCATAGCGATGGCAGGACATTGGACGAACTGATGGAAGACTTCCGGCAATCCTTTGATTTGATGAAAGCCCCTCTCCTTCAGGTTTGCCTGGTTGAGGTCACAGCTACTCAGCATTATCTGTTGTTCAACTCTCATCATATTATTTTGGATGGTATTTCTCTGAACGTGTTAATGGAAGACTTCGCCAGGTTGTATATGGGTGAAGAG
Organism: Brevibacillus brevis; assembly: GCF_022026395.1. Classification (NCBI taxonomy): domain Bacteria; kingdom Bacillati; phylum Bacillota; class Bacilli; order Caryophanales; family Paenibacillaceae; genus Brevibacillus; species Brevibacillus brevis. The sequence goes on along the minus strand of NZ_CP041767.1, from coordinate 3,351,995 downwards.
CTGCCTGCACTGCCTATTCAATACAAGGACTACGCCGACTGGCAGTGGCAGAAGCGGGGGAGCGAGCAGTGGAATCAGCAGGAAAAATACTGGGTGGACACTTTCAGAGACCGAATCCCGCTCATGTGTTTTCCACTGGATTACCCCCGTCCTTCCGTTAAGACATTCCAGGGGGATCACCATACGTTCTTCATTTCTGATTCTACGTACAGTGATTTGCATGCATTTGCCAAGCAGAACGAAGTCACAGTCCATGCTGTTTTGATGTCGGCTTATTACGTGTTGTTGATGAAATACACGTCTCAGGAAGATTTCGTTGTCGGTTCACTGGTAGCTGGTCGAAACCATCCCGATTTGGAGCGAATCGTTGGCGTCTTTATCAACTTCCTACCGATTCGCAATCGTCCACGTGCCGATCTTTTGTATACCGATTTTGTACAAGAGGTTCAGCGCAGTCTGTTACTGGCCTACGAACATCAGGATTATCCGTTTGAAGAAATCGTTGCCCGTAGCGCCGCAGGCATTCAGCAAACGCAAAATCCATTGTTTGATACGATGCTGATCTTCCATAGCCAGCGCGAGCAAGAAGTCAAATTTACCCTTGGCGACGTGCAATTTGAAGAGGTTCCGCATGAATCGAAGACGTCGAAGCTCGACTTTAAGCTGGATATTACACCACTCGCCGATCAATTCAGGTGCGTGCTTGAATACGATACCCAGTTGTTTAAAGCAGAGACAATGGAAGGCTTCGCTGGCAACTATTTGCGTGTACTCGCAGCGCTTCTGAAGCATCCAAAACAGCGATTGGATGATGTTGACATCGTGCATCACCAAACAGAAAAAGAGGGCGTGATGAACCGCCTTCATCATGTCGGAGTTGCCGTTCCAGAACTGGGTCCGGCTCAAATCATGTATGGCACTCTCGGATTTGATGCGAGCGATTCCCTCCATGATCCAGAACAAAACGTGTATCTCTCGATGTGCATGAAACCGGGCTGTGTGCCAATCGAGCTAATCGCGCCTGTAGATGAAACGTCACCTTGCGTTCGTTTGTTGGAAGAGAAGGGGACGGGTCCGTACCATCTATGTTATTCTATTTCCAATATTGCTCAATTTTTGAAAAGGTTAGTTGATTCGGATTTCAAATACGATTTGGTCAGCGCACCTAAGCCAGCGGTGCTCTTCAATCATAGACTCGTTGCCTTTCTCTTTGTGGAATCGGTAGGCTTGATTGAACTTGTAGAGAGCGAGGATATGAAGCATGACGAATGGTACAGCAGCGATCAGCAATCTGTTATCCGATTGCTTACATCAGATGCTGATCAGGCACTATCGTTCTTTACCTTCCTCGGCTACCGAGTTCACGAGAAATATCTGGATCGGCAATCGCAAGCCAGTATCATCACACTAGGCAAAGCGGAAGAGAGCAGCATTCAGTTAGTTCAGCCTCGAATGGAGCACTCGCAAGAACAACGGGAGCTCATGAAAAGTGGTTGTGGCGTCTATCAAATCGAGGACAGAGTAACGAATCTGACCGAACGGATCGACACACTGATTGCGTGTGGCATTCCCGTTACGTTTGCAGACCAGGCAGGACGTAATCTGCAACTGACAGATGCCCCCTACCTGATTTTAACGGACGGGAAATCAGCCGCACAAAGAGCTAAGCCGATTCTAGGCGAGTTTCAATCGGAAACAACGCCCATTTATTCCTTCATTCAAGAACGATTGCTGAAGCAGGAACAAGAAGAGGGGATTGTGGCTGTCAGATGTTTTGACATCGAGCTGCGGGGCAGAATCGAACTGGCGTATATGCAGCAAGCATGGCAAGCTCTCGTGCGACGTTTCCCTCAGCTGTCGCCACAAGGCCTATCGGAACCGATTCCGCTCGCGCTTTGTGATTTACAGGAGAAAAGCGAGGCAGAGGCAGCGGTATGGTTGCGAGAACGCTTGACTGCCGAGCAGAAGAGGCCGTTTGAGGACAAAGCAGGATGTTTGGCTCGATTTGAATTGGTAAAGCTGGCGGCTGATCGCTATCGGTTGATTGGAGGTCTGCACAGCTCCTTGAGTGATTGGCGAGGTCTCGGAATTCTCCTGGAAGAATGGGAGGCTCTTTATCAGGCGATTGCACAAGGGCATGAACCAACTGTGGAAGAACCGCCTCGCTACGAAGCATTCGCTGTTTGGCAGAAAAAAATGCTTTATTACGGACATCTCGAGGCCCAGCGTCACGAGTGGTTGACAGCAATAAATCCACATTCTGCTCAACCTTTTGGTACGGGTGGGGTAGCAAAACGAAAGGTCGAGCAGTATATCGACCCGACAAGTCACGCGGATTTACTGCATGTATCTGCTCATTCCAATCAGGAGCTGGGAAACATTTTGCTTGCCTCCTACCTGTTGTTGCTTCGTCAGGTCACCCAGTTGCCGAGTTTGACACTTGGGGTGGTAACGACGAACCGGACGCCAGGTGTGCTGGAACAAACGCTAGGCAACTTTGACAACATCGTACCGCTCACCATCGATATGCAGACGATTCATTCGTTTTCACAATTAGTGGATCATACGAAGCAAGTACGTGCCCGGATGCAAGCGCTCGCGTTGTATCCGTCAGAGCACTGGCAAGCGACGATGAACATGGAATGGCCGACACTTTTTGTCAACCAGACCATTCCGTTCAAAGCTCAGTCGGCAGTTTGGAAACGTGAAGTCAAGCGATCAGTCGAGCCAGAAATGGCCGGAAGTCCGTTAGTTCTTCAGGTAGCAGAAACTTCGGAAGGTATCCATGTCGTTTTTACCTATGATCCAGCTATGCTTCAGACGGCATATGTTGAATCGCTTTCAGATCGTTATGTGAAAATCTTAAAAATGTTAGCAGAAAAAACCAAAATAAAGTAAAAGGGGTAGGAGAATATGGAAATCAGATCCTCAATTAATTTTCACGACGAGCGCTTTTTGATGTTTGTACTGGACCAGATGGCAAATGAGCTTGAGAGAAACGGTGGAGAAGCGATCCGAATGACTCTTGGGAAGTCGGAAATGCCGTTGCATCCCGAAATTATCAATTCTATGCAACAGGCATTGAACAGCTTTGAAAAATATTCGCTCGTGTATCCGGGTGGCCTTCCGGAGCTGAAAGATAAGCTCTCGACTCACTATAAAACAAAATACGATGTGTCCATCAAACCGGAAAATTTCGTGATAAGTGTCGGTACCAGCACACTATTCCGCAACCTGTTCTACCTCTTGCTTAAAGAAGGCGATGAAGTGTTGCTGCCACTACCGTACTACTCGCTTTACCATTTCTGCGCGCTCTTAGTCGGTGCTAAAGTTCGTTATTACAAAATTGATTTGGATACGTTGAGACTTGATGTGGAGTCGTTTAAAGAGAATTTTACAGACAAGACGAAAGTGGTCGTGATCAACACGCCAGGCAACCCGTTGGGAAATATTCTTACAAAAGAGGAATTGTACACGATCGACAGCATCGTAGACGGCCGAGCCGCTATTATCAATGACGAGATTTATGCGAATACCTACTTCGATGACGAGTGCGAATCCGTGATGCAGCTGAAAAATACCAAGTCTACGTTCATCACAACGGATGCGTTTTCCAAAGCGTATCGGATGTATAGCAGACGTGTCGGATATGCGATCGTACCGGATGAGCTGGTGCAACCATTGACGGTCATTCAGCACCACACACTGCTCACAGCTGACCCAGTTGTACAGTTCGGAGCAATGACTGCGCTTGATTACCAGCATGAGGTTGATCATTTGGTCCAACTTTACAAAGGTCGTCGGGACTATACGATTGACGCTTTCCAAAATGTACCGGATGTCCGTGCTCTGCCAGCGCGAGGCAGCTTCTACTTCACGATTGATTGTGAACAATTTATGAAAAGAAAAGGCATCAGCACCTCACTTGAGTTGGCTACACAAATTTTCGAGGCTACACATGTGGCGACCGTACCGGGTTCTGACTTTGGCATCCCGAACACATTGCGCCTCTCATACTCTGCCGCGAAGTATAACGAGGGAATTAACCGTTTGCGGGAATTTTTCACCACCACCTAAAAAGGGGAAGAGTCGCAATGAATGGACGTATGCAGCTCGATCTGGATCTGAACGAGTTTAACCTGCTCACTGATGATGAAGCGAACTTGTTAACCAGAGTCAATCAGACAGACAAACCGTACCGCAACAAAGTAACCATCGCTGAACTGTTCGCCCGGCAAGCGGAAAAAACGCCTGATAGAGTCGCTGTGGTAGAGGCGGATCGAGAAAGAACATACGCAGAACTACACGCGGAAGCAAATCAGCTAGCCCGTATCCTACAAGATGCGGGTGTAATTCCTTCGCAACTCGTAGGAATTCTCGCAGACAGGAGCTCCCGGATGGTAGCGGCAGTTATTGCAATCCTCCAAGCAGGTGGGGGATACGTCCCGGTTGATCCGCATTATCCCCGAGCCAGAATTCAATACCTTTTGCAGGATAGTCGCTGCAAGGTGCTTGTAACAGAATCCGTGTATCTGGATGAGATCATACCGGATCTCCCTGACAGCATCGAAACGATCATTTGTTTGGACGAGACTTCCTTCCATCACGCAGGATACAAGGTCTATACAGCGTCCGACATTCGCCGTCAAAAGGAAGAGGCGATAGCCCCGGCAGGTTCAGAGGATGATGTTGCGTATGTCATCTACACATCGGGTTCGACCGGTGCGCCAAAAGGCGTCATGATTACGCATAAACAGGTATTGAATACGTTGTTTTGGCTAGAGGAGACTTTTCCACTAAGCGAGACAGACGTGGTTGCTCAAAAAACCTCGATCTCTTTTACAGATTCGGTGTGGGAATTGTTTTGGCCGCTGATGGTTGGATCAAAGCTGTCTATTTTGAAAGAGGAAGACGGCAAAGATCCGGGAGCCTTGTATGACTGGCTGCGGGAGCAACGCATCACAGTCACCCAGTTCGTTCCTGCGATGATGAATGTGTTTCTGGCTCATGTGCACTCTCGTAATGAAGCAGATCCGTTGCCCAATTTGAAGTGGGTATTTAATGGAGGAGAAGCACTGACCGCTAATCTGGTTCGCGAATGGAATCGTTTGTTTCGTGTCGCGCGAATCGCCAATATTTACGGAATGACAGAATCGGCGATATACGCGTCCGTCTTTCTTTGCACCGAACAGCCTGCTGAAGAAACACTCAGAATCCCTATTGGTGTACCTATTGCCAATACACATATGTTCATCCTTGGCAAAACGGGGGAAATTTGTCCCCCTGATGTCAAGGGCGAGATTTGTATCGGTGGAATTGGCATCACCGACGGATATTTGGGCAAGCCTGAGTTGACCGAGAAAGCTTTTACGCATCATCCCATTACTGGCGAGCGCCTTTACCGTACGGGAGATGTCGGATTGCTCAGTGAAACGGGAGTGTTTGAATATCTGGGACGAATGGACGATCAGGTTCAAGTGCGAGGCTATCGTGTGGAACTGAAGGAAGTGGAACGCGCCGTCCTCCAGCATCCTGCCGTGAACCAGGTAGCGGTATTGGCTATGACTGATCAGATGGGCTTGACCGAACTAGCTTGCTACTATGTCGTGCAAAAGGACGGCGTTCAACCGGATGGCCTTCGTGTGCACCTGCAGGAGTGGCTCCCCGAATATATGATCCCGAGTTACTTTATGGAACTGTCCGAGATGCCGCTTACCCCGCATGGCAAGATCGATCGCAAAGCTTTGCCTGCTGTAAAGCCAAGCATTAGTAGCGAATACGTGCCTCCGGCAAACCCTATTGAACAAAAGTTGGCTGAGTTGTGGGCGGATGTTTTACAGATTCCATCCCCTGGTGTACTTGATCACTTTGTCGGACAGGGAGGACATTCGCTGAAGGCCATTCAGCTTTTATCCAGAGTAGAAAGTGACTTTCAAGTGAAGCTTTCCATGCGCGACCTGTTTGATGCTCCTACGATTCGCGGTTTGGCGGATCGGATCACAGGCAGCCTCCAAGAGATGGAGCAAAAACCGATCACTTTGCTCTCTGGTCAGGAATATTACCCTGTCACGCGTGCGCAAGAGCGGCTTTACTTGTTGTGGCAGTTGGAAGAAGATGCTACCAGCTATCATACACCGGGAGTTATGCGGATCACCGGTTCTCTTGATTCGGGGCGTCTGCAAGACGTCGCAGATCAACTCGTCGCACGACATGAGGCGCTGCGCACCTCGTTTCATCTGATGGAAGGTCAGGTGAAACAAAAAGTACACAGTGACCTTTCTGTACGGATCGAGACATGGAAAACAGACGAGGAAGCTGTGGAAAAGACAATCGAACGCTTTTTCCGGCCATTCGATTTAAAGCAAGCACCTTTGCTTCGTATCGGCTTAATTGAGCTTTCATCAGAAGAGCATCTGCTGATTTTCGATATGCACCATATCATTTCGGATGGCATATCCAAGTCTATCTTGCTTGAGGAGTTTTGTTACCTCTACCAAGGACAGGTGTTGCCGGAATTGTCGGTACAGGCCAAGGAATTTGCTTGGTGGCAAAGTGAACAAGCTGCCGAGATCGGCTGGGCCGAGCATGAAGCATACTGGTTGCAAGCATTTTCCGAGCAGCCACAACCATTGGCAATCCCGACCGACTATCCTCGCCCACAAACCATGACATTTGATGGCGACGAGTTGCTGACTGAACTGTCTGGAGAATGGCTGGAAAAACTTGACTCGTTTACCCGTCAAAGTTCTACGACGCTGTACATGCTTCTGTTGGCCGTCTATTCTGTTTTGTTATCGAAATACAGCAATCAGGAAGACATCGTCGTTGGTTGCGACATGGATGGTAGACAACGTGCGGAGTTTGCCCCTGTTGTGGGAATGTTTGTGAACACCTTGGCCTTGCGAAACTGGCCGAAGAAAGAATTGACCGTCGAAGAGTATATCGGGCAGGTACGCCAAAACGTGCTTAGCGGTTTTGAGCATGGAGATTATCCATTCGATCAACTCGTAAGCCAGATTCAATTGACTCGGGATCCAGCAAGAAACCCCTTGTTTGACGCTATGCTGACCCTGCATCATGCAGCGGAACAGCAAAAAGTCAGTCTCGATCAAATCGAGTTTGCACCGTACGAGTTCAGACGCAAATCTGCCATGCTTGATCTGGCTTTGGAAGTGGTGAAGGCTGAGGATCACATATGCATGCACTGGCAATATAACACGAACTTGTATCACAGAAGAACAATCGAGAAGATGGCTCAAGACTTTGTCATTCTATTGGAGCAAATGGTAGCCCACCCGAACCGAACCATCGGACAACTTCAGATCGGTCATGGAGTAGTACAGGTTGCACAGGGACAAGTGGACGACGATGACTTTGCTTTTTGAGAAATACATGATTGACAGAAAAGAGGGATTGGCTTGACAACGATAACGGCACAAAACATCTTGCTGGCCAGTGGGCAGTTTGATCGCGAAAAAGACTTTTGGATGGAGAACCTCTCTCGAGAGTTTCATTCACTCGACCTTCCAACAGACTCTCGGGCCTCGTTTCAGCGTCAGTCTGAGCTTCGTGGGTTGAACATCGTGTTTCCGGACGAACTGAGCAGGGCACTGATTCATTTGAGCAATGGCTCAGATCAACGTTTGTTCATGGCTTTGCTGAGTGGATTGGGCATCTTGTTGTCCAAATACACGGGACATCAGGACATATGCGTTGGAACGGCTATCTTTCGTCAAACAGAGCCGGGTGAGTTCTTGAATAAAGTGCTGCCTCTGCGTCATCAGGTACTCCCGGAATGGAGCATCAAGGAGCTGCTGCAAGAAGTTCGGCAGACCTTAAAGGCAGCTGTGGAACATCAGAACTACCCAATCTTGCGGTTGATCGAGGAATTGCAAGTACCGCAGCAGGGGAACAGCACACCGTTCTTTGAGGCGACTTGCTTATTGGACGTTCTTCATGATCAGGACAGCCTGGAACAGGTATCGAGCGAGTTGCAGCTCCTCTTTTCTAAAAAGGGGAACTCGCTCGAATTACTTGTGCGTTACGTGGGGCAAAGATACCAACTCAGCATGATGGAACGGATGATGGAGCACTTGGTCCGTATCTATCAGGTCATCGTAACCCACCCGAATCAAAAAATCGCCGAGATCGCGTGCTTATCTGAGGCTGAGGTACGTGAGTTAGTTCTTTCATTCAACGACAATCGGATTGATTTTCCGCGCGATCAGAGCTTTGATCACCTCTTTGAGGAGCAAGTAAAAAAGACGCCTCATCGCAAAGCGGTTACAGACGGAAAATCAACGTTAACCTACCAGGAATTAAACGAGAGATCCAACCGACTTGCGCGCCATTTTATCCAGCAAGGATTACGACCTGGCACAAAAATCGGTATCTATATGAAGCGTAACGTGGATACGCTAGTTGCGATTCTTGCAGTGTTCAAAGCGGGAGGAGCCTACGTACCGATTGATCCAGACTATCCGCAGCATCGGATCCTGTACATCGTGCAAAAGAGCGAGATTGCAGGGTTAATCACTCAGCCTGACTTGCTAGATGGATTGGAGCAGATTCAAGCATCCTCGCCTGAGCTGAAGTATCTCTATGTCTTTGGTTCATCCGATCAATCCGTAGAGTCACTATCGGGAGAGAACATCGGTCGGGAGAGTGCGGGAACAGACCTGGCTTACATCATCTTCACATCGGGCACGACTGGACAACCAAAAGGCGTAATGGTGCACCATCGCGGAATGATTAACCACATTTTCGCTAAAATCAACGACCTATCCCTCTGCGAAGATGATCTTGTCGCACAAACGGCTTCGCTTTGCTTCGACATTTCCGTTTGGCAATATCTGGCTGTTCTGCTGGTGGGTGGCTCTGTGCAAGTGGTCGATACAGAGACGGTAATGGATACGCAGGCTCTTCATAACGTACTCCGTTCCAACCGCGTCACCGTAGCGGAAGTGGTACCTTCTCTGCTCTCCGTGCTGCTTGATCTCGTCCAAGAATGGCCGGACTCCGAACGCAGCTTCCCTGATCTGCGATGGATGGCAGTGACAGGAGAGGAGTTGCCAGCTCCTCTGGTAAGACGCTGGTTTGCCTGCTATACGGAAATTCCATTGGTGAATATGTACGGGCCAACGGAAGCATCCGATGATATTACGCACCACATTATTCGGGGGATGCCCAGCGATCAGCAGATTGTGGTTCCTATCGGCATACCGATCCAGAACACTCATATTTACATACTCGATCAAAATCAGTGTATTTGCCCACGAGGCGTAAAAGGAGAAATTTGTGTAGCAGGTCCGGGGGTTGGATACGGCTACTACAAAGATGAGGTACGGACACAAAAAGTTTTTGTAGCAAATCCGTATGCCAACTGGGTAGAAGACCCTGACTACCAAGTACTCTACCGTACAGGTGATGTCGGACGGATCACGGAGGACGGATATATTGAGTACTTCGGGAGAATGGACAATCAAGTCAAGATTCGGGGTTACCGAATCGAATTAAGTGAAATTGAACAGGTGATGCGTAGACATCCAGCGGTTAAAGACGCAGTGGTCTTGGCGCTTTCAGAGGAAACAGGTGCAAAGTACTTATGTGCCTATGTCGTTCCCCAGGAGGAATTTTCCGCACGAGATGTGCGTGATTATCTGTTTACTGTGCTTCCGGAATACATGGTGCCGATGCACTATGTAAAACAAACCGTATTGCCACTTACCCCTAACGGAAAAGTGGACAGAGGGGCTTTGCCGAAGCCCGGCATACAGGATCGGGTCGACACATCTATTTTGGTGTCAGCGACAACCGAGACGGAAAAAGCTCTCACCCACATCTGGGCGCATGTGTTACAGCTCGATCCAAACACAATCAGTGCTCGGGACAATTTTTTCGCTCTAGGGGGGCACTCGTTAAAAATCAACGCGGTAGCTGCCCAGGTTGCACAACAATTTGGCGTTCAGCTTCCACTGCGAACCTTGTTTAATCACCCAACGATTCAGGAGCTTGGCAAGGTGATAGATGGCGCAGACAAGACCATTACGAAGAGACGATTCTCAGTCGAAGCCAGAACGTACTATCCGGTTACGGCCGCCCAGCGAAAGTTCTTTATTCTTCAGCAGGTCAATCCGGCAGACACAAGTCTTCACATTACGGCTGCCCGTTTCATCGAGGGTGAGTTGAGCCGTGAGAAGGTAGAACATGCTTTTCAAGGATTGGTTGACCGCCATGAATCTCTTCGTACCTCGTTTGATTATAGAGATGGGCAAGTGGTTCAAATTGTACATGATTCGCTGGCCTTCCATTTGGAAGTGAGCGAAGCCAGTGCAGAGCAGTTGGAGGCCAGTCTGGCAGCGTTTGTACGACCATTCGACTTGCGTCAAGCACCCTTGTTGCGTGCAGGGCTAATCAGGATTGCTCCGGAAAAGCATCTCTTGATGTTCGACATGCACCATATCGTTTCAGACGGTGTATCCATGGATATTCTCGTAGAGGACTTTGTTCGTCTCTATGCAGGTGTGACACTTCCTGTATTGGACGTCCAGCAAAAAGAGTTTGCTGTTTGGCAGGAATCTGCACTTGAGTCAGGGGAGCTTCAAGCTGACTATTGGGCAGACTTGTTTACCAGCCCGGCTCCACTACTATCGATTCCGACTGATTATGAAAGGCCAGAATCTCTTACGTATCCTGGTGCGACGATTGAGTTTGATATATCGGCTGAGGAGAGGCAGCGGTTGCTGGAATTGGCAACGCAGGAACATGCGACACTTTACATGGTACTGCTGTCGGTTTACAACATGCTGCTTGCAAAATACAGCGGTCAAGAGGATGTCGTTGTCGGAACTCCAGTAGCTGGCCGTAAATTTGCAGAGTTTGATGAAGTGATTGGGATGTTTATCAACACGATTCCTTTACGAAATTATCCAAAAGGCGAGAAAACCTATCGCGAGTTTCTTGCGGAGGTCCGCGAGCATACGCTTGCCTCTTTTGAACAAGCGGATTACCCGATTGATTTGTTTGTCCAGACTCTTGGTCTTGAACCAAATACAGGTCGTCAGCCTCTTTTTGATACAATTTTCGTCCTGCAAAACATGGACAATCCAGAAGGGGAACTGGAGCTTGAGGGAATGATCGTCAAAAACTATCCCCTGCAAAACAAGACGGCTAAGCTTGACCTTCATCTGTCGGCTTATCCGGTTTTCGACAGACTTACATGTAAGCTGGATTACCGCAGTGACCTGTTCCGCAGAGAGACGATGGAGCAGTTTGTGAGTGACTTCAAAAGCTTGTTGCAGCAGGTGATGGAAGATCCCCAGCGCCTCCTGCAAGACTTTGAATTGACCCGTGAGGTAGCCCTTATTCAAGCACAGGGCGTCGATTGGGATTTTGAATTTTAGAGCAAGCGGTGAGTAAGAGGGGGAGGGCATATGGAGAATACTATTTCGCAAAACATTCTGCTAACCAGTCGGAAATTTAGCCGGGAGGAGCAGTACTGGCAAGAGAAGTTACAGGGGGAGTGGACGCTCTCCCTCCTTCCAACCGAAGGGACGGAGAAGGAAGGCGTTGGGGAGGAGGAGACAAAAGAAATATCGTTTGTCTTTCCAGATGATTTGAACGCTGCCATTGCGGCCCATTGCGGTCATCATCCGATGAAGCTCTACCTGTTCCTTCTGTCGACATTTCAAATCATGCTGAATCGGTATAAGCAGACAGACGACATGATCATTCTCACGCCCGTCTTTCAGAATCCGCTTCCCCCTAATGCTTGGAATCGGGTGCTGCCGCTGCGTGTACGGATGCATCAAGAAGCTACTTTTGCAGAAGTGGCGAAAGAGGGTAAGCAGCTAGTCAAAGAGGCAATGGAGCATCAGAACTATCCGTTTTCGCAAATGATGCAATGGCTTGATCTATCCAACACAGATAGGAAGACACTGCTGGATACAGCCTTCGTACTCGAAAACGTGCAAGATATTGCTGCTTTAGAAGGCTTGTCTCTGCAAGTGGTATTTGCATGCAAGCAAACAGAAGATGGAATGACCGGACGCGTGCGATATGCGGGCGAGCAGTTCCAAGAGGCTGTCATCGAACGGATGATTGGGCATTATCAACAAATTCTTCGTGAAGTCGTCGTCGATCCTAAACGGTCCGTCCAGACAATCGATATGTTGACAGAGGCGGAGCGGACGGATCTGTTGTATACCCGCAATCAGACGGACGTTCCTCATTCTGCTTCCAAGCCGATTCATCAACTGATCGAGGAACAGGCAGCGCGGACGCCGCATCTAACGGCCGCTGTATTTGGCAACAAAACCCTTACTTACGCTCAACTTAATGGCAAAGCCAATTGCCTTGCGCGGATGTTGAAGGAGAGTGGCATTGGGAGAGGAAGCTATGTTCCGGTCTTGATGAATCGTAGCTTGAATCTGGTCATTTCCCTGCTAGCTGTGATGAAAACAGGTGCGGCCTTTGTCCCGCTAGACGTCCAAAGTCCGAGCGAACGGAAAAAGCAGCTACTGGATGAATTGGATTGTCCGGTGACGCTAATCGGGCCAGAAATACGCCAGGAACCGTCATTCGTGCAATGGACACGCGCTGTAATCGTCGATGCGGACGATATCCGGGAAGAACAGGACTTGAATGTCCAGGTAGATGTGGACGACCCGATCTATGTGATCTATACATCTGGTTCCACTGGCAAACCAAAAGGAGCAGTTGTTCCTCATATCGGTATTTTCAACCGGTTTCGCTGGATGGATGAACATTACGGTTGTACGGAACAGGACGCCATTTTCCAGACGACTCCCCACCATTACGATAGTTCGGTCTGGCAACTATTCTGGCCGCTCTTGCATGGTGGCCGTACGGTATTGCCGATTCCGGAATTCGAGATGACGCTCGATCAAGTGTTACACGCCATTTCAACCTATCAGATTACGATTACGGACTTTGTGCCGTCTGTGTTCAATCTGCTGGTGGATCAAATGGAAACACGGTTGGACATACACGATTCACTTTCTTCGATTCGCCACCTGATCTTGGGCGGAGAGGAAATCACGGCTCACACCGTACATCTGTTTCTTCAGCGATTTCCCCACGTTCGTATCACGAATCTGTATGGACCGACAGAGACGTCTATTGGTGTCATCTACTTTGAGATCGACCATACCCATCAGGGGCCGATCCCGATTGGAAAGCCGATAGCCAATACGAAAATCTTGCTGCTGGATTCAAATCGCAAACTTGTTCCGGCGGGACATCAAGGGGAGATTTATATAACAGGCTTGTGCTTGGGGCATGGGTACTTGCATGATCCCGAGAAAACTGCTACCAGCTTTGTTGACAACCCTTATCCGGAAATTGGCTATCAAAAGCTTTATCGGACAGGTGACCTTGGGCGTTATCTGCCGAATGGCAATATCAAGTTCTGCGGTCGCATCGATCATCAAGTAAAAGTACGCGGGCACCGAATTGAATTGGGCGAGATTGATGAGGTTTTATTGTCCCACCCGCTAGTAAAAGAATGTGCCGTGCTATTTCAAGAAGAGAAGGCTCGATTGTGCGCGTACTACGTAACGAATGCTCAGGAATTAACCGCAAGTGACCTGCGTGGTTATCTCAGCGAGCGGCTTCCCGATCACATGATCCCTTCCTTTTTTGTCAGCATTGAAAAAATGCCTTTGACAGCAGGGGGCAAGATCAATCGCAAGCTATTGCCTGAAGTGGATGAACAGCAGGCGTCCGATGCTGAATATGTAGCCCCACGAAACGAGAAGGAAGAACAGCTGGTTACCATCTGGAAAGAAATCTTGGGAATCGAAAAAGTGGGGGTACACGACAGCTTTTTCCAGCTGGGAGGGAATTCCCTGCTGTTGCTTAAAATGCATGCGCAAATTGTAAAACAAGTGGATAGCGAGATTAGTGTCGCGCATTTGTTTTCCTACTATACGATTGCCATGTTTGTGGATTTTCTCGAACAAAGAAAACAGGATCAGTTTGCATCTATGGAAGATCAAAGCGATGATGATGAATCCCTTCTGGAATTGCTGAGGGAGGTCAAGGAGGGAGTTCTCTCCGTAGACAAGGGTGCCGAGCTGATCGACAAAAGAAAGGGGAATTAGGATGAGTTTGCTAAAAAAATACATCTTGGAGCAAGTGGCAGCTCATCGGCTGCAAGAGAAGGAAGCACTCCCCTTGCTGAAAGAACTGTCCTCTGCCAACGTGAATACGCGCCAAGATATCGCGATCATCGGTATGGCTTGTCGTTTTCCCGGAGCCAACAGCCTCGAAGAATACTGGAACAATTTGAAACAGGGGCATGATTCAATTGGCGATATCCCTGCTGCAAGGCGTCCAGACGTCGAGAGGGTAGCGAGAGAATTTTTTAACGGCAAAGATTTTAAGTATGAGCGGATGGGATATCTCGATCACGTGGATTTGTTTGATCATGCGTTTTTCGAGATCTCACCTGCAGAGGCTCGAACCATGGATCCTTATCAGCGGATGTTTCTGGAGTTGGCATGGGAAACATTTGAACATGCCGGGTATAGCGAGAAGATGATCAGCGGTTCACCTACCGGCGTATTTCTGGGATATTGTGACAATGAATCCCAATACCAGCGTGTGTTGAAAAACGTTGATTCGTCTTCGCTTGCTGGCAACGTTGCAGCAATTATCGCTTCACGAATTTCCTATTTGCTGAATTTGTCAGGTCCGAGCCAATTGATTAATACATCTTGCTCTTCCTCCTTGGTCGCTCTGCACCAAGCATGTCATGCCATTGGAAATAACGATTGTCGAATGGCTCTTGTAGGTGGAGTTAACCTTTCCCTGTTTCCGATTCAACAAGATACTGACTTTGGCATCGTTTCTGTAGACCGAAAAACCAAAGCATTTGATGATTTTGCTGATGGAACAGTATGGGGAGAAGGTCTTGGCGCTGTTCTTTTGAAGTCATACGAACAAGCAGTCAAGGATAACGATTACATCCATGCGGTAATCAAAAGCACGGCGGTCAACTGTGATGGTCGTTCTACCAGCATTACAGCGCCCAATGCGATTTCTCAGTCTGCTTTGTTGCGAACAACCTGGGAGCGGGCGCGAATCAATCCGGAGAGCATCTCTTATATTGAGGCACATGGGACCGGGACCAGATTAGGTGATCCTGTCGAGATTGAGGGGATCATGCATGCCTTTCAGAAGGTTTCAAAACGAAAGCAATTTTGCGCAATAGGCTCGGTCAAAAGCAATATCGGGCACACGATAGCAGCATCAGGTGTAGCTGGGATCATTAAAACGGTTCTGATGATGAAACATCGTCAGATTCCGCCGACGCTGCATGTGAAACGGCCGAATACCTTAATTCCTTTTATTGATTCGCCTGTTTATATCAATGATGTACTAAAGGCTTGGGATGTCGAGGCGGACCAACCTGTGAGGAGAGCCGGGGTAAGTGCATTCGGCCTGAGCGGGACAAACGCCCACGTCCTATTGGAAGAGCCTCCTGGGCGCGAGGCGACAGCCGTCACTGGAGCTGGTGATTACCTCATTACGTTATCTGCCAAAACAAGTGACTCACTATGGGATTTGCTCGAGAAATACCAAGCATTTTTATCGGGGCCTTCTGAGCATTCCCTTTTGGATATGTGCGCTACTGCCAATATTGGGCGCGGACACTATCGATATCGCCTTGCCTTCATTATCAACAGCAAAGAGGACTTTTTGCAGAAGATCCATCGCCTGTGCGCGGGAGATCGGACAGAGGACGGTGCTCCGATTGTTGATGGGAACGAGGTATTCTACGGAGTACTGAATTCACGTGGTGAAAGTGCATTGACGATCAGCGTGCAAATAGACAGCGCTAACCCAGTAGAAACGGCAAAACAGTACGTGACCGGGGTGCCTATCAATTGGCTTGAATATTACCGTCCTGTCAAATGGAAGAAGGTACCTTTGCCAACCTATTCCTTTGCCAAAACCCGTCACTGGGTGGAATCTGATCAATCTGCAAACGACATGGCAGAGCGGTCCACTGCCGGAGCATCTGAGGCGATTCATAAGAACGAAATAGCAGATGTGCATAAAATTGCTTCCACCTTCTTTACTTTTGGGGAAACCTTACTGAATCAAGTGAATGTCCGAAAGCAAACAGATTTGGAAGAGAATGAGATTTTTTATTCCGGCTTGTCATCGCTTGCGTGCTTCAAGCAACTGGGTGTTTTCCACAAGCAGGATCAAACATACACGCTGGAAGAATTGCGTGAAGCTGTAGGGATTGATGGAAGAAATGAACATCTCTTCCAACTCATGCTTGGGCTTGTCGTTAAGGCGTCTCTGGTTGAACACGTTGAAGGAACATACCGTCTATCTGCACATGCAGTGGGCCTTGATACGGAAACGTTTTATCAGGATTGTCTGGATCGCTATCCGAATGAGCGGGATACGTTCTCTCAATTGAAAGCGTGTTTTGCTCATTACACAACGATCATGACGGGGCAGAACGTTCGGGTGTCGACCGACAGTACTACTAACTTATTTAAGCCATATGCGGATCGCATTACTCTTGGAAACCCTTCTGGACTTATGGCAGTGGAAACCATTGCTCAATACATCCATTCGTTTAGCCGTCCCGTCCGTATTTTGGAGCTCGGGGGCGGTTCCAGTAGTCTGACTCGCTTATTGCTGCCGAAGATTGAGAAACAAGATGTCACCTACACGTTTACGGATCGTGCGCAATCGTCTCTCGCAGAGGCAGAAAAAGAGTTCCAAGAGGTGTACCCGTTTGTGCAGTTCCGCTCGTTCGACATGGAGCAGGACCCAGCCGAACAAGCCTTCGAACTACACGCGTACGATGTGATTATCGCCAATAATGCTATACACAGGACGAAGGATGTTCGGGCATCCTTATCGATATTGCATCAGTTGCTTGCAGAGAAAGGCGTGCTGTTTGCGATCGAGCTCGTGAAAAATCGTTCAACGGCAAATGTGATCGGGGGGCTTGCCGCAGACTGGTGGCAGCACAAAGACACCGATCTGCGACCGCAAAACAGACTGATGGATGCGTTACGTTGGGAAAAGGCGCTTCGAGATACGAACTATCAATCGGTTGCCATTTATCCGTCGTCAACAGCGCTGGGTGATCTGTCTGATTCAGCGTTATTGATCGGACATTCAGCGTATACGCCACAAGAGTATCGGGAGTGGCTCTACCAGATCAACTGGCAAACAAAAGAGCTGACAGCCAATTCTCAGACCCAGCGTTCAGGAATCTGGCTGGTGCTTCAAGATGAAGGCGGTGTTGGAGAAACGCTGGCTGATGCGATGTCATCGGAAGGACATGAAGTGTTCAGACTCCGCAGCGGTGAGGCTTTTGCCTACGTTTCTTCCCACGAGTTTATCCTAGATCCCAGCCAGCCAGAAGATCTGCGGCGTGTGTTCGAGAGACTTGGAGACAAAAAGGAAAAGCTGACTGGAATTATCCATTTATGGAGCTTGACCTCGGGTGCTCAGCAGCCAAATGATCGCGAACAGCTTGAGGCTCTTGAATCAGCGCAACACCTGGGAGTTTACAGTCTGTTTCATTTGACACAAGTGTTGCTGGAGCTGGATCTGAAGCAGGTGATTGATTTACGGATCGTTTCGAACTACGCACAAGCAGTGGATGACAACGGACCTGTTTTCTCAGAAAAAGCTCCCTTGTTCGGTCTTGCCAAGGTTATCTCTCAGGAAAATCCAAAACTGCAATGCTTTAGTTTGGATCTAGCAACTGAGGGGCTGTCCGTATCGCAGTTAGCAGGCCAGCTTCTAGCGGAAATTCGCTGCAATCGGGATGACACATTGGTTGCCTATAGAGGAAATCGTATCGTCCCAGAAATGAATCGCTGCGATATCGATCAAATCCCGAAGCGGCCCGTAGAGATACGCGAAAATGGCGTTTACTTGATCGCTGGAGGTACAGGAAAACTGGGACTGGCATTTAGTAAGCATCTGGCCGCGCAAAAAAATGTCACGCTCGTGCTGATTAATCGTTCACCACTTCCACCTAACCACGAATGGCGTGAGCGTTTACAGCATCCAGACTGCAGTGCTGCTGAAGCACGAAAGCTGAAAGCGCTGCTTGAGCTGGAGGAAATGGGAGCGCAGGTAGTCTGCTATGCAGCCGACGTGTCTGACCGTCAGCAGATGGAGGATATTTCGGAGCAAGTCCGAGCCCGTTACGGACCGATCAACGGGATTATTCAATCCGCGGCGCATATCACCTTCGAGACGATTCAGACGAAGAAGTTTTCCGATTTTCAAAATGGTTTGAAAGCGAAGATGGCAGGCACAGTCATACTCGATCAGATAGCTGAACCAGAGCATTTGGATTTCTTTGTCATCTTCTCATCACTTGCTTCGATTTGGGGTGGAGCGACTGGAAGTGACTATGTCTCCTCCAACTGCTTCCTGGATGCCTATAGTGCCGCTCGCAGTCGAACGGGAAAACCAACGATAGCTTTGAACTGGTATGCGTTTGAAGGAATAACAGGTCCTGGTTTTATCGGATACATGCCGATGGATGGAGCCATTCAAGCCTTCGATGCATCGCTGTCTTGCCAAACTGAGCACCTGATCATTGGACAGTTTGATTTGAAAGTGCTGAAGGAATGGGCACCGTCTCTGAAAGTAAAGCTAGGAGATTCGATATTTGCAAGCAGAAAGTCTCATGAAGAACGCGAAGCACTACCCGCAGTGATTATGCAAAATCGTGTTGTTTTGTCTGGCAGGGAGGAAGGCGATCATTACACGTCCTTGGAGCTTGCCTTAGGTCAGATTTGGTCTGATGTGCTGGGTTACACCGAACTGAGCATCGACGACGACTTTTTCAGACTGGGTGGCGATTCTCTTTTGGCAATCGGTATCGTTTCCCGTGTCACCAAGCAGTTGCAAAAAGAGATGACGATCACCGACCTGTTTCAGACACCGACGATTCGTCAATTGGCTATGTTGATGGCTCCGAACGAAGAAACATCTGTGTCAGCGATTCCTGTAGCAGAGCATCGGGATGCTTACCCCGCCACCTCGTCTCAGCAAAGAATTTATGTGCTGGAACAAATGCAGGAAGGGGCAGTTGCCTATAACATCCCAACTGTCATGATGCTTGAAGGAGAGCTAGATAGAGAGGCTTTCGAACGTGCATTTGTCTCGTTGGTTCAGCGTCATGAGTCGTTGCGAACCTCATTTACCATCGTGGATGGAGCTTTGATGCAAACCGTTCACCCGAGCGTAGATTTTACGTTGGCGTATAGCGAAGTCGACGAGAACGAGGCCAAGAAAACGGTCGAACAATTCATCCAACCATTTGACTTGTCAAAAGCGCCGCTTGTTCGCGGGATGCTCATTCGCATTGATGTCAACAAACACTTGTTGCTGTTCGACATGCATCACATTGTTTCCGATGGTGTGTCCATCAACATTTTGATCCGCGAGTTCTTCCAATTGTATCAGGGACTCGAGTTGCCCGAGCTGCGGATTCAATATAAAGACTACAGCGTGTGGCAAACCGAACAACTTGGCAATGGGGTATTGGCTGCTCAGGAGAAATTCTGGCAGGGAGAGCTGGATGGAGAACTTCCTGTGCTTAATCTGCCTACAGACCACCCGCGACCGTCCGTTCAGAGCTTCGAGGGAGATGTCCTGACCTTTGAGATTCCTCAAGAGATGACAGAGAAGGTACTAGGACTGGCAAAAAACAATGGGGCAACCTTGTACATGACGTTGCTGGGAGCGCTCACCATTATGTTGTCGAAATACGCTGGCGAAGAAGACATTATCATTGGATCGCCAGTGGCTGGCCGTCACCATGCAGACCTGGAAAACATCGTGGGTGTCTTTCTGAACACACTGGCGATGAGAAACTTCCCGCGAAGCGACCGAACCGTAGCGGATTTCCTTCAGGAAGTAAAGGAACGGGCATTAGCTGCGCTCTCTCATGCCGACTATCCGTTCGAAATGCTGGTGGATCGTCTGATGCTGCCAAAAGATACGGCGCGCAACCCGCTGTTTGATGTGATGTTCATTTTGCAAAATACCGGCGACGCGAAGGGAAGCATGAGTGCAAATGGCCTTACGCTCTCTCCTTATCCATTTGAACAACGCTCTGCCCAGTTTGATCTGACCTTTGACATCATCGAGCGAGAACAGCGCCTGATTGTCGATATCGAATACAGCAACAAGCTGTTCAGCAAAGAGACGATCACGTCGATGTCCACACACTTCCAGAAGATTCTGGAGCAGATGGTGGAAAATCCTGAACAGTTGATCGGTAAGATATCCATGCTAGCAGAAGAAGAACGTTTGCTGCTGATTGAGCAATGGAATGACACAAGCTTGGAATACTCACGTGAAAAAACAGTCATCCAGCTTTTTGAAGAAGTAGCGGCAACACAGCCAAACGCGCTAGCTGTATCGTGCGGAGATAAGAAAGTTACTTATTCAGATTTAAATAAGCGTGCAAATCAAGTTGCTCGTGTGATCAAGGAACACGGCGTCACTGCTGATACTTGCGTGGGCCTTTTGACGAATCGTTCCGTGGAAATGATGGTCGGACTCTTGGCGATCTTGAAAGCAGGAGCTGCGTTTGTTCCGATTGATCCGGACTATCCAGAAGAACGTATCTCCTATGTTCTGGAAAATAGCATGACTCGCCTCGTCTTAACCCATGATTCTCTTGCAGAGAAGCAGTGGGGAAGTGTTGACCGAGTGGACGTAAACGATTCCCGGATAGAGACGGCAGAAGACTCGAATCTTCCAACACAGTCTGCACCTGGCGATCTCGCCTATGTCATTTACACATCGGGATCTACAGGCAAGCCTAAGGGCGTCATGGTTGAGCACCGCAATTTGATGAACTTCTGCTCGGGGATCGGGGAACACATCGATTTTGCCAGTGCAGACAAAATGCTGGCTGTGACGACGATTTCGTTTGATATTTTTCTGCTTGAAACGATTGTACCGCTGACGAAAGGGATGACCGTAGTCATTGCAACCGAACAGCAGCAAGCAGACCCGCAGGTGCTCAAGGAGTTGATTTTGCAGGAAGAGATCACGTTCCTTCAACTGACTCCATCCCGACTGCAGCTCATGCTGGAAGAGAAGAGCAACTTGCACGCACTTGACTGCCTGAAAGCAATCCTGATTGGAGGAGAAGCTCTTTCAACGTCTTTGTTCCAACGGCTTCGTGGACAGACCAAGGCGAGACTTTACAATCTGTACGGTCCGACTGAAACAACGATCTGGTCTACGGTGCAGGACTTGACAGACGCAGAGGAAGTAACGATTGGAGCACCGTTGCCCAATACACAAGTCTACATCCTCGATGAGCATCTGCAAGTGCAGCCGATGAAGATCAATGGTGATCTTTACATTGCAGGAGATGGGGTAACGAGAGGCTACTTTGGTCAGCCAACACTAACGGCTGAGCGCTTTATCCCTAATCCGTTTCAACCTGGTCAACGCATGTACAAAACAGGTGATCTCGCGAGATGGCTGCCGGATGGGCGTATTGAATACGTGGGACGATCTGACTTTCAGTGCAAAGTGCGCGGTTATCGAATCGAATTGGGTGAGATTGAATCTGCCCTTTCTCAGCATCCGGATATTACGGAAGCGGTGGTCAGTGTGCGAGATACCGCCAGCAATCCTTATCTGGCTGCCTACTATATGGGTCCGCAAATGTTGGACAGTGATGAATTGCGAGCGATGCTGAGCAAAAGTTTACCCGATTACATGATTCCACATTTCTATACACATATGAGTATGTGGCCGCTGACACCAAACGGAAAACTGGATCGCAAATCATTGCCAGAGCCAGATGCAATCCAACACAGCAGTCACACCGAATATCAAGCCCCGGCTACCAGACTGGAAGAACAGGTGGCAGGCATCTGGCAGGAAGTGCTGAAACGTGAAACGGTCGGTATGCAGGATAACTTCTTCCAAATAGGCGGTACTTCGCTTTTACTGGTGCAAGTGCATGCCAAGCTTGAACAGCTTTACCCTGGACTGGTTCGAATTGCCGATTTGTTCGCACATCCTACGCTGTCAAGCCTAACCAACTTTTTGAAGAATGCGGCTTTAGACCTGACAGATGAACATGAGGAAACCGATACGGCCACCTATTGGTTGAAGGAGCTGGATCGTGTCTCGTTGATAGAGCTGCCTCCTCAGTATTGGGCTAGTGGAGAAGCGAATGCGGACACAAACCGGGTCCAATTCTCACTTACTGGTGAGCTGTTTGAAAATGTGCAGCAGGTAAGTCAAATGGAGGCTGTTGAGGTGAGAGACGTCCTGCTTTCGATGTATCTATACCTCATGGCGGAATTGACTGGACAGCAGGATCTCTATATGGAAGTGGCTGCCGCCAAGGAACTGCAGACGAATGCCTATCCATTCCGGGTGAACATGTTGGAGGTCAACACCTTCTTCGATCTATTTAAGCAGGTGCAACAGAAACGACAGATCATTGAGAAAATGACGGGGGAAGCCTCGTTGTGGCTAAAAAAATTGCGGACAAATCGCAATGAAGGAACCGTTATTCCATTCTTTGGCAGTGTGAATGCATTTACAGATGCAACGTTCACACATCATGAACATGAGCTTACCTTCTGGATTAAGGAAGGAAAAGACGTGATAGATATCGTGTGTGTGTTCGACCCTGATTGCCTACGGGCAGAAAAAGTCACGGAGATGACGCAAGATTACCAGCAATTGCTCAGGATGCTAGTGAATGAATACATGACGTAGAGAAGGGTGATCAAAAATGGACAAAATCGCACTCTTATTCCCGGGACAAGGTTCGCAATATGTTGGAATGGGCCAAGCATTATGTGAGGCCCATCCCATTGCGGCTCGCACCTTTGAAGAAGCAAGTGATGCGCTTGGATTTAACCTGCAAACACTTTGTTTTGCAGGGGATGTACAAGAACTGACCAAAACAGAGCACGCTCAGCCGGCAATCCTGACGGCAAGTGTCGCAGCCTTCCGCGTTTATTCACAGGAAATGGACATCGAACCACAGTGGGTGGCTGGTCACAGTCTGGGCGAGTTTACGGCCCTGACTTGCGCAGGTGCCATCCAGTTTGCAGATGCCGTCCGCCTTGTCTATCGGCGCGGTCAATTCATGCAGGCGGCTACGCCGCAGGGTGTCGGTGCCATGTCAGCAATTTTCGGGTTGAATGCTCAACTTGTCGAGGAGATTTGTCGGGAACATTCTCGTGACGGTGCGATCGTCGTGGTCGCCAACCATAACTCCGCAGATCAGATTGTCATCTCCGGACATGCACATGCGGTGCGACAAGTAGAAGAAGCGTGCAAGCAGCATGGCTCGACTTCCGTTGTCAGCCTCAAGGTGAGTGCGCCTTTCCATTCGCCACTCATGGTGCAAGCAGCCGAGCAACTAAATGAAGAATTAAAGCGGTACACGTATTGTGATCCCAAGTGGCCTGTCATTTCCAATGTGACAGCACAACCTTATGTCCATGCAGATCAACTTGTCGATTTGCTCACAGCCCAGACAACCAGCCCTGTTCGCTGGCAGTCCACGATGGATTACTTGGTAAAACAGGGAGCGAATACCATAATTGAGCTCGGACCGAAAAGTGTACTGACAAATTTGGCCAAAGGATATCCCCTACGCGCCTTTGCTTTTGACAAGCAGGGGGAGATCAATCGTTATCAGCAAGAGCTTCTGGATGCTAAAACGCGTAATCAAGCAGACATTGCCCAATTGGTTGATTCTTGCATTGCGATTGCCGTTTGCACAAAAAACCGCGGTCTCGATGAAGAAGCGTATCAGCAAGGAGTGATCGCTCCCTATCAAGCGCTACAACAACTGAGGCTACAGCTGGAACAAGGGGAAAAAGAGGGGGGCTATGGGGATGTACGCGAAGCTTTTTCTCTGCTTCGTATGATCCTGCAAACAAAAAAAGCTCCTGATACGGAACAAGCCATGCGCTTTGAACAGCTGACTAGCAAACCGGACTTGCAACAGCGATTTCCTGAGATCAGCAACGAATGGCAAGCAAGCTAAGCCGAACCAGGTGAGCAGAGGACCCAAGGAGGAAGAATGCAGTGAGCAAGCCATTAGGACTGAACCGAATCAAACTGAATAAACAGCAGACGGATGCTCATTCAACAGACAGCAAACCCAATCAACACGATATCGCGGTGATTGGTGCTGCTTGCCGATTCGGAAGCGCAGAAAACCCGGCAGAATTTTGGCGTCTGTTGCAAGCTGGTCAAGATTGCGTGCGTGAGCTTCCCAAAGAGCGCCAGAACGATTTGATTCCATTGTTACTCGCCAAAGGTATGACGATGGAGCAAATTCAATTTCGAGAAGCTGCCTACCTGAATGAAATTGATAAATTCGATCCGCAATTTTTCGGTCTTTCTCCGAAGGAAGCCAGTCAGATGGACCCAAATCAACGCTTATTTTTGCTGACATGCTGGGAGGCGATTGAGGACGCTGGATATGGTGGAACGATGCTCGCAGGCAGCCGTACGGGTGTATATCTGGGGTTTAGCAGTGATTTTGGTGAAGAGTATAGACGAATGATTCGAGAGCTGGAACCAGATGCGCTGTCCACCTCAATCATTGGCAACATGAAATCGGTGATCGCTTCTCGCATCTCCTACCTGTTGGATCTCAAAGGTCCGAGCATGCTTGTGGATACTTCCTGCTCCTCTTCGCTGATGGCTGTTCATCTGGCATGCCAGGCGATTCGTCGAGGAGAATGTGAGATGGCGCTTGCTGGCGGTGTCAAGCTCATCCTGCTGTCTTTACAAGATGGAAGCAATGATTTGGGGATTTTATCGCAATCTGGTCGTACTCGCCCTTTTGACAATGATTCAGACGGTACAGGTGTCGGTGAAGGTGTTGGTGCCGTTTTGCTGAAGCCGTTGGCAAAAGCTCTTGCAGACGGGGATTCGATTTATGCGGTGATCAAGGGAAGCGCGGCCAATCAAGACGGTCATTCTTTTGGTCTTACGGCGCCAAATTCACTGGCACAAGCCGAAGTGATCCAGCAGGCATGGAAAGATGCGCAGATTGATCCCCAAACCCTTTCCTATATCGAGGTGCACAGCATAGGTACCAAGCTGGGTGATCCGATGGAGATGGACGGCCTAGAGAGAGCGTTTCGCCCATACACAAGCCGACGCCAATTTTGTGGGATCGGCTCCGTAAAGACGAACATCGGTCACACCGACCATGTAGCGGGCATGGCTGGTCTTTTCAAGGTAATCCTGTCTCTTAAACAAAAGCAGATACCTCCGCATTTGCACTTCCAGCGGGCGAATCGGATGATTCCTTTTGAGCAATCTCCCATTTACATCCATGACACATTGACAGATTGGGAACCAGAACAAAGTGTACGCCGGGCAGGAATCAGTTCCTTTGGGATGAGTGGAACGAATGTGCATCTGGTTGTTGAGGAAGCGCCATCCATACAGCCCCCAAAGCAAGACGAAGGGATTCAGACTATCGCTTTATCAGCTAAAAGCAAGGAGAGCTTGCTCGACCTGTTGCTCCGCTTTCAGAAGTGGACCAGCAAGCCTGTGGAGGAACTGCCGACATTGGAAAGTCTCAGCTTTACGGCAAATACGGGCCGTAGTCACTACGGCTACCGTTTGCTGCTGATTTGCAAGGACATGGACGATTTTGCCGCAAAAATCTCCAAGCTGTGTGCGAGCGACTGGACAACACTTTCTGACCCGGATATTTTCTTCGGCTGGCACAAGGTTATTTCGCGGGAAAAAGCTGATAGAGAACCAGGGATTCTGACTGAGGCAGAACAACAAGCGATGAATAAGGCTGCTGATTCTCTTTTGCAAAAGCTTTTATTGGCGCAAAGCAAAGAGTTGTCTGATCTGAAAGAGCTCGGCGAATTGTATGTGAGCGGGGCAGATGTACGCTGGAGTGCCATGTATACGTTTAAAAAGCCGCGGCGCGTGCACCTCCCTGTTTATCCGTTTGAGCGTAAACGTTGTTGGCTGGACATTTCTTCTCTTCATTCTCTTGCTCTTGGCAAGGATGCCGGTAGAGAAAATGACAAGTTTGCACCGCAAAAATCTGGTGAAGCGAAGCTGCCAAACGTGGTGGTACGTGGGAGAAAACATGATACCTACACCGCTTTAGAGCAAGAGCTGGCTCGCATTTGGGGATATGTCCTGGGGCTTGAAGAAGTAGATGTCCATGACAATTTTTACGAGCTGGGCGGGGACTCGATCATTGCGATTAAAATGATCAGCGAAATTTCCAAGCGGATGAACCGAGAAGTAGAAGTACAAGACCTGCTTACCCATTTGACGATTTCCGACTTTGCTGCCTATCTTGATGCGGCTGGGCATGAGGTTGAACAGGTTGCGAAAGCAGAGGCAGCTGCTACTGCCGTCCAAACTGTTCAACAACGAAACACAAAATCATCGCATGGTACGCAAATCAAGCGCAGCTCGTATGCTGATGTCAGTCATTTATCCTGGCGTCAATGGAATTGTTATGATCGCGGTCTCGCTTTATTAATGGAGGAGCAGGATGCCCATCTGATTCCGTATTTTAAGCTTTTTCTCGGGTTGAAGCGCGGCTATCAGCTTGATGCCGAGGGGTACCCCTATTCGTATCGGGAACATGCTGAGGTTATGGGATATTTGTCGGATGAGGAGATGCTTTACAAATTTGGCTATCGGGTCAAACTCGTACCTGTCGCTCGTCTGGATGAATTGCATGAGTCGATCATTCGCCAATTGGATCAAGGCAAGCCAGTAATGGTTGCATTTGACGAGTACTACACCTTTTACACACCGCAATACCAGAAGGAACATACCGATCATCTCACCGTCATCACTGGCTATGACCATGAAAAGCAGGTCTATACAATCATCAATCACAATCATTTGACTCGCGGGCAAGCTCAGCGAATCCAGTACGATAAATTCTCCACAACCTATCAAACGCTTGAGGAGATTTATGCAAATATTGAGCCGCATTCTCGGCTGATCATGGTGCTCGATCGCATTTCAGATGACGAGGCAAGCTTGCGTGCGAGCGCAGAGCAGGAATTGCTGCGTTTACTAAAAGCGGTCGAGAGTAAACAACAATCTGGCCGTGAGCTTACGCTGTTGTTATCGCTTACGGAGCAGCCAGACACCTATTTTCATGAAGCCAATTTAAACGAGCTCTACGTTCAATTAGGCGGAAAAGAACTGTGCGTGGAAACATTATTGGACTGGTACATTCCACACGCAGATCAGTCTGTACGAGAATTGGCAGAGGAGATTTTACAGACATCGAATAACGCGGTGAATCGCTATGCCCTTAGCTTATACAAAGAAAAAATGTTGAAGCGATCTGATGTGGAAGCTGCTGCCGACAAGTTGAGTTCTCTCACTCGTCAATTTCTGCAACAAGTATTCGCCTTGCGTGAACGTGATTCGGATATCCGATAGTCGCATGTGTTTACCATTACGATAGACAGGGAGGAGAGTGCTCATGTCACTCGCCGAGATTCAACCGAGCAAGCATCCGAACCTGGATTGCATCGGCGCTTCTATCTTCACGGTTCTGAAATACCTGAATTTTTCCGCCTTGGAAACAGCTTGGAAGCAGTGCGGTGCCATCTATCTTAAAACGCAGGATTCTCCTTATGGAGATGTAAACGGTCAATACATGAGAACAGTCAGTGAGCTTATGTGGATACACAATATCCGCGTAGAAGGACGGGCTGAACCAGAAGACGACTTGTTTTTGGCAAATATACAAGAACGTCTGGAACGGGAGGTACCGACAATCGTCCTCTGCAACATGGCAGAACTCCCGTACAACCCTTATTATCAGGACCTGCCTGAAATGCATAGCATCATTGTCACCGGAAGAGAAGGTAACCAGCTGCTGATCGTCGATGATTACTACCGCTACAAAGGTCTGTTGTCCATCGAGCAATTTTTACAGGCGAGTAACTCTTCCTATCGGGATGCAGGTACAGGTGAATGGTATCCACTCCACAATCGTTCATTTGAATTGGTACTTTCAGATTCCCAGCATCCGACGCCTGATCAGTTACTAGAAGCGGTCAGGAGCAATCTCAGCGTACTAGAGGGACGGTGCGACATAAGTCACATCAAGCGGGAGTTGGATGTGCCCGACGATGTCAACATCGAGGTAGGGCTGAAATCCCTTGATCCTTTTCTCAAAGATGTAGAGGCTTTTCTCGCTAGCGGAGTGGAGATTACAGACGATCATCTCGATATCCTTAACCACAGCTTGATCAGCATGGCACAAACACGAGCGATGTATGCCAATGTGCTGCAAGCGATCAGTGAGAAGTACGAAAACTTTGCAAATCTTGCCGAGCTGTATCGCAGTATCGGACATCAATGGAAAATTACGACCAATATGATTCTCAAGGCTTTTGACAGTAATCGCAGTGATATGGTTCATCGCGTTCTGCAAAAAATCAGCAGCATTAAAACGCAGGAATTCGAGGCAGTCACCAAAACAAGAGAAGTGCTGGAACGGGTTGACGTTGTTGTGTAAGCATTTACCACATGGAGGGACTCATATGGAAAAGGAAAACGAAGTATACGAGACGCTCCTGCAGTTGTTTTCTGAGTACGTGAACGAAAGCGGAGAACTTACGGAGTACATTGATTCACTAACCTTTATCAAGTCGGTTGTAAAGGTTGAAAAAGAGTTTGGGATTGAATTCGATGATGACATGCTCCATTTAGAAAACTTTCAAGATATGAAAATGTTGGCAGGTTACATCCAGCAAAAAATGGATGCAAAATCCGCTTGATTCATGGAGCCAAGATAGTTTCAGTCGATTGGACGAAGACGGGAAAAAACGGGAGAGAGGGCTCAACATGCTAACGAAAATGATGGCCATAAGTCACATGATTGGCAATACGCCTTTAATCAAACTTGAGCATGAGCACATCAATCTGTTTTGCAAGCTGGAGTACAACAACCTCATGGGAAGTGTAAAAGTGAGGCCGGCCTTTTACATATTACAGGAGGCGATCAAAAGAGGAGAGATTACGCCGGATACTACCGTAGTCGAGTCTTCTTCGGGAAATTTTGCGATCGCTTTGGCGACTTTATGCAAGCGAATCGGAATTAAATTTATTCCAGTCATTGACCCCAATATTAATCCTGTATATGAGAATTTGCTCAGGGCGTTTTCCCATGAGGTCGTAAAAGTAACGGACCGTGACGAGACAGGAGGATTTCTCCTAACGCGCATCCAAACGGTCAATCGTCTGCTTAATGAGACGAAGAACTCGTTTTGGACCAACCAGTATGGAAATCCGGATAGCGCTCGAGCCCATTACTTCGGACTGGGAGCCGAGATCGCAGACAGCTTCGAGACATTGGACTATGCGTTTATCGGCGTTAGCTCTGGCGGCACGATTACGGGAATCTCGCAACGATTGAAGGAACGTTTTCCGAACATAAAGATCATTGCTGTCGACACGGTAGGATCAGTGATTTTTGGACAAGAGCCACAAAAACGTTACATCCCTGGAATTGGATCGAGCATGCGACCTGACATACTCAAGGGCGCGATTATTGATGAGGTCGTTCATGTTTCGGAGGAGGACACAGTCGAGACGTGCTATCAGCTGTACACGGAGCATGGCATTTTTGCTGGAGGATCTTCTGGGACTTCCTACTGGGCGATTAAAAATTATTTCAAAGATCAAAAGCATGCAGTCAAGCCTAATGTCGTCTTTTTATGCCCAGACGGTGGCATGCCATATGTCAATACCGTATACAACCAGGAATGGGTCCAGTGGTTGCATCAGCAAAAGCATTCTTTCGTCGGCAATTAAGCAGTGTCCAATAAATCTACTACGATAAGCAGGGTGGAATGTACGATGTTATATTTAAACACGAGTGATATTGAAAAGGTCGGCAAGAATTGGAAAGAAACCATTGATGTCATTGAACATGCCGTGAATTCCTTATATAAGGAAGATTATGCACAGCCGATTAAACCTTACTTGCGATATCATGACATGTCAAACCGCATTATTGCCATGCCAGCATTTGTAGGCGGAGATACTTATATGGCGGGAATCAAGTGGATTGCCAGTTTCCCGAAAAACCTCCAAGAGGGTATCCAACGCGCGCATTCGATTACCATCCTGAACGAAGCCAGAACGGGTAAGCCTGTGGCAACGATTAATACCGCTCTGGTCAGCGGCATTCGAACTGCTTCTGTTTCCGGTCTTCTCCTCAAGCATTACGAACAAGTACGTCCCCTGCAAAATGTAACGGTCGGAATAATCGGATTTGGTCCGATTGGCAGACTTCATCTGCAAATGGTCACGGCCTTGTTAGGAGAGAAGATCGACAAGGTGGTTCTCTATGACATTGCGGGTATCCAGCAGGAGCATATTCCAGCTGAGATAAAAGAGAAAACGGTTATCGCGCAAACGTGGGAAGAAGCATACTGCGAAGCAGATGTGTTTATTACGTGCACCGTGTCACCGCATGGTTTTATTGACAAGCAACCCAAACGTCATTCTTTGTTGTTAAATGTGTCGTTACGCGATTTTACACCAAAAATTCTTGACTATACCCGCTCCATTATCGTAGATGACTGGACTGAAGTTTGCCGTGAGAACACGGACATCGAGATCATGCATCTGGAGAGAGGATTGCAAAAAGAAGATACCAAATCCATCACAGATATCGTCTGCCTTGACCAGATGAAAGAATTTCCGCAAGATGAGCCCATCATGTTTAATCCGATGGGGATGGCGATTTTTGATATCGCCATTGCTGCCTACTATTACAAACAAGCACTCTCGCAGGGGATCGGAACTCACTTGCAAGACTAACTGGAGGTTACCATTTTGTACGATGTGCTAGCAAATCTAAAACTGGTAGAGTCATCTCGTATTTGTTTGCACGAGTCACATGAAAACAAGCGACTACACAAGACCAGACAGATCATTGAGGAGGAAGGGATTTTGCGCCATCCTCCACTGGCGATTCTCATGCAAAACGGCCAGTATTTGATCATTGATGGTGCACATCGGACCTTTGCTCTTCAAGCGCTTGGGTGCAAACATATCCCCGTACAGGTAGTGGAACATGAGGATTTTCACTTGGATATGTGGGATCATATTGTGCCAGTCGCTGCATGGTTGCAATCAGTGGAGCAAGATTCTGTGTTTCGATGGGAAACAGAGCGTTTACGAGAAACACCTGTGGCAGAAATGATGATAGGGAACAAGGAGCGATTCTACCTTTATCCAAATGAGAAGCGGCAGGATGATGAGTGGCGAATGACACTATGGCGTCAATTAGTGGACAGTTACAACTATAGCCACCCGGTGCATCGTCTGCCCACAGGGATGCTCGAATGTCCGGAGGCAGGAGCAGCCTTGATACGGTTCCCGCCAATCAGTTTGTCGGAATTAGAGCGTATCGTATCGGAAGGGCATGTTTTGCCTGCGGGTGTTACCCGTTTTGAAATAGACGGGCGTCTATTAAACTTGTGTATCCCGATTAGCCTATTGAAACAAGAGCAAATCGAGCAAGAACAGTGGGAGCGATTGGTTAAAAAATGGAGAGAAACCTTGCGCCTCTACTCGAAACCCGTGTATATGTGCGATGCCTAATAAGAAACCGTGGCGAGTTTGATTCGCCACGGTTTCTATCCAATCCCAATTTACATCACGTACTCGTTTACTTGCGGTTGCGGTCTTTCCCACAGACGCAGTGCCTAAAAAGGAGTGGATCAATCTGCAAAAGATCATAGATGAGTCGAGACGAAAACTGACGTTCTTGCTGATGTGTCTGGTTCTCGTACTATCCGGCAGTATGCCCGTGTACGCCGAAACGAGCGTACAACAGGATTCGGAAATCGCAACGGCAATTGAACAGCTGGTCAATAAAACGATGGAGTCGGAGAAAATCCCGGGTGCAGCCGTAGTGGTCGTCAAAGAGGGGAAAACCATTTACAAGCAATCGTTTGGCTACTCTGACATCCAGAAGCAAGAGCCAGTAACTGCTGATACATTGTTTGAAATCGGATCGAACTCCAAAGCCTTTACGGCGCTAGCCGTTCATCAGCTTGTCGAGCAAAAACGACTTTCACTGGACGACCCGGTTCAGAACTATATCCCGTGGTTTGGTGTTACCTATAAGGGACAGCAGGAAACGATCCTGATTAAGCATTTGCTTTACCATACCAGCGGGATTCCGTTTGAAAGCATTGGCGCCATCCCTATTTCTTCCAGCGAAAATGCAATTGAAGAAACTGTGCGAGCGATCAATCATACTGAACTGGTCCGCAAGCCGGGGACCGAGTATGAATACGCGACAATTAACTACGATATCCTGGGCTATGTGGTTGAAAAAGTCACCGGAGAGACCTATGAGCAGTATGTGCAGCAACAAGTCATTGCCAAATTGGGACTAACCCATACCTTTTTGAAGGCACAGGCACCCGCTGAGGAGATGGCAAGAGGGCACAAAATCGAGTTCTTTTCCCCGAAAGTGTACGATGCGCCGGAATATCGCGGAAATACGCCAGCCGGTTATGTCGTTTCCAATTTAAACGATATGGAGCGATGGTTGCAGCTTCAGTTGGGGATGGAGGTATCTGCGTTTCGTTCCGAGCTGGTGAGTGCTTCCCATCTTCCTGATCGTTCGGTAGCCCCTGCTGCAGACGGTTTCTCGTATGCGTCAGGCTGGATGATTTATCAGGATGGTGGAGGGCAAATTTCGCACGGTGGCAACAACCCTGCATTTTCTTCGTACATGGTATTTCGTCCAGAAGAAAAGCTGGGCGCCGTCGTTTTGACCAATATCAACTCGTTGAACGCATCTGTTATCGCAGAAGGGGCCGTCAATCTCGTACTCGGCGAAGAACCTCCCGTAGTCGTGTCTGACACCAATCTTCAAGCGGATCGACTGGCGAGCATTTCTCTCGTAATCCTTGGGATCCTCTTGTTGCTACTTGGTGGGGGAATCGTGCAGATTTTCGTGCAAGTCTATCGAGGTGAACGCAAACTCGCCGTGAATGCGGGGCGAATCTGTTTTGCATCCTTCGTTGCATTTGTTGTCATGGGCAGTGTTTTGACCGCCGCCTTATACTATTTGCCGGATGTATTTTTTATGGGCTTACCATGGCCGTTCATCGAGGTCTGGCTTCCCATCACCATTTTTTACGCCATGTACGCATTGGTGACAGGACTCGCTCTGTTTAATGTCTACATCACGCTCATCCGCTTGTTCCCGAAATCGCAAGAAACATCCATGACGTCTATTGTCATCCAGGGGCTTATCAGCGGATTTGGGAATGCGCTGATCATTTTTATGATCAATCTGGCGCTCACTTCTACGAACAAGTTTCATGCAGCGATTTTCCTGTATTTTCTCCTGGGTATCTTGTTGTATATCGTCGGGGAGAAAATGATGCGTAGCCGACTGATCGTGATTACAAATGAAATCGTATACGAAAAAAGAATGGAACTGATCCGCAAAATTTTTCGGACCCCTTATCAAAAGTACGAGACACTTGATAACGGTGAAATATATGCGGGGTTAAATAACGATACGGAAACGATCAGTACCTTTGCCAATAGTGTCGTTGTGGCACTGACGAGTGCGGTTACACTTGTGTTTTGCTTTATTTATCTGGGATCCCTGGATCTATACGGATTTTTGTTTTGTCTGGCTGTCATTTTTGTGGCTGTAGGTTTGTACACGCTGGCAGGTCGCTTTGCAAATAAAGTATGGGAGGAAACCAGAGACATCCAAAATGTGTTTTTCTCCTATATTACCGATATGATCGGAGGCTTCAAGGAGCTGTATCTGACGCAGTCGCAACGAAAAGAATTCGAAGCAGACATGGAAAGAAGCTGCTCTGACTACCGACATAAGAAATCAGCGGGCCAATTTAAGTTTGTGAACGTGTATTTGATTGGGGAATTGCTTTTCGTTGTGGTAATCGGCACAGTTGCCTTTTTATTCCCGGTTCTATTCCCTTCGCTTCAAAAAGAGATGCTGATTAGTTATGTGTTTGTCTTTTTGTATATGACAGGACCCGTTCACGGTATTTTGAATGCAGTACCGGAGCTCATTCGCATCAAGATCAGCTGGCAGCGATTGAATGCGTTGCTTGATTCGTTATCAGTGGAAACGAGAAGAGAAGAGGAAACCTTGGCTGAGCGGAACGCGCAAGATTTTGAGTCTTTTTCAACGGAACAAGTGCGTTTCCGATACAAGAACAAGGAGGGCGAAGAGTTTTCCGTAGGGCCGCTGGATTTCTCCTGCCAAAAAGGGGAAATCGTCTTCATTGTTGGCGGGAACGGTAGTGGGAAGTCAACGTTTGCCAAGCTGATTACCGGATTGTATGAGCAGGATGAGGGCGAGTTTTTCATGAATGGCCAAAAAGTGAATGCTGATCAACGGTGCGAATTCTTCTCCGCGATCTTCAGCGATTTCTATTTGTTTGAGAAGATGTACGGCATCGACTACCAAGCAAAGCAAGAAGAAGTGAGCAAATATTTAGAGGTGCTTCGCATTGCTGACAAAGTAGAAGTGGATGAAACGGGTACATTTAGCACGACGAAGCTGTCTACGGGTCAACGTAAACGTCTTGCCTTAATGCTCAGTCTGGTAAGAGACCGGCCCATTTTCCTCTTTGATGAGTGGGCAGCGGACCAAGATCCAGAGTATCGTCAATTCTTTTACGAATCCTTGTTGCCAGAAATGAAGAGACAGGGCAAATGTGTCATTGCGATCACACACGACGATCGCTACTTCCATCTTGCTGATCAGGTTGTGAAAATGGAGAGTGGGCGAATTATTTCGCAACAAACCTATGCGCATGCCTGATGCCAAACCAAGCAGAGAAGACCGAACGGGGAATGATGCCCGGGCGGTCTTTTCTTGAATGATTGGCAAGGCTCCATTTGATTGGAGACGCTAGACAAATAATTCAGACAGCTATATAATTGGAAGCAGTTGGAATGAAATGCACGAACATCATGCGGGTGTAGTTCAATGGTAGAACTCCGGCTTCCCAAGCCTGCGGCGTGGGTTCGATTCCCATCACCCGCTCCATACAAATGTTCGAAAAGCCTTTGAATACAAGGGCTTTTCTTGTTTGTACAGCAACACCAGAAAGTTCTGGTGACCTCATGTAAGATCAGAAGGGATCGTTCATTCAAAAGACAAATGTTCCCACATTACCAGTTGCCTTGACCGGGAACGCCGTTACGTGGAATACTCTGACCGGGGTCCTTACAGAACACTCGAATGCTAATAATGATCTATTCGTTTCTACTAAGCGCCAACAAGCGTTTTAGGTTGTCATCAATAAATTTATTATCGGCACTATTGATTCCGCGACCAGCAAAATGGCCCCAGATCGACTCGATAGGTTTAAAAATAGCATGAGGTATTAGCTTAGCTTCATATTCGTTATCGTCTGCCGAGCAGAAGAGATCCGTGCTCCCTGGCATGACGCAGGCAAGTGCTTTAATGCTTTTGAGCGCCTCATCGAAATCTCCGTTATAGGTCGGGTTTGCACTAATATCTGCATGTTGTCCTGTCCATAACATGGCCAGGACATTGTGCGGATCCATTTTCATAAAGCTATCTTCCCAGACGCCAGACACAAAATCTGCCAATGAGTCAAATCCCAGCCCACGATAAAGTTCATTTCTGTAAAACGCCTGCGATACACCCCATCCTGCATAGACACGGCCAACGGCGCGCATGTCCGCAGAAGTCAACTGGTTTAGTTTACTTGAATCGAAGCGGGTCGCAGCCATGAGCGGAGCTTTCATACCGTCCAGGACCACATACGTTTGGGGCCATGTCTTTGCAACTCCGGCAAAAGGTGCAATTCGTTCAACCATCTCGGGATAACTTGCCCCCCATTGGAATGCTTGAATGCCTCCCATTGACCAGCCTACAACGAGAGCGATCTTTTTGATGCCGAATTTTTCGGTCACCAGCCGATGCTGTAGTTTCACGTTGTCATAGATCGTTACCTGCGGAAAATTAGCCCGGTCGAATGGGGGAGGCGTGTTACTGGGAGAAGAAGATAATCCGTTGCCCAGCAGATTTGGAACAACAATGAAATATTTCTGCGGATCGAGTGCCATGCCGTTTCCGATCAACCATTCATTCTGAACATGCTGGTCGCCAAAAGCGGTTGGATAGACGATGACATTATCTGTCTTTTCATTTAATCTTCCATAAGTCTTATAAGCAATAAAAGCGCTCGGTAACGTAACCCCTGATTGCAAGGTTACGTCACCCAAATCAAAAATCTCATAATCCATCATATTGTCTCCCCCTTCAAAATGAAACCATACATTAAGGTTGTATTTCTTGTTGTTAGTATAGTTCTGTGATAGTCTCAGTAAAAGTGAATAAAACTCAAAGTAATATTCAATAATCTTGAAAGTAAAAGGGGATTGTATGATGGAATTGCGCCAACTGATTACGTTCCGCACGGTTGCATCAACTTTAAATTTCAGTCGGGCTGCGGAAGTGCTGAACTACGTCCCCTCCAACGTCACGATGCAAATAAAAGCATTGGAGGATGAGCTTGGTGTTCGTCTCTTTGACCGCTTGGGCAAGCAGCTCGTTCTCACAACTGCGGGAAAACGCTTTTTAACTCATATTCAAAGCGTTTTAGACAAATTGGACGAAGCTCGCAGTGTTGTTCATGACAATGAAAATGTAAGCGGGACCCTAACTGTAAGTGCTAACGAAGTTCTTTGCGCCTATAGGCTTCCAGTTGTCTTTCACCTATTTCGTTCGCGCCATCCGAGAGTTCGTCTCATCTTCCGCTCCGTTCCAAATCAACAACTCAAGCAAACGCTTTTTGAGGGAGCCGCGGATGTCGTCTTTATGTTGGACGAACCCATTCGCTCGAGCGCACTTGCAGTGGAGCCGTTGGTAGAAGAAACGTTCCGCTTTTTCGCCGCTCCAGACCACCCACTCTCGAAACTAACTGTACTGCATCTGGAAGATTTTCATGGACAAGTGTTCCTGACGAATGAGAAGGGTTGTCCCTATCGAACCATGTTTGACCGGCAATTTGAGAAAAAGGGCATTGATAGTCTTACGTATTTAGAGTTTCAAAATGCCGAAGCTATTAAACAATGTGCAATTACGGGAATCGGTATTGCCTTTCTTCCTGAAATGACAACGAAAGCGGAAGTTGAACGGGGCGAACTTGTTGCTCTTCCATGG
Source organism: Brevibacillus brevis (assembly GCF_022026395.1). Classification (NCBI taxonomy): domain Bacteria; kingdom Bacillati; phylum Bacillota; class Bacilli; order Caryophanales; family Paenibacillaceae; genus Brevibacillus; species Brevibacillus brevis. The sequence goes on along the minus strand of NZ_CP041767.1, from coordinate 3,314,725 downwards.
CAAATTCCGGACTTGCACGTGTATACACAGATGTTATGGCATAAAGACAAATGGCTTTCACCAATCATATTATCTTTCATAGAAGCAACGAGAGAGGTTATCGCTATAGAGGAGGAGAATAAAAGCCGCTTGTCACTCTTTTAGAGGGATAGGCAGGCTTTTCAGGCTTTACAAAACCGGCTGTTTTTGCTTTCTGAAATCCTTAACGTTGTAGAACTCTCTTTTCTGATTCATGGCTATTCCATACCCGCAGGATTCTCAGTCTTGCGAGTTGAATAAACCAATGAGCTCTCATGATAATCCGCTTAAACAAGCCCTGCTTTCTTTGTCTGTACCTCCATTTCAACATCGAAACCTGTCCTTTATAGCACCAGTAGGGGGGAGTGTTGAAACGATTGTTTTGAAATGACACATGAAAAAATGGAATCGGAGGATTGACATGAGAACCATACCACTCGGCACGAGCAAGTTGGAAGTACCAGTCATCGCGATCGGTTGCATGAGGATTGGATCACTTGATACATCGCAAGCGGAGCGCTTCGTACAAACTGCACTTGAAGAAGGAGCGAACTTTTTCGACCATGCAGATATTTATGGAAAAGGCAGTTGTGAGGAAGTATTTGCAAAAGCAATTCAGATGAGCCCTAGCGTGCGCGAGCGTATCCTGTTGCAATCAAAATGTGGTATTCGGCCTGGCATGTTCGACTTTTCCAAAGCGCATATTTTGAATGCAGTGGATGGCATTCTCAGACGCCTAAAAACTGAATATTTGGATGTATTGCTGCTTCATCGACCAGACACGCTTGTCGAGCCGGAAGAAGTAGCGGAAGCGTTCGATCTTTTGGAAAGTATGGGTAAAGTGCGCCACTTTGGCGTTTCCAACCAAAATCCGATGCAGATCCAGCTGTTAAACAAATTTTTGAAGCAACCAATCGTTGCTAACCAGCTGCAGCTCAGCATTATGAACGCGACGATGATCTCGCAAGGCTTCAACGTCAATATGGAGAACAACTCGGCTGTGAACCGCGATGGTAGTGTACTCGACTTCTGCAGGCTGCACGATATTACGATTCAGCCTTGGTCGCCGTTCCAGTATGGATTTTTCGAAGGATCTTTCCTTGGGAACGAGAAATTTCCTGAGTTGAACAAGAAAATCGATGAAATTGCAGCTAGATATGAAGTGTCCAACACGACAATCGCCATCGCTTGGCTACTACGGCACCCGGCGAACATGCAACCTGTCATTGGCACGACGAACATCGACCGAATGAAAGATTGCGTGAAAGCAGCCCATATTCGCTTGACGCGAGAAGAGTGGCATGACATCTATCGCGCTGCCGGAAATGTGTTGCCATAGCTGTCATCCCTTTACGAAAATACCTGATCGATCTTGGCTCTGTCATAGTCTAAAATCCAATGCGAATAGCTTTCGTAAATCCCTCTGATGGTTTCAGGAGAAGTGGCTAATAAATCACAGCCTCGATCGTCATAGATGTGAAAGATAGTTTGTTTAGTCGTATTGATAAAGTAGACCCGATGAAAAATACGTGGTTGTAATCCCATATCCTGACGGCAGATCGCTTTTATCATCGGAACAAATGAAAAGTCCGATGTCTTACACTTCAAGGCGAATCGATGCGTTCGATAGGTCTTATTTTCATCGTCTTCTGGAAAAACATAAGGGATAGTGTGTTGTTGCAGCTTATACAAAAGGGATTTGTTCTTCACATACTTGGAAAAGGCATTCAATTTACGCTTGAAAGCCCCACCGTCCCCAAAATCGTTTACATCCACGACGATAAAAATGTCATCATGAGGTGCATGCAAAGACTTGAATAAAGTAATCGCTCGGCCATAAACCCCCTGTAAATAGGGACAATTTTCATAAACGTTATGGTAATCGTAGTTCACACCCAGCTCAAAACGAATTCCAATATCCCAGCTATAAAACAAGGGCGGTCTTAGCATTAACGCTGGAAATGTATGATGTAAATACTTGTGTAACGTCATCAAATCACCTCGCTCTACTCGAATGTATTTTTCCTATTCCTGTAAAAACTCCTTTTGTTTCCATTCTTTGTATAGAGTAAGGTCGCTGCTCACTTGCCGAAACACCAATCCAATGATTGTCGCGTCATCTAGTAAACCAGCAACAGGAATAAAATCTGTGATGGCGTCTATGGGTGAAACAAAGTACAAAATCCCGCCAATAATCATCAAGATGGATTTAACAGGGATTGTTCGATATTTTCCGCTCGACCAATCACCGAAAATACTAAAGAGTAGCTGTAAATTCTCCCAAACATCTCCGATCGCTTTTTTGTCAGCTTTTTTCATTGCTTTTTTTAAGAGATGAGATGCTTTTTCTTTATCGTTCAGATATTCCGAGGCTTTTGATTCATAATTTTTAAGAAACCTCTTTTCATGTCTAGCCATAGGACCTCCTATGTTTCGCCGAAGCCAAAAAAGGGCGAGAAGACGCTCATTTTTGGCTTTGGTGTTATTGAAACCACTTGTACATGACCGTTCCTAGCGTCTTTTTCTGGTGTTTACACCAAGATGACTTTCCCCGTACGATGACGGCTCTCCGCAAATTGCACGGCCTCTTTTACATCATGCAGTGCAAATTTTTCTCCAGGCTCTGCCAAAAGGAGTTTCCCATTCTCAACAAGCTTGATGACTTTCTCAAATGTATCGTGCCAGGTAGACACAGATATGCGTTGATTCCAGTGGCGCAATAAAAACAGTTGTGGGAGAACGCCAAGCTCTTTCGAGATGATCGACCAATCCACTTGAACTCCCGATAGAAGGCCTAACGACAAGAAAATCCCGCTGGCACGTGTAGACTTCGCCAGCTCTAAACCGTCTGGGCCGCCAATGGAATCAATAGACGCATGCGCACCTTGTCCGTGCGTTACACTCATGATGGCATCATAAGCCGACACACGTGAACTGTCGATGACATGCCACGCTCCGAGTTGTATCAACTCCTCGGTGTATCTTGCGTTTCGGACAATGGCGATCACCCGAAAATCGAAAAGAGCGGATAGCTGAATAAACAAACGGCCAATGGCTGAGTTGGCTGCATTGACTAACAAAACCTGCTGAGAAGACAGTTGAAGGGTCTCATTGCATATGACCCACGCAGTGATGGGGTTTATGTACAACCGACAGGCGATATCATCTGGGATCGAATCAGGAACCGCAATGGCTAGCTCTGCTGTCGTTTTTACGTATTCTTGCCACGTACCCTCACCGCGCAAAGGCAGAACACGTTTCCCGATAAGAGAGCGGGGAGCAAAAGGACCTGTATCAATTACGGTACCAACCCCCTCATACCCGGGAATGGCGGGAAGGTTGATACGATGCTTGTAAGCACCACGAATTGGAATGACATCAGAAGGATTAATGGGACGTGCGCTCATTTTTACTAAAATTTCATCTTGCTTCAAAGGTTCAATCAGTCGTTGTTCGACCTTCAATACTTCATGGGGCTCGCCAAATTGATTGTAACGTACAACTTGTGCATACATGGTTGTGGACTCCTAACTTTGTCAGCCATAACTGACGAAGGAAAGTTCTTCGCCATTGCGTATGGGATCGGAATGTCTTTATCATAGGCTTTTCGCTTTCAGAATGCTTTTCAAAATTATACCAATAGTTCGAGGAGGAAACAATTTGACATAAAAAGCGATGGATAAAAGAAAAAGAGCGCATCTGCGCTCTTTCGGATCATGCTTTTGCTCGTGGTGCACTTTCAAAGCCTACTTTTTTATGCGTGCCATCACAGAACGGTTTTTTCTCGGATTGACCGCATCGACAGAGTGAAAAAGATGAACCGACATCATACTTGTCACCTGCGCCATCCAGCAACTCAACTTCACCGGTAACACGAATTGATCCATTGTCGTTAATCTTGATGGTTACTTTTTCTTGATCCACATGTCATCCCTCCTTTTTTACTATCTTTACCTACTATGATCCCGGGCAGAAGGGTATGTGGAAATATTTGCATCTCTACATAGGAAGAGCCTGCCACAGCGAAAGTGAACTTGCTGGCAGAACATGACGAATTCGTGTTAAAATAAGGACAAGGTACGGTTATTTTTAGCAGGGAAAGGGTTATGCCTCATGACGATTTCGATGGATGACTTAGAGCAATCCTGCTGGGAATGCGAAGGCAAGGGGATTCTTGTGAATGAAAACAAGCAAGAGGAATCATGCCCAAAATGCCAAGGTAAGGGAGCAATTCTTACCGCACAAGGTCAGACCCTACTACACTTTATAAAAAAGCATTTGTAAACGAACGAGCTCGAAGAAAAAACGGGAGGCCGTCAGATCCTCATTTGGTAAAGGAGGGGGAACTGGCGGCCTTTTTAGTGAGTCATAAAATTAAATTGACGAAGCACGATTCGGCTGTTTTTTGCTACCACTCTGGCGACCGATCAGCAAGAAAACAAGGAATAAGACAAGCGGAATCGCTACAGTAGATGTGTCACCATGTAAAAGAAGAGTGATTGTAGCACCCAGCATAATCACTGCGAGCACGTAGGCGGCGTAACGTGTATACTTTTTCATCAGTAACCCTAGTCCGCCGAGCACTTCTCCTAAACCGATCACAACTTGAAACCAAGAGGGAAACCCGAGTGCTTGGAAAGCAAGTGTTGCCTCTGGATGTCCTATCAGCTTGTAAATACCAGATGAAACGAACATCAGGCACAACCCTACGATCATTACCCATTTTGCAAAAATACGCAGACCTGTCATACTGAAATCCTCCAATCGTTTCGTTGATGGATTCAGTATAAATCGTTCATTATGACATCTTTTGTCATATAGCTAACGGAACGTTCTGCAAAGGATTGGCTATCAGCTAGTTCTCTTTTAAGTGCCTTCTCACATCACTTGTATTTTTCAGTGTACTCGGCGTAGTTTACTACTTCAATGACACTCGACCAACGAAGAACGGTACCTACAAACCGGTTAATGTCTAAACCTTGCATGCCGTATGTTTCGGCGGTATTTGTTGTTCCAGTTGCGTCCTTAATGAATGTCACTTTATATCCGCGATCATAGGCAGCGATCGCCGTAAACATACAACAAAATTCCGTCTCAAAACCGATGATAAAAAGATGATCGACCCCTAACTTTTCTAAAGTGTGTGAGAGCTCCGTTTGGAAGAAGGAGCTAGGAGTATGCTTCTCGATTAAGTAGTCGGAATAGTCTTTTAACGAAGGGCGTATTTCAGAGCCGATAGAGCTTCTATTCAGTGGACTTTCTTCTGCATCATCGATATGTCTGATAAAAATGACAGGGCGATTGCTCTCTTTAAAATCTTTGATTACCTGTTCCATCAAAAAAAGTTCTTCTTCGTAATCCCCACAAATCACAATTCCGTTTTGTACATCAATTACTAAGAGTGCGTTCATTGCTTCACCTTCCTTTTACCTTGTTGAGAGATAATATACCATGAGATAATGAAGGGAAGGAAATAATAGGAAAGGTTGATTTACATGAGAGTTTCATTTTCTTATGCATTCATACTTGTTGCCTTTATTCTTGCTACAGGATGTGGTTCAACCAATTCAAGTGCTTCATCCGCGTTTTCCAATTTAGCCACACAAGGCTCTTCTTCCACGAGTGAAGCTAAAGGGGGAGTGGTGGAATCAGAAAATAATAATGTCGCTACGTATCTTTCGATGGCTGTACTCGCCCTACATGAAGTGAATGGCTTTAAAGCTGGAGAAGAATTTCCACCGGAATCCAAAGCGTTTTTGGCGAAGTATGCTCATCTGTTCCCGGCAACCGGGGAGAAAGTGAAGGAAGCCAAGCAATTAGTTGATCAAAATGTGCAACCGAAACATATCAATAAAAATATTTCCAAGTATCATGCCTCGATGATTCAAGATAAAGGAACAGTGCTAAGCATCGAAGAGGAAGAAATACCGGAAATGGGAACCGTTTCTGTCTTGCATGTCGTCAATGACGAGGAGCATAGCTACCAAGTCGTTTATCTAGGTGGATTAGATATCTACGAAGAAGATACAGTTGAATTTCTGGGGGTTCCAACCTTACTCTCAGGTTTCGATAATGTAAGTGGCGGATATACCAATTCGATCATTATTGCAGGGAGCTATGTTGGAAAAAGTGTGAACTAAGCTAGGGTAGTATGGATTTTCGTAGAAAACAAGCTGTTGACCAGTTCGCCTCCTTGTCTGCCTGAATATAGTGGGAGTAAGCCAAGGGTGGAAGGATGGAAGTAATGGCGAAAAAGAATAGGATGAAATGGAAGTTAAAACGAAAAAGTACAACGCGGCTTCAAAGACATGTTCATGAGTTTTTAGGTAGTACGCAGCTTGCAGAACAAGGAGCAGATCGGCATAACCACCGTTTTGCTGGTGTCACTGGTCAAGCCATCCCGAGAGGAAACAGCCACGTTCATGTCATTCGATCCAGCACAGATTTCTTTAATCATCTGCATGGTGTGAGAATTGTTACTGGACCTGCCATCCCGGTTGGGAATGGGAAACATGTTCATTTCGTAAGTGGATCGACCACATTCAACGATGGTCATGTTCATCGGTTCAAATTCGCGACGTTGATCCAGAAGCCGCTCCTCTAAAATAGCTTTCTTGGCCTCGAATGATACAGTTCGAGGCTTTTTGTATGCAGTTTGGCCTTCTATTTTTGATATGATAGAAAGGTGTTAGTTTGTACGAATACTTGATCAGTAAAGATTTCTGGAGGTTGCCATGCGCTATCAAGTCATCTTATTCGATGTAGATGATACACTTCTTGACTTCAAAACGACAGAAGAAAATGCTTTGCAAAAGACGTTTTCCCAGTTTGGACTCGCTACGGGATCGTCTGATTATGGAGCGACCTACAAAGAGATCAGTAAAGGATTGTGGGAGGATTTAGAAAAGGGGCGGATCACTCTAGCAGAGCTGGGTGTAGAGAGATTTCGTAGACTTTTCAAAGCTGTTCAGCTAGACGTCGATGCAGAGGCGTTCGGCAGCACCTATCTTGAATCCTTGGGCAAAGAAGTGCATTTGGTACCTGGAGCGGTTGAATTGTGCAACAGTTTGGAGGATTGCCGCTTGGCGATCATTACGAATGGGTTCGCCTCTGTGCAAACGGCAAGAATTGCCGCTTCACCGCTTTGCGACTCTTTTGAGCATCTGATTATTTCCGAAGAGGTCGGCTATAAGAAGCCGGATCGGGAAATTTTTGACTACGCGTTTTCCAAATTGCAATGGACGGAGAAGGCGAACGTATTGATGGTGGGAGATTCGTTGACCTCTGATATACAAGGGGGAGCGCATTACGGGATCGATACGTGCTGGTTCAATCCGCTGGGCAAGCAAAATCAGACGAGCATTCAGCCGACGTACGAAATCAGAGAGCTGAGCGAGCTTCAAGAAATTGTGCGGAAGGGTATCGTGAATTTGTAGGATCTTTCCTGTATGATGAGAAGGTATTGATCTACAGGTAAATCTAGAATCTAGTGATTGGAGCCCTATAGATATGTATCAGAATTTAGAAGAGTGCATCCTTGACTTGGAAAGGCACGGACATTTGGTCCGTATTCGCGAAGAAGTAGATCCCTATCTGGAAATGGCCGCCATTCATTTGAAGGTGTATGAAGCAGGCGGACCAGCTTTGTTGTTTGAAAATGTAAAAGGCTCAAAATTTCGCGCGGTATCCAATCTATTTGGTACAATTGAGCGCAGCAAGTTTATTTTCAGAAGCACCTGGAAAGCCGCTGAAAATATCATCGCCATGCGCAATGATCCGATGAAAGCGCTAAAGCAGCCATTTAAAAATATCGAGAACGGCTTTGCTGCTCTGAAAGCATTGCCTGCAAAAAAATCCACTAGCATGCCGGTAACTGCACAGGAAATCAGCATAACGGACCTTCCACTCATCCAAAGCTGGCCGATGGATGGTGGAGCTTTTGTGACGCTGCCCCAAATCTATTCGGAGGATCCGGACAAGCCGGGAATCATGAATTCCAATTTGGGTATGTACCGTGTGCAGCTTACTGGTAATGAGTATGAAGTAAACAAAGAAATTGGCTTGCACTATCAAATCCATCGTGGAATCGGAGTCCACCAAGCCAAAGCGACCAAAATGGGGATGCCGCTGAAAGTAAGCTGTTTCGTAGGCGGGCCACCTGCACATACTTTGTCGGCTGTAATGCCGCTGCCAGAAGGCTTGAGCGAAATTACTTTTGCAGGTTTGCTCTCTGGGCGTCGTTTTCACTACAGCTATATCGATGGTTACTGCATAAGCAATGATGCGGATTTTGTCATCACAGGAGATATTTATCCTGGAGATACGAAACCAGAAGGACCATTCGGTGACCATCTGGGCTATTACAGTCTGATCCATCCATTCCCTGTGATGAAGGTAAAGAAAGTGTATGCCAAGCCGAATGCCATTTGGCCATTCACAGTTGTGGGCCGTCCGCCACAAGAGGATACATCGTTCGGTCAGTTGATTCACGAGTTAACGGGTGATGCGATCAAACAAGAAATCCCGGGTGTTAAAGAAGTCCACGCAGTAGATGCCGCCGGTGTACATCCGCTGCTGTTTGCCATCGGAAGCGAGCGGTATACGCCATATCAGCAAGTCAAACAGCCGACGGAGATGCTCACCATTGCCAACCGCATTTTAGGGACGGGACAATTGAGCTTAGCCAAGTATTTATTCATTACCGCCGAAGAAAACCGACCATTGACGACGCATGATGAAGTTGATTTTATGACCTATATTCTGGAGAGAATCGATTTGCATCGCGATGTTCATTTTTATACAAACACGACTATTGATACGCTGGATTATTCGGGAACGGGCTTAAACAGTGGCAGTAAGGTTGTCCTCGCAGCTTACGGCGATCAAAAACGAGAGCTGTGCAAAGAGGTACCGGATGAACTGAAGGATTTGCGAGAGTTTGAGAATGCCCGCCTGATTATGCCAGGTGTGGTGTCGATCCAGGGTCCTGCATTTACCGATTACGCGAGCGCCCAGCAGCAATTACAGAATCTGTGTGATGCGATTCAGGCGAGGGGGCCGATCCCGTCTTGCCCGATGATCATCCTTTGTGATGATAGTACCTTCCTGAGCGCGTCGCTACAAAACTTCCTGTGGGCAACCTTCACACGAAGCAATCCATCCCACGACATGTACGGTGTGAACAGCTACTATGAGAACAAGCATTGGGGTTGCGATAATCTGATTATTGATGCCCGCACCAAACCACATCAAGCACCCCCATTGGTACCAGATCCAACGGTCGAGAAAAATATCGAACGACTGTTTGTCAAAGGTGCGAGCTTGGGTGGAATTCTGTAAGCACCTCCTACAAGTAGAGGTATTGGTAGAGGTCCGTAACCTTTCGTTGCGGACCTTTTTTGTGTAATGATACTATTTGGATGGAGGTTTTCACCAAAAAATGGTTGGAGGGGTACGGAATGCTTTTCATGAAGCGAAAGCAGTCTTCGTGGATTTATTTCCTCATGAGCTGGATGGTTGCATCAGCCTTGCTTGTTACATCGTCACCAACAGTCACCTTGGCATCTGAAGAAATGGAAGAGTCGATACCGGTTGAACTAAATATAAGTCCAGACAAAGACAGGTATGCTCCCGGTACGAAGATTCAGGTGGAGGCCGTTACGAAAAAAGAGGGAAAATCATTCGAAGCGAAAATCGTGGTTAAGGCAAAAATGGATAAAGAGCAGACGATAACCATTGAGCCAGACACGAAAATAAAGGGAAAGAACTATGTGTCAAAGGCGACATTTACACCGGAGGATATTATCGGCGACAGAGTGGGAAGTTTGGGTATCGAGTTTGAGATCATTATGAGTGATACAGATAAAATATGGGTAGGAAGAGCGAATAAAAGGATCTTTGTAGACAACATGCCGGTAACGGTGCCTTCTGTAGATTCAGAATTTTTTATTTCACCTGAACAAAAACTTAAAGTTGGTGAAAAAATAAAATTCACTGTACATACTCCGTATAAGGGAATGATTCGAGAAGACGCGAAGTTTTTATTTTTCTCGTTTAATTCAGTAGATACGACTCAAAAGGTAGAAAAAGTAAGAACCACACATGATCGCAAGAAAGGGGTATACGTAACAACAGGCTACTTTACTCCACGTAAAGAGGGAACCTATACTCCTTTCTTTTTCTTGAAAATGTATGATAAAGAAAAAGATGAGGAGATAAGTGGAAGCGGAGTGATAAAGTTTGACGTGACCGAAATCAATGAAGAATATGATGATGAAAATAAAACGCATAAAGTACTGCTAAAGTTCAAGCCAGAGCAAAAAAAGACACATAAGTTTGGGGCAGCAGTGAAAAATATCGAAACGGATACAAAGGCAACTGCAAAAACGACGATCTATGTCAAATAGGTTATACAGAGAGGATGGCCCCAGTTTTAACCGGGGTCATCTTTTTCATTGCTGTCGAATCAAACTGATAATTGCAAAAATTGCACGATTGATGGGGAAAGGAATCGTTCTTTACCACCGAGAAAGCGTTTTCTATAATGAATCTCAAGCAAGGACACAGCTTTTTATGGAAAGGAGAAAGGAATGGTCTTTTTAACCACACGTTCCCATTCATTACTGAAGGTGATACTCGACAGCTATTATCCGCTGAAAATTAAGGATGTAGCGCGCGATTTCCAAGTTAGCGAGCGAACCGTCAAGTACGATCTGGAGAACGTCAGGCAATGGCTAAAGGAACGAAATGTCATCCTCCATTCTCAACCGAATAAAGGGCTGTGGATCACGGAAGAACAAGAGCATCGAAATGCTTTGAAGGAAAATTTGCAAAGGGATGACAGCAAGACACTCATTCTGCCGCAAAAGGATCGGGTCAAGCATTTTTTGTTCATTCTTCTGCTGTCAGATGGGTATCAGAGGATGAACGATTTGGCCGACCACATGGGAGTCAGTCGCAATACAGTCGTTGCCGATGTTAAGGACGCGGAAAAGCTGCTCGATGGCTGGCGTCTTGAGCTCGTCACGAAGCAGAGGTACGGTGTACGTGTGGACGGGAGTGAGCGGCACAAGCGGTATGCTCTCGAAAACTTGATTCACGATCTGTTGGATGGAAACGACATGTATCGGATGGTACAGGGGATGTTTTTAGAAAATGGACAAGAGGCGAGAACGGGTCCGTTATTGGAGAAGTGGCTGATCAGCCGGGCAGAATTAGGGGAGATTATTCACAGCATCAAAGCATGGATGAATGCTGCTGCGGAGACGCTGACAGACCGAGCGCTGATTAGTTTGCTGATTCGCTTATGCATTGTCGTCCATCGCGTACAGCGGGGTCAATTGGTCACTGCAGATGATGCCGAGATGGGAGAAGCGAGGCATTGGATCGGGTACGAGCTGTTTTCACACGAGGTTCGAGCATTATGTCAGCGATTGAACGTCGTTATTCCCGAACACGAGATTGCGTATGCGTGCCTTCCTCTGTTAGGGACCGAACAGGTGCCACGAGAGGCGCGAGCAGGGAGGATTGTTTTGGACGTTTTCCAGGCCACCAAAGAGCTGACGGAAGCGGTTAGTAACCGGATGCTGGCACCGTTGTACGAGGATCAGGAACTGGTCAGACTGCTATTTGCTCACCTGGATGACAGTTTGAACCGTTATCGTCAGGGAGTTCTTTTTGCGAATCCTCTGACGGAGGAGATTCGCCGTTCCTACGCACGCATGTTTGATGCAGTCAAGCGCTCATGCGAAGAAGTGTTTTGGCATCGCGGGGTGTATTGGCTTGATGCCGACATTGCTTACTTTGTTCTGCATTTTCAAGCAGCTTATGATCGCTGGCTGGAGCAGAAAAAGGCAGATGCGCTCGTCGTGTGCGGAACAGGCAGAGGGACTTCACGGTTTTTGAAAACGTACCTGGAAAGCGAATTGCGTTCACTTCGGGTCGTAGGCCTGTGTTCCAGCACAGAGGTAGAGAAGTATTTGGCGAGTCGTCGCGTGGATGTCATCATTAGTGTCCTTCCGATCAAAGCTGAGGTGCCTGTTGTGATTGTCAGTCCTCTTCCAACCCGCCAAGATATCAACCAGATTCAGAACTGTCTGGAAGCCTTGCAAGTGGAGGGAGGAATTCGAGAGCAGGCTGTGAATGCTCGCAAGGAAGCTTGGTTCCCTACTCTGACTGCTGATCTTATTCCGTCAGATTTGCCGGTGGTCGAGAGGCTGTCCCAGGATGTCATTTGCAAAGGGTATGAAATCAGTCAAAAAATCGTGACTGCTTTCCGGGAGTACCTAACAGAACAAATGGCAAGCGGACTGACGCTGCACCTCCTATTGATGGTAAATCGACTGGCTTTTGGCTCACCTTATCAGGAGGAGTGGGAATCGTCGGCAGAGGCGGAATCGATAGAATGGAAGGCATGGCGTGAAAGGCTGAACCGATTGATGGCTGAGGCAAACCTCCAAGTTCCACCTAGTGAAGTGACGGCCATTATGCGCTATTTTTCAGGAAAGGGGACGGTAGAGAGTGAAAGTGGATCTACTCATACGCAACGGACGGGTCGTTGATCCTTCCCAGAACCTGAACGGGCACTATGATCTTGCCATTCGGGAAGGGCGGATCGTTGGGTTGTATGAGAAAGGGAAGACAACCGATGATCAAGGGATGAATCTGGAAAGCAAGGAGATAATCGATGCTGAGGGATATGTGGTGACACCTGGTCTGATCGATTTGCACGCTCATGTTTTTCCGACAAAGACGAGTTTGGGCGTAGCCGCGGATCGGGTCGGGATCGAGCAAGGAGTGACAACCGTAGTAGATGCTGGCAGTGTCGGACTATGGTCGTTTGATGCTTTTCTTGAAGAAGCAGTGTATCCTTCTGTTACTCGTGTTCTGGCATTTCTGAACATTTCAGGGGATGGCTTGTGCACAGGAGGCGGGGAACTCGCAGACATGTCGCGGTTAACCCCGAGAGAAGCGGCAGCCCTCATAAGAAAACAACCGATTTTACGAGGGGTAAAAGCCCGCATGAGCGGTTCTGTCGTCAAGCAAAACGGGATACAACCCTTGCTCGTAGCCAAGGAAGCAGCGAGGGGAGCGGGCGTACCTATGATGGTTCACATCGGAAACGCTCCGCCAAAACTCACGGAAATATTGCCTCTCTTAGACCGGGGAGACGTAGTGACACATGCGTTTCACGGAAAAAAAGGAGGGATGTTCGACGAACGAGGAGAGTTGATACCAGAGGCGCAAGACGCGTTGGAGCGGGGAGTCTTACTCGACATCGGGCACGGCGAAGCGAGCTTCAGCTTCCAAACATTGCGTCATGCGCAGGCCCAAGGTATTAAGCCACATGTCATTAGCACGGATGTTCACCGGCGCAACATCGATGGTCCTGTGCACAGCTTGACGCACACCCTCACGAAGTTTCTCGCCATGGGTTATTCGCTCGACGATGTGATTGCTGCGAGTACGCTTGCGCCCGCACGAATTCTCGGGCTGGAAAACGAGATCGGGACGTTGAAAGTAGGGGCATGCGCGGACGTATCCATTTTGCAGATTAAAAAAGAGCCGACAATTTTGACCGACAGTGAACAAGAAACGGTGGAGACAATGGAAAGAGTAGTGGCTTATCAAGGGATTACTTCGGGAAGGGTACTGACATGCAAATGATTGATGACATTCTCAAGGAACTGATTGAGACAAAATCAGAATATTTATCTGAAATTTCAGAAACAAAACAAATTCTCCAAAAAATTGAGGAGGAGTTCCGCCTCATGGAGATTCAAATACCGAGAGATCGCTGGCTAGCCATCGGAGCTCATGTACTGGCATTTGTACGACGGATGACCAACGGTGAAAGGCTGCCCGTGATTGAAGCGGAGTTATTCGCCGAAATTCATCCCGATATGGTTACGCTCTCGCACAAAGTTCTTTTGGAAGAGAAGAGTGCGTGGCAGGCAGATGACACAGAAGCGTTTCTGTTAGCAGTTCATTTTGAAGCCATCCGTGCCATGCAGATGGGGCCATCGTAAAACATTGCTGTGAATATAGGGAGGTTTTGGATATGTCTAAGGTAAAAATCGTGATTGGTGATCGTCTCGGAAAAGGACAGAACATTGCAAAAGGAATCGAAGCTGCTGGCGGGACCGCGATCGTCATTCCAGGTGTTGGCGCGGATATGAAGGTAGGAGATGTCATGGTCAGTGAGAGTGCAGATCTCGGGCTGTCCTTTTGCGGAAGTGGTGGGGCTGGGGCACTCACTGCCAAGACCAAGTATGGTTTTCCGGTCGAGTACGGCTTGCGCTCCGTAGATGCTGGTATTACTGCCTTGCGTAGCGGAAAAAAAGTGATTGGCTTTGGCTTCATGGATACAGAAGAGCTGGGCAGGCGCATGGTGGAAGAATACATCAAGCTGGGAGGGAAGTAATCTATGTACACGGAGACGACGCAGACCTTGCGATTATCCGGGAGTGGCGATACGAAAGAAGGAGCCTTCAACAAGATTTTTTCCCAAATCAAGCACGTTGTGGCGAGACAGACGAGTGATTTGGTCGTGCGAATCGAACCTGTAGGGGTTTCCATTGTGTCGGCGACAGAAACAGTCAAGCATGAGCGATTTTTGGGATTGTTCTTCCCTCGCAAACGGACGCGGTATGACATCACCGCAGAGATTCAAGTGAGGCTGGGTCTAATCCATGTAGAAAATATAACGTTTCAGCAGCAGACCGAGCAGAATGCGGGTATAGGGCAGTTGGTTCGTCAGCGATAGAAAGAGACAGGGGGTAGGTTCAGTGGTTACGTTGATGATTGTGTTGAAGTCGATTGTCATCGGGGCATTGGTCGGCTTCGGTGTTGGTGCGGGGGCAGCGAGGATGTTCCATGCACCCAATGTACAGGGGATGGGAGCATTCCGGACTTTTGGAGAGCTGAACGCGTGTGCGGGCGATCCCATTTCCCACTTTTCATTTGGTCTTGGCTTTTTGTTTAACTCGTGGGCGTCTGTTGTTGGTGCGGGTGCGTTGACGCAAGATGTGGATCATCGCGTTATCCCGAACTGGGCGGCGGCCGTGTTGCTCTGGCGCAACAAGAATGTCGCGGAGACGTTGCACAATCCGAAGCAAATGGCGATTGCCGGAGCAGCAGTTGGTGTCGTCGTGGTCACTGTGTTGAATTCCACTGCAACGGCGATTCCCGAATCGATGCAGCTCGTAGCGACGAAGGTACTGGTCCCGGCTGCGAACTGGTTGATCAACCCGATCATGCCGATTGTGTTCTGGATGGCGGCGATGGATGCAGGCAAACGGACAGGGATTTGGGGAACGGTCTTGGGTGGTTTGTCTCACTTGGTCATGGGAAATGCGGTGCCTGGAATCGTCTTGGGTATTTTGATCGGGAAAGGCCTGGACGACAGTGGTTGGAACAAAATTACCAAATCCATGTTTATTGCAGTCATTCTCTTGTTTGTATTCAGTGGCTTCTTCCGCGGTTTTGATGTCGCGCTCTTGAAGAGTATGTACGTGGAAATTCCACAGTGGTTGATAGAGCTTCACGAAACATTTGGATCGGTGGTGAAAAAGTAATGGGTGAATTGCAAGCAAAAGGGTTTTGGTATTCAGAATGGGCATTTCCGCTTTTTGTGGCGTGCTTGTCTGCGGGAATCTTTGCGGGTACTCATCTTTACTATGTGTATCATGTCGGTGCTTTTAACGATATCGCCATCGTTGCGATGCTCGAGGCGGGGATCAAGGGTGGCGGCTATGGTGCAGCTGCTGCGTTTGGTGCGAGCTTTTTGTTTGCTCGTGTTTTGGAGGGGCCGCTGGTTGGGATTCTCGATATTGGCGGTTCGTTGCAAACAGGTATCGGGATTGGCGTCCCAGCGTTGATGTTGGGAGCGGGATTCACAGCTCCGTTGACTTCCTTTCCTTTGGCGCTGGCGACAGGTGCGCTCTTGGGCTTCATCATTGGTACCGTCATTATTTTGATTCGGAAGTATACGATCAACGCATCGAACTCCACCTTTGGTGCCGATGTCATGATGGGAGCCGGAAACGCTGCTGGGCGTTACTTAGGCCCATTGATCATCATTTCTGCGATTATGGCTTCGATTCCAGTTGGACTCGGCGCAACAGCAGGAGCAGCGATTTTCTACTATTACAACAAACCGATTGCAGGAGGTGCGATTATCGGAGCCATGATTCTTGGCGCCATTTTCCCGATTCCGACACAATGAGGATAGAGAGAAGAGTTTTCACAGGAAGGATGGGCAAACCATGGGAATCTATCAGCAGTTAGGGTTGAAGCAAGTCATAAACGCAAGCGGTAAGATGACGGCACTGGGTGCTAGTGCCGTCCATCCTTCTATCGCACAGGCCATGGGAGAAGCCGCCATGGATTATGTAGAAATCAGTGAGCTGATGATTGTGGCAGGTCATCATATCGCAGAGGCGACAGGTGCAGAAGACGGTTGTCCTACCTCAGGAGCAGCTGCCGGCATTGCTATTAGTGTAGCGGCAGTCATAGCAGGGTGCCATCTGAGTATGATCGAGCGGCTTCCTTTTTCCGAAGGGTTGAATAACAAGATCATCATCCAAAAAGGACACGCGGTGCACTTCGGCGCTTCCGTTCAACAGATGATTGCACTGGGCGGTGGGAAAGTCGTAGAGGTCGGGCATGCCAATCACGTAGAAGCAGAGCATTTGCGAGAAGCCATTGACGATCAGACCGCAGCACTGCTCTATGTCAAATCTCACCATGCGATTCAAAAAGGGATGCAATCGCTAGACGCGATGATTCAACTCGGTCGGGAGTTTGGACTTCCGGTCATTGTTGACGCGGCGGCGGAGGAGGATCTGCGGCGCTACGTGGCGATGGGTGCCGATCTTGTCATCTACAGTGGCGGAAAAGCAATCGGCGGACCAACGTCAGGCTTTATCGCAGGGCGTGCCGATCTGATTGCCGCATGCCGCGCGCAATATAAAGGCGTCGGTCGTGCCATGAAGGTAGGCAAGGAAGCCATTGCGGGTTTGCTTGCAGCGCTTGGACAGTACGACCCCGAAAAGCAAAATGCTCCCGAGCAGCGCAGGCGAGTGGAGTGGCTGGCTGGAGAACTGAACAGCTTGCCCGGTGTGAAAGCAGTGATCGCACAGGATGAGGCAGGCAGGTCGATCTATCGAGTGCAAGTTCAGCTTGACGAACGAGTGGCAGGAATGACGGCTCGGGAGCTTACACGCCAACTGGAGCAAGGAAATCCAGCTATTTTTACCCGTAACCACTATGTGAATACGGGTGTGATTGCCTTTGATCCACGACCGTTTCACGAAGGGCAAGAACACATCATTGCAGCGCGAATAAAGGAACTGCTGCAAAAACAGGGAGAAGGAGAATAACAAAAGTGGGCACACCGAAAATTCGTTTAAACGTTTTGGCAAGGGATGTAGAAAACGCAAAACAAATATGTGCCGTCGCTGATGGCCGCGCTCTAATCGGGATCTTGGTCAAAGGATTTGCGTCCGTAGAAGCAGCAATAAAGGCTGTTGAACAATACCAGCAAGCAGGTGTACCCGTGTCTGTAGGGCTGGGCGCAGGTGATCCTACGCAATGGAAAAAGGTCGCAGAAGTCGCGGTGCAGACCCAACCGGATCACGTCAATCAGGTATTTCCGGCAGCAGGCTATACGCTCGGCGGGCTACAGGCAGTCGGCAACTCACATACGATCGTGAATGCATTGATTGCCCCTGGTGGTCAACCAGGAAAGGTTCACGTCACCACGGGACCAATGAGCAACAAAGTTACAGAATGGCTGTCTTGCGATGCAGCCGCCGCGATGCTGGCGGAGATTGGTGTACACTCGGTCAAATTTTATCCAGTTGACGGACTGGAAAGGCTGAATGAAATCAAGGCGATGGCAGAAGCAGCCGTACGTTACGGGATTCCCGTTTTTGAGCCGACTGGCGGGATCGATGCTGCTTCGATTCGGCCGATTGTGGAGGTATGCCTCGAAGCAGGTGCAAAGCAGGTCATACCGCATATTTATACATCCATCGTGGACAAGGAAACGGGATTGACTCGTTTGGATCAAGTAGAAGAACTGCTGACGGCTATAGAAGGCCTATAGCAATTTAATGAGAAAGGGATAGGAGTGAATCGAATGAGAGAGAGACAGGTCATCGTCCAGTTGGCACAGGGATTACACGCGCGTCCGGCTTCTTTGTTTGTGAAAGTGGCAGCTTCCTTTTCCAGTGAAATCGGATTGAACAAGGATGAGAAGAAGGTGAATGCGAAGAGTATTATCGGCGTCATGTCCCTCGCGGTGTCGAAAGGACAATCGGTCGTCTTGACTGCGGATGGTGCCGATGCGGAGCAGGCGCTGGATGCATTGGAGCGCGTGTTGGCAAGTGTGGAGTAAAGGGATGCGTGAATGCGTGTAAAAGAAAAAGGGATGTCTCAAGTGAAAGCTTTGAGATATCCCTTTCTCCATTGTTTCGCTCTTTAGCACTAAAACACGTATTTTAATTGGTTACAGAATCCTGTTCCGTGGGGTTGAAACCTCTAATGATTAGCCATATAGCCAAAACCAATTGTTGAAAGGCTATTGGAATGTTCAACATCATGTAGGTTGTATCCAGCCCGATGAAGCGAATCATAAATAATAAGCTAGCCAATATGGACGATGTTGACCCAATTAGACCCCAGACTGACAACCAACGTGGAACTAATGTAGTTCGGTAAAATATGTAGTTGAACAAGAACATAGCCAGAACAAATGCCAGTGTCGTTGCCACATGGTTTACCAAATCACGTCCTTCCCGCAACAATTCACCCAGTGTCTGAAAATACATTGCATACAAAGTTCCAACTTTTGCAAACTCTTGGCTTGCTGACAATAGCAACAGAAGAATGATTACACCAAGAATAATGAACACGCCCGCAATGATGCCAAAAGCAACAGATCCGAGAGCTAAACTTTTATGATGCTTACTTAACAACGGATACATCAAAATAGGAATACCCACATAGGCAACAATCATCAACAATTGAAAAAATGCGCCTAGTAGTACCTGATTCTCATTTGAAGAAGCCATGACAAGGTAGTCTGCTCCATCAATTACAGGAACAACACTAAATAAACCTGTAATCAATCCGGCTATTAATAACACCCCAGTCATAATTGCAGATCTTCTACCTGCATTTGTACTCTTCCTCAACATAAATTGCCTCCTTCGGCATTTTTATCGCGTATCAAGTCTAGAGGGTGAAGACGAGTATAGTTCAATGAGGCTGTCTATAACATTACTATTCAGTTGAGATCCATGTTTTGCTTCATGCTGACGTTGAGTCTGGAACTAATTTTCAAACCAAAACCGCACATCTTATAGCTCCTTTCTTTAAAAATGCTTCCAAGTAATATCAATACTCAAATACCCAATCGCTTTCTCCTTGAAGGTCAGCGTTTCTTTCGTTGCCAATTCTGGTTTACGAAAACAGACAAGGTCTCTGTGATATCCAAAAGCGCGACACACTTCCGGTCGAACGCTATGAATGCCACACTGATCTTTTTGCATGTCGTAGAAGATACAAGTCCCAAACAGTCTCGGTTGATTTTCCAGGTCGTCACGGAGCTTTTTTGGAAACGCTTTCAATTTCTTGTATATCATTTTAAATTCCTTCTCTGTAATGGGAACAGGACCACAGCACAATCCTTTACAGCCTTGGCAAGGCAATGCTTCCATATCATCTACAACCTTTCGTCATGTGATAATTACTAGAAAGAACAAAAAAGATGATCCTCGTTGATTCAGGGGATCATCTTTAGAACTACCGCATGTAATTGTGTGGGTTATTCAGAAATTCCGTTAGAAGAGAATACTGTTCTTTTATTATAACACATGTAGGAAGATTTTGACGAAGCTTTTGAATGAATGGCTTGTTTATTTCGTCAAAACATACAACCACTCACCGTTGCAGTCCTCGTCGTCCCCGGTCAGGCCATCCAAAACGCGTTCAAACGAGAAGCCGAGTTTCTCAATGATGCGCCGCGATGCTTTATTGTCTGGGTGTGCTTTTGCGTACAACCGATCCAATCCGATTACATCAAATGCGTACGCAGTAAGAGCGGAGGCAGCTTCAAAAGCGTAGCCGTTCCCCCAATAATCCCGTCCGATTAAATCATAGAGCTCTTTTTCTGGAGTCAGAAAATCGAGAACGCCAGGTAAACAACTTTGGGTTTTGCATGAGTTCAAAAGATTCCATCAAATCAACTTCTGCGTAAGGACGGATGATGAGGCGTTCGGTTTCTAAGTGCATGGTAGAGATCGTTGATTGCATATAGGATGTTCCCTTTCGATTTAGAAATGATCGTTGGATAAAAAGAGGAGAAGCGCTCACGGTAAGCGCTTCAGACCTCATGTGTGTTTAATCAGAATAAGTTCTTCCACTTCTACGCCTCGTGCTTCCGAAAATGCCCGATCTACACCGAAAGGCTGAAAACCGTTTTTTTCCAACACACGAATGGACGCGATGTTGTCATGGGCGACACGCGCATATACAGGACGTGTTCGGAGTTCCTCTAAAAAGAGAGTAAGTGCATTTGTCGCGACTCCTTTGCCCCAAAAGCTTTTGTCTATCCAGTATCCAATCGTAGGCAAGCCAAACAGTTCAAAGCACGAAACATTTCCGACAATCTGCCCATTCATGACAATGGCTTTTTTCACAATCGAATCATTGTTCAAAATCCTTGTCCAATGAGCGGTGAATCCGTCTCTATCTTCCGGGTCCTTGACAGTAAAGGCGGCCATCTCATGAGCAGATTTGTCCAATTGCTGGGTGAAAAATATAGGGAGATCTGCCTCTGTTACTTCTCGTAAAGTAAGGGACTGATCATGTAATGGCTCCAAGGAAAAGCACCTCCAAAAACATCAGCTACTCTCTCTTCACCAACACTTTGATAATCAACGACAGTACCGTGAGAACCAAAATGACATTAGCAATGAGCATAAAGCTAGGTAAACCCAACCTAAACAAGATGTACACACTCCTACTCGTTACAACCTTTGAAAGTGAAAAAGACTAGTTCTCTTCAGTGACAAGCATGATCGCAAATCCATCATAGCCCTTGCTGCCAACTGTCTGTACAACGGTTCCACTGACACTCTGCTCTTCAGCTACCAAATCGGTGAATTGACGCACGCCGACAATATTGGGATCCGTGCTTGTTTCGTCCACGACTTGACCACTTCGTACAACGTTATCCGTGATAATCACAGTACCTTTGCGAGAGAGCTTTAATGCCCATTGGAAATAGTCGGGGTTTCCTTTTTTATCTGCATCGATAAAAATAAAATCAAACGGGCCCTGATTTTCTTTGTGCAGTTGGATGAGAGAATCAAGGGCAAGTCCGACCTTCACTTCTACGATCTGATCCAGTCCTGCGCGGGTAATATTCGCTTGTGCAACTTCTGCATGCTTTGGATCATATTCAAGAGTAATGAGACGACCATCAGCGGGGAGTGCGCGGGCTAGCCAGATGGTACTGTATCCACCGAGAGTGCCAATTTCCAAGATCGAACGAGCGCTTTGAATCCGTGCTAACAGATGAAGGAATTTACCTTGATTGGGTGCCACATCAATAGCTGGAAGGCCTGCAGCTGCGTTCTCTTGAAGAACTGTGTCTAGAACGGAATCGGCTTCCAGTAATTTATCCGTAAAATAGTGATCGACCGCTGTCCATTGCTCTTTATTCATGATCTCAACTCCTCAAGAATTTACAGGGATATCATAACACGATTAGCAACATCTGGTTGGTTTTTTTGTAACAATGAACACATTTCAGCGGAGAGATTCTATGGTCGATCAAGCTTTATAGGTAAGATTTTCACCTGTTACCATTATTTTCGCATAGCGTGAACGCTGAATTTTCATGATAATAGAAAAGTAATCCAAGCTAGCTAGTATAATCCAACCTTGGGGATTCTATTCTACGCGTCCGACTAATTGAGGCAGTCTAAGTCGGCGCCATTTTTTTATTCCATCTATAGGTAAATGTACCTATTATTGCTCGTTGTCAACAGAAAACAAGTCCTATATGATTATATCATTCACGTATGACATACGCGTACTACCCCGTACGCCCCAACCACTTTTTGTTGGTTGGGATTTTTTTTTTGTTCTGTGTTATATCCAGTTATCTCCTATCGCGTTTCGATGCGATTTTTAATATCCTTGTAAATAGGACTTGCAATGTTCTTGGGGTCCGCGGTGACTCAAATTATGCAGAGGAGTCACCGCTTTTTTTCTTTACATACTTCCTCCGTTCAAGGTCAAGCTAGTAACAGTTGATTTTGGTCAGGAGGTGTTTTGTGTGCGGGCAACTTTCGTGGTGCTGACACTGGCTTTTGCTTTAACCGTAACGGGATGTACGAAGCAATCTGGTACTGAAACGAAGAAATCTGGTACAGAAACGAAGCAAAAAGCGGAAGCGGAGCCGTTGTGCATGCCTGTTCCCGTCAGACATTATCAATGGGAAGAGCGAGCGAGATCGATTACGGCTAGCGTGAAGGGTATAGACAAAATCGTGGTTGTGCAAATCGATAAAGAGCTCGATGTGGCTATTCAAGTAACGAATTTTAATCGGTTCAAGCTGGAATCGATTCAAAAAGAAGTCGGAAAGAAATTAAAAGAGGCCTTCCCAGATGCCAATATTCATGTGACAGCTGACAAGCGATTATTAAAAGATTTGCAAAGGCTGAGTGACGAACGGTGGCCAACCGATGTAAAAGAGGCATGCCAGAAGAAGAAATCCTTAAAAGAATTGGAAAAGAAAATGAAGGGCTAGCCAATTTCCCAAACCTCACACACTGCATGGGTAGAGTGAGGTTTTTGTTGATTGTTTTGACGGAATGATTAAAACGAAATGAAAATTCTGTGATTAACGAACGAAGAAGGACTCCCTGGCTGGGAGTCTATATCAGCTAGTGGTGATCATGATCGTAATGATGAGCGCGTTCTCGATCTCGATGGAGGTCGATGCCGCGTAATTCACCCTTGGCTTTTTCCACAAGGACTTGATAATCTCTTACCACTTCCGTCAAGGTCGTAACGGATTCCTTATAGTCGGGATCATTGCAGATTCCATCTATTGCTCGATGGAGGTGATACATCTTATCTTCGGTTTTTCGGATAAATTCTACCCAATCCATTCCGTTCATAAAATACCTCCTTTCCGTCATAGGCTTTACTCCCATGCTCGAAAGTATGCAAGGTGAAATTGCGAATAAATGATGCGTATGCAATCTAATAATGAACTTTGGTCTTGTAACAATAATCTGTTCATGATAACATACCTCACATCACTAGCATCAAAGGACGAGACTTGAGGTGTATCAAATGAACGGGTTAGCCAAACTGAATCGATTGCTTGAGAAAATCATGCCCATACTAACGCCGAGTAGTGTTGCTATTGGTGTAATAGCCGGGACACATTTGCAACCGTTTGCTTTTTTGTCTCCTTGGGTGTTTGCCTTCATGACATTTACCGGCAGTCTGGGTTCAGGATTTAAAGAATTTGCAAAAGTACTGACCAGACCGCTCCCCTTAATCGTCAACTTGTTGATTCTCCATGCACTAATGCCGCTTGTTGCTTGGTCGATGGCGCGGTTGTTTTATCCAGATGATATCCATGTCATCACGGGCTTCTTGTTGGCTGCCTTAATTCCCACAGGGATCACGAGCTTTTTGTGGTCATCGATTTATTTCGGGAATATCGCACTGACGCTATCCATTATTTTGTTGGATACGATGCTCTCCCCACTGATTGTTCCGTTGGGGATGTCCTTGTTTTTGGGGGCTACCGTCGAGATGGATTTGGCAGAGCTGATGAAGGGTTTATTTTATATGATCGTGTTGCCATCTCTTGTGGGAATGCTGCTCAATCATTTGTCAAAAGGGAACGTCAAAAAAACGCTGGCACCAAAATTAGCGCCATTTTCCAAGATGGGTATGGGTGTTGTCGTCGCCATCAACAGCTCGATGGTCTCATCTTACTTTCATATGATGGATGCTAAACTGGTAGGAATGGCGGTCCTCGTACTCGTAGTAGCCATTTCAGGTTATGTAATGGGATGGGGGATCGCAAGGCTATTCGGATGGGAACGTGATGTGATTGTCACGTTAACCTTCAACAGTGGAATGCGAAACATTAGTGCAGGGGCAGTTATGGCAATCACGTACTTTCCGGCGCCAGTTGCTCTTCCTGTTGTTCTCGGTATGCTTTTTCAGCAAATACTCGCTTCTACCTTCGGAAAGTTTTTGGAGCTGGTCGAGAAAAGACCGCAGCATCAACCACAGGAACTATCAAGCTAAAAGCAAGAGCCGTTTTCCAAGACCAATGGGAAAACGGCTTTTTTCTTACAGATTCTTCCTAAATAAAGCAATTTGTGCGACTTGGCAGGACAATATTGAAAAAAGGGTTGCGAACTTATGTTCGTATTCCCTATAATGTAAATACAATTTCCCACAGAGGATGGGTATCTGGATTACAAATGTTCGTAGGTAGGCGGGTGGAAAGGTGTGGCTAACGGCAATCTTGAAGTAACGAACGAAGAAAGAGAGGCATTTATGTACATGCTGCGAGATTCTGCAAGAGAGAATTACCCCTTGAATGTGAGCTGGTGTGTGTCCTTTGAGGGGGAGCGGGGGAATACCTGTAGCATGTGGGGTGTGGTCAAATGGGTAGACCCAAAGGCGAGACGTGTTCAATTAGCAAACCAAACGGGTAGTCAATGGATCGAGATGGAGAAAATTATCAATGTACATGCATAAGGGAACGTATAGAAACCTTACATGAAAATCGACTCATCGTAAGGCTTCTTTCCTTTCTTTGCACAAAGAAGAGAATGTGTCACAAAACCTAACATGAAAACGCAGAAAATTCGAAAGTTTGGTTGACATTCGAATTTTTGATGTTAGAATATATAACATAGCATGCATTCTCTCCACTTCCTATTTTGACCCAATCATTGGGTCCTTTTTTTTGCCTATGTTTCATTCTTCAAATACGGCTTTCCATCCGCTTGAAATAACTTGCTCACCATTCCATAAAGGCGACCTGACATGTTAGGAAAAACGAAGGAGTATTCATTCGCTCCTTGATTCAGCAAGACAATCGGTGCTTCCACGATGTAGGGGATTTTCATGAGATCGAGCATCTTCTTATATTCCTCTACCTTGGAATGGTCGACCGTATAATAAAATGACTTGGAAAAATTCATGCGAACACGCTCCTTTTCCTTATTGTAGCATATCCTCAGTATGTCGTATAAATGGACATAATAAATATTATGTAAACACAATATGATTTTTTCTTTATCCTTAGAAATAGAGAAGATTCACAAAGACCCCTACCTGTGATAAGATGAAAGACCAAAATTTTACCAATAGGAGAAAATGATGATCATCAGCCAACAACTACTTTCTGTGAACGGGTTATCCTACACGATTCGCTCTGCAATGGAGACAGATGCACAACAAATGTCGGAACTGCGACTGCAAATCGATGGTGAGACTGAAAATTTGGACAGAGAAAGAGGGGAGGCTTTCATCGATGTGCAAGGATTCGAACACATCATCAAAACGGATGCAGAAAGTGCAAGAAATTTGTTTTTAGTGGCTGTTACTCAAGATCGGATTGTCGGGTTTTCCAGATGTGCAGGCGTTTACTTAAACAGATTTGCCCACAAAGTAGAGTTTGGTGTATGTGTTTTACAAGAGTTCTGGGGTTATGGCATTGGGAAGAATCTCTTGCAAGAATCGGTTGCCTGGGCAGACGCCAACCACATTACCAAAATGACGTTGAATGTAATGGAAACGAATGAGAAGGCAATTGAGTTGTACAAACGGTTTGGTTTTGAAATCGAAGGGGTACTCAAAAACGACAAGGTCCTTTCTGATGGCAATTACTACAACACCATTATTATGGGTAGATTCAAAGGCGACATGAGAGCATAATGAAAAAACTCCGCTAGCATAAGCGGAGTTTTGCTGTCTAATCATTGGTGAAACAGTTGTTTAACTGCTGAAGAAGCTACGGCTGGAGTGCTTTCTTTTATAATGAGAGCTGCCGTAATGGGAATGTCCGTACCGATTGCTAGAGCTATACTTTCTGCGGTGTTTGTAATCGCTGCTGCTGTATTTCCGGTACTTATGCGAAGATGAGTGATTACCGAGTAAATTTTTCAAAAGCTTCTTAAGCATATCAATCACTCCTAGTTAGGTTGGAAGTCTATTCCGTATAAGTATATACGAATATGTCTGAGAACCGTTTCATTATTTTTCTACGTTTTCGTGAAAAGCTGGACCAATCAGATCGATCCGGTTCGTCCATATTCCACCTGTAAAGCTTTCTGGCACCCGATTTAAATCAGTCGGAACATCAAAGCCTTGCGACACATCTCCACTGCCTGCGACTAGGATCACGCGTGTGTCTTTTGCTTCCATTCTTGCCATGAACCGATTCGGCCAACCCCAGAGCCATGGGGCAATCTGATCGGGAATATGCAATTGGGTTTGTGCACAGGCTTCTGGTACATATCCGGACCAACCTGCTGCTATGTACGGGATCAGGCAGCTTTTCATTGTCGCCATAGACATCACACGCAGCTGGGGCAGTTGTTGTTTCAATGTCTCGATTGGTTTGTCACCGCCATAAACAGAGAGCTGTGCCACTCGTTTTGCAGGCAATGCCGCCAAAACATCCGCCAACGCTTTCCCTTCGAGTGGGTCATTACTTTTGATATGGATAAGCAGTGAGCGATTAGGGAATGTTTGTAGCACATCATCGAGAGAGGGCATCATGCCAATCCCTTTTCCACGGAAGGGGAAGGTTTTCCCTTCATCCGCAGTATAATGGTAGCCAATGTCGAGTTGTTGTAATTCGGCCAAGGTATAATCTCTCGTGACACCGGTGCCATTTGTCCGACAGTCGAGCGTCCAGTCATGAAACACGGCGAATCGATTGTCTTTGGTCCATTGTACATCCAGCTCGACGACGTCCGCACCTGCATCAAAAGCTGCCTGCATGGACGGAATCGTATTTTCCAGGTACGGATGCTCCGGTGGATAAATCCGTTCCGCCGTACAAGTTTCATTGGTGATGTTCTCCATATGAAAGGTTTGTGCCATCCCGCGGTGAGCAAGTAAAAAAGGCTCGCCTTCTGGCTCTTTTGCAAGATAAGAGCTGTTGCCTAGAAAGAGGAAAGCGATGAAAAGAAGGGGAATCCAGATGCGTTTTCGCTGGAACCATTTCTTTCGTGGTTGATTTCGTTGCTTTGACATGATGGAATACCGCCCCTTCCTTAAAATTCTCTGTTCATTGTAGCAAAACGCAAGGGAGGAAGGTACATCCTTTGGGAGTAGGGCTAGGGGCTTGGCATCATTCGAAAAGACTGGCACAATAGACAATAGACGGAAGAGAAGATGTATCCTTGAACAGCAAGGGGAGATTCCATGAAAATAGCATTGCACCAAATCGCTTATCAGATCGGTATGCATCCAACTGAGATGGCGAAGCTTGTCTACGATGGTGAAATAACGGGTGAGGTACCTGACCGCGATCCGCAAGCAAAGGATGCCTGGGTGGATTTGCACTCTCTGCGTAACTTCGTTCAATGGCGATATGATCAGGGACGAATGGAGCAGATGTTCTATGATAAAGCTATGCGTCACCTAAACAAAGCAATGCCAAAAAAATAATCGAAACCGGAGGAGAAACATGCAAGACAATATTATTTACTGCATGGTGCCAAAAGCATACTGGGAAAAGTGGATGGACAAGGATCACTACTTGCCGCGCGATTACGAGCAGGAAGGCTTTATTCACGCGACGAAAGGTGACGAGCTGCTTGAAAAGGTAGCAAACCGCGTCTATGCACAGTTTGACGAGGAGTTGTATGTACTCGTTGTCGATGAAACAAAAACGACTTCGGAAGTCAAATACGAGGCTGCGAAGGACGGGTTGCTGTATCCACACATCTATGGACCGCTGAATCATGATGCGATTGTGGATATAAAGAAAATGAATCGGATAGACGATCAGTGGCGTCTGGGAACGTCCATCCGCTAATCTTCTACCAGCTAAACCACTTGAGTAGCGCAAGCACTTCTTGGCGCTTAGCCTCAGGGAGCTTGTCGAGTCTGCGCAAGAGAAGATCGATTCGCATGCGCTGTTCCACTTCGGATTCCGGTACCTTTTGTCCCTTCACCCATTGACGTTTCAGGCGGACTGGATCTGTATCAGAGATGATCCGAAGCAGCTTTCTTTCCAACAAATCTAAGGAAGCCATAGGTGAAACCCTCTTTTTCGTTTAATCCGTTTCTTCTATTATAACACGGGTACATAAAGAAACCATGATTGGCGCACAATGGTAAAGGTGTTGAATATAACCCTTTGTAGGAGGCGTATCGATTATGGCGAAGCCGGATGACCGTTCTGACAACGCAGAAAAACTTCAACAGATGATTTCCAATACGGAAGAGAACATTCGTGAGTCCGAAGATTACCTGACGGCTCATGCTGGAGAGATTTCTGCAGAGGAAAAATCAACCCTCGAAGCGAAAAATCAGCGTCGTGAAGAAAGCATCGAGGGATATCGCGCGGAAATCAAGGATGAATCTTCGCAGGCATAACCTTGCTATCAAACGTCTGGCGCCACCTATGCGTCAGGCGTTTTTTCATTCTATCGGGCAAAAGTGCAACAAAACATGATTTGTTTTGCGAAACATGGTAATCTGTAAGGGGACAAATTGAATAAGAGGAGAAAGACTTATGAAGCGACCAGAAGATACACGCGTCGTTGTCGGCATGTCCGGCGGAGTCGACTCCTCCGTGACGGCTTACCTGCTTAAGCAACAGGGATATGACGTCATCGGCATCTTCATGAAAAACTGGGATGATACCGATGAATTCGGCCACTGCACGGCGGAAGAAGACTTCCAGGATGTCCGGCGCGTCTGTGAACAGATCGGCATTCCATATTACACGGTAAACTTTGAAAAAGAATACATGGACAAGGTATTCCAGTATTTCTTGGATGAATATAAACGAGGACGTACACCGAATCCGGATGTCATGTGCAACCGTGAAATCAAGTTCGGTGAGCTTCTCGCCAAGGTCATGGATCTGGGGGCGGATTATATTGCTACCGGCCATTACGCGCAGGTCAAGTACATCGATGGCGAGTACAAGCTGATTCGCGGCGCTGACAACAACAAGGATCAGACTTACTTCTTGAATGTACTGGGCCAAGAACAGCTTTCCAAAACGATGTTCCCGATCGGTCATCTTCCGAAACCGCAAGTAAGGGAGATTGCAGAGAAAGCAGGACTTTATACAGCGAAAAAGAAGGACAGTACTGGGATCTGCTTTATTGGGGAGCGCAACTTCCGCGAGTTCCTGCAAAACTACTTACCTGCCAAACCAGGAAATATTGAGACCGTAGATGGAGCAGTCATCGGTACGCACGACGGACTGATGTACTATACATTGGGTCAACGACAAGGCTTAGGGATTGGCGGAGGTCATGGCACGAGCGGACAGCCTTGGTTTGTTGTAGACAAAGATCTGGAACGGAATGTCCTGATCGTTGGTGAAGGCTCTGATCATATCCGCCTGTACTCGAAGAGTCTCTTGGCGACCAACGTGAGCTGGGTCAGTGATAAGAAGCCTTCCGAAACGTTTTCTTGTACAGCCAAATTCCGTTATCGTCAGCCAGATCAGGGAGTAACCGTTCACCTGCTGGAGGATGGCAACGTAGAAGTTGTATTTGATCAGCCGCAAAAAGCAGTGACACCTGGTCAGGCTGTTGTCTTCTACGATGGAGAAGTATGCTTGGGTGGAGGGACGATTGACAAGGTACGCTTAGTCGATAAAGAGAACTAAGATAGACATAGACGGGGGAAGCACTCGGTGGATGCTACGAAAAAATCAAAAGTGATTATCGTTTCATTTTTGGCGGGAGCAGTTCTCTTGGCGATCATCTCTTATTTCGGGATGGCCTCCATGGGTAAAGAGCATATGGCGACGATCCAAAACGTCATCAAGGAGAACGGCGGGGTTGTAAACGCGGGTGGAGTGACAGCGGTTCCGCTGGAGGAAAGTCCTTTTACCAACAGCGGAAAAGGCAATACCATTTACCGAATCCACTTTACGAAAGATGGGCAAACGTTGACGGCTTGGTATCGTGCCGATAACGAATCCTCCATCAAGAAAGAGCCGGAAGCATGGATTCTACCGTAATAACAAGGATAAACCTGACTGGGAGAGTGAAGGCATCACATGACCCAATATGCTGGACTGCGTGAGCTGGCTGAACTGATTCGAAGACTCGAGCCAGAGTTAGCGGGTGCACAATTAAGTATTCTTGCTCATGAGAATAAAGAGGAAATCGCAACACTGCTAGTGGAAGGACTCGGAATGAAGGTTCCTGTCCAACACAGCTCCGGCGAATATGCGAATCATTTGGCGATTTTGCGTGTTGGAGCGAACAAGTACACCTTTGCGCAAGACTGGAGAGAAGTGTACATCAGTGAAATCAACTACTGTGCGTGTCGCATACCTCCAGGGGCCCATGGATTGTTGGTTCACCATATCGATTATCCAGGCGTGATTTATGATGTCTCACGAAAACTGGCCGAGTATGAAATCAATGTTTCCAAGTTGAATGTATCGCGCGAGCAAAAAGGGAAGAATGCCCTGCTTGTCTCTGTGACTGATGAAGAGATTACACCGACGATTGTTTCCGCCATCGAAGAGCTGCCCCAAATCACCAGAGTGTTATCACTACAGTAAGCAAATCATGATAAACAAAAACTGCCCGTTTTTAGCGGGCAGTTTTTTTCGTAGCGAATTTGAGTCCATAGCTAATGAGGACTGGCAAAACAGACGAATGATTTTCGTCAGCAAATTCTTTAAAGGAAGCCTTGATTTGACCTTTACCCATGGAGGATAATCGTTCGACCATCGCCAGGGATTTTTCTTTGACCAAGAACCGGCCATCGTTTTCCAACTCCCCAATGGTGAGGAGCGCATGGACGTCGAGATCATCTGTCAGCAGCTTCGGTAATTGACTCTCCTTCGCAAGCAGCACGCTCTCATTCCAATGAATCGAGGGACTGCCAGCTATATAACGTTGAAAAGCATGTGGTTTGGTCAAAAGTACATGCAAAACAAACAAGCCACCTAGCGAATGTCCAATAATCGCTTGCTGCGTCCGATCGATGGGGAAGTCATTTTCAATGCTAGGCTTGAGCTCCTCCTCCAAAAAGGTGAGGAACTGCTCCGCTCCCCCCATCTGAGGCCACTCTGTACCACTTGGGTTGCAAGGAAGCTCTGAGGCTGGAACTTCATATGTGTAATCAAAGAAACGGGCAGGATGGTACGGACCCTCCGTTGGATAGCCAATCCCGACGACGATAGCAGGATACACACCAGTTCGTTCAGGGCCACGTGATTGTATCCGTATCGCTTCGGTCATGGTGGCAAAAACAGAGTTGCCGTCTAGCAAATATATGACGGGAAAACCTGATTCCGGAGCGGGATCAGCAGGTATACTTACGAAAATGTGATAGTCTCGCTCTTGATAGGTCATGTTTTTACTGTATGAACGAGGAATGACGACAGGTTGATAGTCGGTGCTTTTCATGAAGGCTACTCTCCAATCTCCCCAAGGCTAACCAGCACGCACAAAATCTATTATATGAACGAGAACCAGAGATTGGCAATAGCCGAAAAAGGAGAATAGTTAGTTTTCGAAAAGAGCCCATACTGAGCTTGACTCCTACGATATATTGAGGTAAAGTAAGTTTTACCAACTACATATTGATGCGGTAAGGTGTTTGCCAGCCAGATTTGGTAGACTTAATAGGGAAGTCGGTGAGAATCCGACGCGGTCCCGCCACTGTAATGAGAGAGTTCCATTTGCGAAAAAATGCCACTGATCCTGAAGGATCGGGAAGGTGTAAATGGAGCGATGATCCAAAAGCCAGGAGACCTGCCTAACCGCTTGCACTGTTTACCCTACGGGAGATAGGGAAGTGTTCGAGCGCTCAATTCGCATTGGCGAATTGCTAGATGGAAGTCATCACGCGCATTCGGCATGTAAACGTCGGATGCGCTTTTACTTTGGCTAAATAACATACATACAGAGTAAAAATAGTAGGATAGGATGAGGGACATGCTAATCGCTTATGATTCAAAAACAGGAAACGTCCGAAGATTCGTCAACAAAATTAATTTGCCACATGTGGAAATTAATCAAGATATGGTGCTGGACGAGCCATTCATTTTGGTCACATACACGACGGGATTCGGACAAGTGCCGGAGAAGGTGGCGACGTTCCTGAAGCGAAATCATGTCCATCTGCGCGGAGTATCTGCCAGCGGCAACCGCAACTGGGGAACCAGCTTTGCCAAAAGCGCGGATACGATCGCGAGCCAATATGGCGTTCCGGTGATTTCTAAATTTGAACTGTCCGGTACCGGCCGTGACGTGGAACAATTTACGAGTGGGGTGGCAGCAATTGCGGCATATTGAACTGAACAACGAACTGATGCAGCGTGGCAACGACGGATTTTATCAACTGGAAAAGGATCGGGAAGCGGTTGCGGTCTTCATGGAAGAAGTGCAGTCCAACACGATGACTTTTAACAGTGTCAAAGAACGCATGGACTATTTGATCGAGAATGACTTCTATGAAAACGTCTATGAAACATACACGGTTGAGCAGGTTGATGAAGTTTTCCGTTTGGCCTATGACGCTGATTTTCAATTTGCTTCGTATATGGCTATCTCCAAATTTTATAAAGATTACGCCTTGAAAACGAACGATAAATCGATGTACTTGGAGCAGTATCCAGACCGGGTGGCCGTTGTGGCACTGTCCCTTGGACAAGGTGACTTTGAGCTCGCCAAGCGTTTAACAGTATCCATGATGGACCAACGTTTGCAACCAGCGACACCAACTTTCCTGAACGCAGGCAAAAGCCGCCGCGGAGAAATGGTCTCCTGCTTCTTGCTCGAAATGGATGATTCACTGAACTCTATCAACTTTATTTTGGGCACTTGTATGCAGTTATCCAAAATTGGCGGCGGGGTAGCCGTGAACCTGTCCAAGCTCCGCGGACGAGGAGAGCCGATCAAAGGCGTCGAGGGCGCGGCAAAAGGTGTCATGCCAGTCCTCAAGTTGTTGGAAGATGCATTTTCCTACGCGGATCAAATGGGCCAACGCAAAGGCTCAGGTGCAGCGTATTACAACATTTTCGGCTGGGATATCAACGAGTTTCTCGATTGCAAAAAGATCAATGCAGATGAAAAAGCGCGCATCAAAACGTTGTCCATCGGCCTGATCGTACCAAACGTTTTCTACAAGCTGGCTGAGGAAAACAAGCCACTGACTGTGTTTGCTCCGTACTCCGTGTACAAAGAATACGGCGTGCATCTGGATGATATGGACCTCGATGACATGTACGAGGAGCTCCTGGCAAACGATCGCATCAAGAAAAAGACCGTGATGAGCGCACGCGAGATGTTGACCAAAATCGCGATGATCCAAATGGAATCAGGCTATCCGTACATCATGAACAAAACGAATGCGAACAACAATCATGCCCTGAAAGATCTCGGCTCGGTGAAAATGTCCAACCTGTGCACGGAAATCTTCCAGCTGCAGGAGACTTCGACGATCACCAATTACGGCGAGATGGACATCATCCGTCGCGATATTAGCTGCAATCTGGCATCTCTCAATATTGTCAACGTGATGGAACGCAAAATGATCCGTGAATCTGTCCACGAAGGAATCGAAGCCATTACAGCCGTAAGTGACATGACGCGTGTAGAAAACGCTCCAGGCGTTCAAAAGGCTAACCGCGAGCTGCACTCAGTAGGTCTCGGTGCGATGAACCTGAACGGTTATCTGGCAAAGAACAAAATCGCTTACGAAAGTGAAGAAGCGAGAGATTTCGCCCGTACGTTTTTCATGATGATGAACTTCTACTCCTTGGAAAAAAGCATGGAAATTGCCAAGGAAACAGGCAAGACCTTCTTGGGCTTTGAACAATCGGAATATGCAAAGGGCACTTATTTTAACAAGTACGTGACGAATGACTACAGCCCACGGACGGAAAAAGCAAAGCTTCTCTTTGAAGGAATGCACATTCCGACGCCAGAGGATTGGGCGGAGCTACAGCAAAAGGTGCAAAAGCATGGCGTTTACCATGCGTATCGTTTGGCGATTGCACCGACACAGAGCATTTCCTACATTCAGAATGCGACTTCTAGCGTGATGCCAATCGTTGAGCATATCGAAACGAGAACGTATGCCAACTCTACGACGTATTACCCGATGCCGTACTTGTCGCAGGAAAACTATTTTTACTACAAATCGGCATATGTGATCGATCAATTCAAAGTAATTGATCTGATTGCCGAAATTCAAGAGCACATCGACCAAGGAATATCGACTGTGCTGCACGTGAACAGCAACATTTCAACCAGAGAACTGGCTCGCTATTACATTTACGCAGCGAAAAAAGGTCTGAAGTCACTCTACTATACGCGTACGAAGCATTTGACTGTAGAAGAGTGCATTAGCTGCGCGGTTTAGTGAACGCGATTCATAAAAGGAAAAGCATCAAGCAAAAAGAGAAGAGGAACGCCATATGAAAGCAGTCAATTGGAACAGGCCGGACGACGATTTTACGATGACGTTTTGGAATCAAAACATCATGCAGTTCTGGACGGATGATGAGATTCCGCTATCAGATGACAAGATGGCCTGGATGGAGCTCAGTGCAACTGAACGGGACACGTATAAAAAAGTATTGGGCGGTCTCACCTTGCTGGATACGGTTCAAGGTGGAGTAGGGATGCCGAAAATCATGGAGCATGTCGATGGACTGCAAAGAAAAGCGGTTCTCGCCTTCATGGGCATGATGGAGCAAATCCATGCCAAATCGTACAGCAGTATTTTTACCACGCTGGCATCGACAGAAGAGATTGACGGTATTTTTTCGTGGGTAGAAAATAATCCACATCTGCAAAAGAAAGCGGCCCTCATCTCGAAACGCTATCAAGAAATTGAGAAACCGAAAGATTTGTATATGGCGATGGTAGCGTCCGTCTTCCTGGAAAGTTATCTGTTTTACAGCGGCTTCTTCTATCCGCTCTATTTGGCGGGTCAAGGAAAGATGACAAGCAGCGGGGAAATTATCGATTTGATTGTTCGCGACGAGAGCATCCATGGACTCTATGTCGGCGTTCTCGCGCAAGAAGTCTATCAAGGTCTGAGTGTGGTCGAGCAGACCGCAGCAAAAGAGGAGCTGTATGCCCTTTTGCATGAGCTGCAAGAAAATGAAGAGGCCTATACGACTTCGTTGTATACGGAAATCGGATTGGCTGACGAGGTTCATGCCTACGTGCGCTACAACGCGAACAAGGCATTGATGAATTTGGGGCTGGACCCGCTTTTCCCGGAGGAAGAAGTGAACCCAATCGTGCTGAACGGAATTCGTACGCAGACGAAGCAGCATGACTTCTTCTCGAAAAAAGGAAATGGTTATGTCCGCACGCTAAACGTAGAACCATTGACGGACGATGATTTTAGATTTTAGTATGACAAAAAATGGAATCTGTGTTACTGTATGAACAGTATGCTGCCCTGCTCGTTTAAGGGGGCACTTCACAGAACCATGACAATTTCATAAGAGTGGGAACAGGTTCTTTGGTTATCAAGCTCGACCAAGGATGAAAAGGGAAGTCGGTGAGAATCCGACACGGTCCCGCCACTGTATGTGGGGAGTCGGCACATTTATCAGCCACTGATCCAAACGGATTGGGAAGGCATGTGCAGATGATGATCCCAAAGTCAGGAGACCTGCCTGTTTCGACGACACTGCTTAACCTACGGGAGATAGGGAGGTGTTAGGATGCTGTGATCTCAGTGCTTATTTGGCATTTCTAACGTTCTTTTTGATCGTTGGAGATGCCTTTTTTATTGGGCGGATTCAAGTCAGGATCGAATGAAGAATGGAGAGGAAGCTCATGAAAAGCAGCAATTTGGGATATCCACGGATCGGGAAGAACCGCGAGTGGAAAAAGGCATTGGAAGCATTTTGGGCTGGCACCCTCGATGAGGCAAGCCTGGTTCAGCAAATGGAGCAAATCCGTCACCAAAACCTGTTGGTTCAGCAGGAAAAAGGGGTCGAGCTGATCCCTGTAGGTGACTTTACGTACTACGATCACATGCTGGATATGGCTGTGATGTTTGGATTGGTCCCCAAGCGCTATGAATACGAGGGCGGCCCGGTTTCATTAGCGACATACTTCGCCATGGCTCGCGGTTCGAAAGAAGCTGTCGCCAGCGAAATGACGAAATGGTTTAACACGAACTACCATTATATCGTCCCGGAATTCGGGGAACGACAACCAACCATAACCGAGAACAAGCCTCTCCAGGCATATTTGGAGGCCAAAGAAAAGTATGGCATCATCGGAAAGCCCGTCATTGTAGGCCCGTATACGTTTGTCAAATTGTCCAAAGGATATGAGAAAAACGAATTGGAGATCGTCGTGGATCAACTCGTACCGCTCTACATAGACGTTCTCCAGGAGTTGGAGCTGCACGGTGTGGAATGGGTGCAAATCGATGAGCCTGCATTTGTACTGGATGTTTCGGAGCAAGAACGCGCCCTCATCAAGCGTATCTATGCGCAAATGGGTCAAGCTCTACCACATCTGCAGTGCATGCTGCAAACCTATTTTGAAGCAGTGGATTGGTATGAGGAGCTGGTTTCCTTACCGGTAAAAGGAATCGGTCTTGATTTTGTACACGGATCGAAGCGAAATCTAACCAATCTGAAAAAACACGGGTTTCCAGCAGAAAAGATTCTCGCAGCGGGAATCATCGACGGTCGAAACATATGGCGTGCATCCATTGAGGAGAAATGGGAGCTGGTCAAAGAAATTTCCGAGATTGTTCCGCTCGAAAAGCTGTGGCTGCAGCCGTCCAGTAGTTTGTTGCATGTACCGGTAACGGTTGAGGCAGAGAGCGGTTTGCCAGAGGAAGTCATGCCTGCATTGGCGTTTTCCGACGAAAAACTGGGGGAAGTACAGCTTTTAGTCCAAGGATTCCGATACGGTAAATATGTTATATCAAAAGAGATCGCCCAAAATGAAGCGGACTTGCTGAAGCTAGCATTATCCCCAGCGAGGAATCGGGGAGAAGTAAAGAATGCTTTACGTCAAATCGCTACTGCAAAACTTGAAAGAAGTGTTTCTTATCCCGAACGTCGAGAGATTCAACAAAATACGTGGAAGTTGCCACTGCTGCCAACTACCACAATCGGAAGCTTCCCGCAGACGGCAGAGGTTCGCCAAGCCCGACAACAGTTTAAAAAAGGGAGTTGGACAGTGGAGCAATACGATGCTTTCATTCAGGCGCAAATCAAGGAATGGATCAAGATCCAAGAAGAGCTCGGACTGGATGTCCTGGTCCATGGTGAGTTCGAACGAACAGATATGGTTGAGTATTTTGGCGAAAAGCTCGATGGCTTTTTGTTCACGAAAAACGGCTGGGTGCAATCATATGGCTCCCGCTGCGTCAAGCCTCCTATTATTTACGGAGATGTAGAGTTTGTGGCACCAATGACGGTCAAGGAAAGTGTGTATGCAAAATCATTGACCGACAAACCAATGAAGGGCATGTTAACGGGCCCAGCAACCATTTTGAACTGGTCGTTTGCTCGGGTAGATGTCTCCAGAGAAGAAGTGTGCGAACAAATTGCCTTGGCATTGCGAAAGGAAGTAGAAGCCTTGGAAGAAGCGGGGATTCTCATGATTCAAGTCGATGAACCAGCGCTGCGCGAAGGACTTCCGCTCAAAAAAGAAGAGCAAGCCGCTTATCTCGAATGGGCAGTCAGAGCGTTTCGTCTAGCGACCTCTACCGTTGCGCCGAGCACACAGATTCATACACATATGTGCTACTGCGAATTCCATGATTTCATGGATGTCATCAGTGAGCTCGATGCCGATGTGATTTCGATTGAGACTTCCCGCAGCCACGGAGAGCTCGTGTCAGTGTTCGAAACAGGTACATATGACAAAGGCATCGGGCTCGGCGTATACGATATCCATAGCCCCCGAGTTCCAGCTGTCTCTGAGATGGAAGATATGGTAGCCCGAGGTGTACAAGTACTTCCACCTGATCAATTTTGGATTAACCCGGATTGCGGGCTGAAGACAAGAGGGAGAGAAGAAACCGTTCAGTCATTGCGAAACATGGTTGCGGCAACCAAAGCGATTCGGAGTCGTTTGACAGCCCAGTAGGGAAGGTGCACACGATGAGAGGAGCCACACAAATGATGACAGAAGCGCGACCGATCCAACAATCGAGAACCTTTTTGACTGATCTCGTCTTGCCGCCGGATACCAATCACCACCATACCATTTTCGGCGGGAAAGTCATGGCATACGTTGACAAGATCGCCTGCATCGCAGCCATGCGGCATTGCCGTAAGCCTGTTGTCACTGCGTCCAGCGATTCCTTTGATTTTCTAGCGCCAATCAAGACGGGGGAAGCACTCAACCTGGAGGCATATGTCACCTGGACCCATAAGACATCGATGGAAGTATTCGTGAGAGTGGAAGCGGAGAACTTGTTGACCGGAGAAAAGCGGATGACAGCCCGTGCGTATCTGACGATGATTGCCCTCGACGATCAAGGAAAGCCGACGAGCGTGCCTGGTGTCATTCCTGATACAGAAGAAGAGCGGATACAGTATGAAAAAGCGAAGGAACGCCATGTATTGAGAAGGAAGCGGAAGGAAGAGAGGTAAGGAGAAACATCGTGCTACAGAGAAGCCTCCGGTTAACTTGTTTGCGACAGGTTACCGGAGGCTTCCTTATTTTGTGCGCAAACATTACCCATTTCCAAAAATTCATCCCTCGCCGTACCCCTTATCCGTCCAAAGGCATGCGGTGAGCCAGTGTACAAAAAGAGACAAAACGAGACAGGTGTCCACTTTTGTTCCCCCCAAAAAGTAAAGCGGTTACAAAAAAACGCAATGTGACCTGCTTCGGCAGTTGGCATACTTTTTGCGATATCCCTTGAGTCAAAGGCTGGATCTCAATAAAACATGTTCGAGGAGGAGACACGTAAATGACGAAAGTGGATCAGCAAGTCAAAGGGATTCCGTTGTCCCGCGAAAAGGCCGCTTGGATGTACCAAAAAATGCTGGAGATCCGGAAGTTCGAGGACAAGGTGCACGACCTGTTCGGCCAAGGGAAAATCCCTGGTTTCGTCCATTTATACGCGGGGGAGGAGGCCATCGCGGTCGGGCTTTGCGCGCACCTGGACGACAGCGATACCATTACCAGCACGCATCGCGGGCACGGACACTGCATCGCAAAGGGGTGCGATCTGAATGGAATGATGGCGGAGATTTACGGTAGAGCCACGGGACTTTGCAAAGGGAAGGGAGGCTCCATGCACATTGCGGATTTGGACAAAGGAATGCTCGGGGCGAACGGCATTGTCGGTGGAGGCTATCCGCTTGCTTGCGGAGCCGCTTTGACTGCCAAGTACAAGCAGACAGGCGCTGTAAGCGTATGTTTCTTTGGTGACGGAGCGAACAACCAGGGGACGTTCCATGAGGGGATCAACCTGGCAGCCATTTGGAAGCTGCCAGCCGTGTTTGTAGCAGAGAACAACGGATATGGGGAAGCCACGCCGTTTTCGTACGCCTCCAGCTGCAAAACCATTGCGGACCGTGCGATCGCCTACAATATTCCCGGCATCCGAGTGGATGGCAAGGATGTGCTGGCCGTTTATCAGGCTGCACAGGAAGCGATCGAGCGTGCCCGCCGGGGAGAGGGGCCGACTCTGATCGAGTGCGTGACGTACCGCAACTACGGCCACTTTGAGGGCGACGCCCAGAAATACAAAAAAGAAGAAGACAAGAAGGCGCATTTGTCGGAAATAGATGCGATCAGGAAATTCCGGAACGATTTGCTCTCCGAAAAGCTGTTTACTGAAAACGAGTTGGATGAAATCGAAGCTGCGGTTGACAAGGCGGTCGAGGAAGCAGTCGCGTTTTCGGAAAACAGTCCGTACCCGGAGCCGTCCGAACTGCTGACAGACGTATACGTGTCGTACTGAAAAAACGATAGCAAAGGAGGAAGGGAACATGACCAAAAAAATGAGCATGTCGCAGGCAATCAACGAGGCGATGAAACTCGCGATGCGCAGAGACGAAAATGTGATTTTGATGGGCGAGGATGTAGCTGGCGGGGCACAGGTCGACCATTTGCAGGATGAAGAGGCATGGGGAGGCGTTCTCGGGGTAACGAAAGGCCTCGTCCAGGAGTTCGGAAGAGGGCGGGTGCTGGATACCCCGATTACCGAAGCGGGCTATATCGGGGCGGCGATGGCTGCTGCGACCACTGGTCTTCGCCCGATTGCGGAATTGATGTTCAACGATTTCATCGGGAGCTGTCTGGATCAGGTGTTGAACCAGGGGGCCAAGTTCCGGTACATGTTTGGCGGCAAAGCACAGGTGCCGGTTACGATCCGCACGACGCACGGCGCCGGATTCCGGGCGGCGGCGCAGCATTCGCAAAGCCTTTATGCTCTGTTCACGGCCATTCCTGGCATTAAAGTGGTGGTCCCGTCCACACCTGCTGACGCGAAAGGGCTGCTGCTGGCATCCATCGAGGACAATGACCCCGTAATCTTCTTTGAGGATAAAACGCTATACAACATGACGGGGGAGGTGCCAGACGGTTATTACACAATTCCGATCGGCAAGGCGGACATCAAGCGTGCCGGTTCGGATTTGACGATCGTCGCGGTTGGTAAACAGGTGCATACAGCCTTGGAGGCGGCGGAGCAGCTCGCCAGGAAAGGAATTGAAACAGAGGTCGTCGATCCGCGCAGCCTGTCGCCGCTCGATGAGGATGCGATCTTGGGGTCCGTTCAAAAGACGAATCGGCTGATTGTCATCGACGAGGCAAATCCACGCTGCAGCATTGCGACTGACATCGCGGCCTTGGTCGCGGATAAAGGCTTCGACAGTCTGGATGCGCCGATCAAGCGGATTACAGCACCGCATACCCCGGTTCCGTTCTCACCAGTGCTGGAGGACCTGTACTTACCGACGCCACAAACGGTGATTCAAGTGGTATCCGAATTGCTTGGCGACAAATCGCTGTTGAGTGTCTGATTCAGAACGAACGAAAGAAAGAAAGAAAACGGAGGGAAAACCGATGGCAGTCGAGGTGCTCATGCCGAAGATGGGAATGGCGATGAAAGAGGGAACGGTTTCCCATTGGAACAAACAAGTCGGCGATCTGGTAACCAAAGGAGAAGTGATCGCTAGTATCAGCTCGGAAAAAATCGAGGCGGATTTGGAAGCACCGGCGAACGGTGTTTTGCTGAAAATCGCTGTTTCGGAATGGGAGGGTGTGCCGCCTGGAACGGTCATTGGATATATCGGTCATCCAAGCGAGCAAATCTCGGAGGAAACGGCCGCAACGGCGACGTTCGAAACGGTTGCTCCCGAGAAAAAGCCGGAGAAGCCAGAGGTTGCGGCGAAGTCGACCACAATAGCAGCAAGTCCGGCGGCTGCGAAAGAAGTGAAAATTTCCCCGGTCGCGCGCAAGTTGGCCGAGGCGGCCGGTCTCCCCTTGGAATCTCTCATCGGCACGGGACCGGTGGGCAGGATCACAAAGGAAGACGTAGAAAAGGCGATCGCTGACCGGGAGGCGAAGCAAGCTGTAGCAGCGGAGGATGATAGACCACCTGCCGTTGTCGTGGAGGAAACGACGGAGCAATTGCCTGTCACGGGAATGCGGAAAGTGATCGCTTCCCGGATGATGGCCAGTTTGCAGGAAAGCGCCCAGCTTACGATCACCACACGGGCTGATGTCACGGACTTGATCGGTTTGCAAAAGAAAATGAACGAAGTCACTCAAAAAGAGCACGACATCAAGCTGACCCTAACCGATCTCATCGCGAGGGCGACGGTTC
Source organism: Brevibacillus brevis (assembly GCF_022026395.1). NCBI lineage: Bacteria > Bacillati > Bacillota > Bacilli > Caryophanales > Paenibacillaceae > Brevibacillus > Brevibacillus brevis. Next base: position 3,272,641 of record NZ_CP041767.1, on the reverse strand, counting down.
TCGCTCTCCAAAGGCACAAGCAAGTAAACAGCGCCTATATCGATGACCGGATTCATCGGTACGGGAACGTCCACCTGGGAATAGCCGTCGCGCTCGAACAAGGGCTGGTCGTTCTGGTCGTTCGGTACGCGGAATCAACATCGGTGCTGGACCTCTCCCGCCGGATCAAAGCGCTGGCTGCACAGGCGCGGGAAGGGACGCTTGGCATGGAAGAGATGCAAGGGTCTACCTTCTCCATTACGAATCTTGGGGCTTACGGAATTGATTTCTTTACGCCGGTGCTGAATCCACCGGAGGCTGGCATTCTGGGTGTAGGGGCCGTGCAGGAAACGCCTGTCTTCATCGATGAAGAAGTGCAGCGGCGGAGCATTCTCCCACTCAGTCTGACGTTCGACCATCGCGTACTGGACGGAGCACCGGCAGCCGAATTTTTATACACGCTGAGAAAATACCTGGAAGAGCCGTACCGGATGCTCTTGTGAAGGACGTGATGGGATGAGTACGATTGCAGTGATCGGAGGGGGACCTGCCGGCTACGTTGCAGCGATTGCCGCCGCAAAAAAGGGCAAACAGGTCACCCTGATCGAGCAGCAGGTGTTGGGTGGGACCTGTCTGAACGAAGGATGTATGCCAACCAAATCGCTCCTGGAGTCCGCGGAGATGGCCGAGAAAATAAAGCATGCCGACCGTTTCGGAATTCGCGTGCCCGAGCGGGAAGTATCGATTGACTGGCCGGGAGTGCAGAGCTACAAAAACAACATCGTACAGCAACTCGTCATGGGAATCGGATTTCTCATGAGAAAAAACAAAATCAAGGTGCTGACGGGCAAGGCTCGTTTTGTCAGCCAACGCCAAATAGCGGTAGAGAATGATCAGGGAGAAGAAATTGTTGAAGCCGATAAAATCATCATCGCTTCGGGATCGGAGCCGATTGAGCTACCGTTTGCGCCGTTTGACGATCGCTGGATCATCCACAGCGGACAAGCGATGTCGCTTTCAGCGGTTCCCCAGACATTGCTGATTATCGGCGGAGGTGTCATCGGATGCGAGTTTGCTAGCATATACAGTCGCATGGGGTGCGACGTGACAGTGATTGAAATGGCGGATCAGCTTCTCCCCGGCGAAGATGCGGATATTGCGGGTGTTCTGCATGATCAGCTGGAACGAACCGGGGTGAAGATCTTGACCTCCACGTCGTTGACCTCGGTCGATCAGCAGACGAAAACCGTTCGTTTCAAGAACCCGGATGGTAGCGGGGAAGCCGCAGCAGAGATTGTGCTGGTTGCCGTCGGAAGGATACCACGGACGGCTGAACTGCAACTTGATCGGGCGGGTGTAGCATTCGGCAAGCAAGGTATTTTCGTAAACGGGCATATGCAAACGAACGTGCCACATATTTACGCATGCGGGGATGTTGTCGGAGGCATCCAGCTCGCCCATGTCGCTTTTCATGAGGGAACGGTAGCAGCCTTGCACGCGTGCGGTCTGGACGCCAAAGCCAATTATCGGGCCGTACCGAGGTGCATCTACACGTCGCCGGAAATCGCTGGTGTCGGCCTCACTGAGAAGCAAGCCAGGTCGCAATATGGAGACGTGCGAATCGGAGAATTCTCGTTTTCTATTAATGGCAAGGCAATGATTCTCGGTGAAGCAATCGGAAAGGTGAAGGTCATCACGGAACCGGAATACAACGAAATACTGGGTGTGTCCATCGTAGGTCCGCGTGCGACGGAGTTGATCGGGCAAGGAACGCTCATGATCCACGGGGAAATGACGGCGGATATGATGGAAACGTTCATTTCTGCCCACCCGACGTTGTCTGAAGCTGTTCACGAAGCTCTGCTGTCTGCCATCGGTCATGCCTTGCACGCCTGAAGCATCGGTGCAATCAAAAGCCCCCTGTAACCCAGGGGGAATTTTGATTTGGACCATTGTAAGCGCTGCTATTATTGATTAGAATTTAGACAAAGAGAGACGACCTTGCATACATTCTGGCAGGAGTTACTTCAGGCGAGTTACTGAGGGAGGGAATGTATCTTGTTTGAATTCGCATTAAGTTCGCAGATGTGGAAGCGGTTCGTTCAGGAAGGTGTATTGGATTCTTCCCGGATTCACCAATCCATCATCGAATCTTGGTATCGCTCCCGGAACGCCCAAGTCAGCCCGTACTTGGACCGGGGAAGGCACATTCTGAGCGGGGAATCTCTTAGGCACCAACAGCAAAAGAATGCTTTGCTTATGGACGTCGCTGCCCCTTTTCTCGAAAAAATGGATCGAATCGCGAGCGAGATGGGAATGATCGCGCTTCTAATCGATCCGGAAGGCTACGTGCTCTGGATGAAGGGAAACAAAAATGTCCGGGAGGTAGCCGAAAAAATACGATTCGTAGAGGGCGTGCGCTGGACCGAAGCCGAAATGGGGACAAATGCAATTGGGACGGCGTTGTCACTGGGGCAGCCGATTATGGTAACCGGCTCGGAGCATTATTCCATAGCTTCCCATGGCTGGAGCTGTGCTGCCGCTCCAATACGCAGCGATGACGGGGAGGTCCTGGGTATCCTCGACGTTTCGTGCCCGGTCGACCGGGCGCATCCATACATGCTGGGGATTGTTACCCAAGCCGCTTATACGCTGGAAAAAGAAGTGAAAATCCGCTCTCATCGCGATGAGATGGAATTGATTCAGGGATCGATGGAAGTACTGGAAAAGGAACAGCCGCTCATTATTTGCACCCCACGTCAAAACGTCGTCGCGGCGAGTAGGTCGATTCGTCAGAACATTCCGAACTGGAGTGGGATGCGTGCCGATGAAATATACATACGCGGGTACCAAAATCGGATGGAAGTGCCGATTTGCTCTGCGGAGCACGGTGGTTTCATCGGCAAATGTATCTACCTTCGGAATGCAGAGGAGCAACAGGTAAGGCAGGCCGTCTATCAGGACAAGGGTTCCGCCAAGCCGTTTCGGTTCCTTGGCGAAGCTGGCACAAGCCGTGTATTTCGAAAGATGCTGGAAGAGCTTGGACGGGTTGCTTCCACGGACATCAATGTCTTTATCCTGGGCGAGACAGGCACCGGAAAAGAAGTGATCGCACGTTCGATTCATGAAAACAGCAAGTGGGCAAGCGGGCCGTACGTTGCGGTAAACTGCGGCGCGATCCCGAGAGAGCTGCTGGAAAGCGAACTATTCGGCTATGTGGAAGGGGCGTTCAGCGGGGCGAAGCGAACCGGAGCGAAGGGGAAATTCCAACTTGCCCACCAAGGAACTATTTTCTTGGACGAAATTGGGGAAATCCCCCACTCCATGCAGGTGGCGCTTCTCCGTGTCTTGCAGGAACGGAAAATTACTCCGCTAGGCGGCAGTCAAGAGATACCCGTCGATTTTCGCGTGATTGCGGCCACGCACCGCAATATCCATCAACTGGTCAAAGAAGGTAAGTTCCGAGAAGACCTTTTTTATCGTCTGTACGTATATCCGGTGCATGTTCCGGTACTCAGGCAGAGGGCAGAAGACATCCCGCACCTCGTTCACCATTACTGCGAAAAGCATGACTGGGATGCTGTTTTCCCTCCGGAATTCTTTGCCGCGCTGATGGCTTACACCTGGCCAGGAAACATTCGCGAGCTTATGAATGTACTGGATAAATTGCGGATTCTCTCTATGAACAGCTGCGACGACCTCTTGCATCTGCTGCATTCCTTGCTCTATCAAAACGCAGAGTTGAGCAAAAGCGTCTCCTCCAGCCTTAGCTTTTCTGAGCAGAGGATGGAGGAACATGGGGCTTCTCTTTCGTTTCGCGATAAGATATTGCAGCAGCAAATGGTCGAGGCGCTGCAAAAGACGAACGGGAATGTGTCGAAAGCGGCAAAACTTCTGGGAATCCCCAGAAGTACATTCTACAAACGAATGCATCGGTTTGAAGAAACGACAAATTCCCCTCGGAGTTGACGGTGTCAGAGGGGAGCACTACAGGATAAGTCTTCCTCTCTGCCAACTGAGAAAATGGAAGAGAAGGTACGCGAGCGAGTTGAAAGGGTATAGGTTAATTAATAAACATTATAAGGAAGACAGCTTTCGCCGTTATCCTGCACCGATCTGGAGCTTGCACTTCACCAACATGCCAAAAACAGCTGAAAAAGAAGAGTATGACGCATACTCATCCGTTAGGCTTGAGCTGGATGCGCATACGGGCCGACTGCTTTTCATGAATATCCGAAATCCAGCATGGGCTTCAGCTGATTACTCGGAAGAAAAGCTTGCCAGAGACAAGGCTGCAACTTTTATCGAGGACTTATTCGGTACGGAAGCAAAACAGCTGAAAGCCGAACAAAATCTCGACAGAGGAAAAGCAGGATCTGGTGACGGGAAAGGCAACAAGCTGGAATGGGCTCACACCACCGTCGACTATCACTCTCTCATCAATAACCTCCCTCTGTCCAGCAACTCTCTCTCTGTATCCGTTGATCATGCTGGTCATATTATTCGCTATGAAGCGTATGATTTCATCGATCCTAGCAAAGTGAACTGGCCTGATCCGAAAAAAGCGATAACACTTGAGGAAGCGAGCAAAATCTATAAGGACAAGCTTAAGATGGACCTGGTATACGTATCGGAGCAGCCGATTTCCTATGCAAAAAATGGAAAGCCGGCAGAAAAGAAACCGATGCTCATTTATCAATTGAATACCAGTGGTTGGATCGACGCTCTAACCGGCAAAGTCATAAGGGAAGAAACCGAAATGTCAGGAGAGAGTGTTCATGTAAAAGGAGAAGGGAAAAGCATCAAAATAGCTTCCCGCGAACAAGGAGAGAAATGGCTGAAAACTCAGTTTGGTATTGATGTGTCTGGTGCGACCTTTGAATACGATGATCACAAGGACAATCTTTTAGATGGACTTCAGACAATCGAATCCTATCGTTGGATGAACGATTCAAATAAAGGTACGCCTGCATTTGAGCTGGTTAGCATCACGACAGATGAACAGAGTGATCGGCTCATCGACTTCGATCTGATTTTGCCAGACGAACGAAAAACAGAGCAGAAAATCAGTGTAGAGGAAGCGAAGAAAAAAGCGATCGCAGCACTCGTACCTTATCTTGACCCGGCGTTAACGGAGCTATCGCTTATCATAGAGACTCCTGAAGAGGATATTCCGGAGTGGGTAGACAAGAACAAGCTGGATAAGGAAGAGGATAAAGCGTATTCATTCACTTTCCTCGGAAAACGCAACGGGATCGAAGTATATGACGAGTCTTATATGGTGAGGGTAGACAAGGCAACGGGGACGATTACAAAGTTAAACCTCCACCCTCTCAACCCGGGCATTACCCTTCCAGATTCCAAGAAGATTGTAAGTGCAGCAGAAGCAAAAGAAACGATCCAACAAGAAATTGACCTGGAACTGGTCTACGTGTGGGAGCAGTATGATGGTCAAAGAGCTCCCGAACCGCAGTTGGTCTACCAGCGCAAATGGAAGAATGGCTATAGCTTTATCGATGCTTCGACAGGGGAGCTCGTCAAGGTGTCCCGCCAATAAATGACGACAGCCGATTTGCTCTCGCAGCATTATCGGCTTTTTTGGTGCGCCTAGACTGGGCGTCGTCTCAAAGGTGAAAGTCGGCAACCACGCAAAAAAATATCCATGAGACATGAGTTCAGATATAATGAGAATATACGTTCCTATTCTTGTGAGGTGTTTCACGTGACGAAGAAAAATGAGGTCGTAATCAAAAATCATCGCTCCAATTATCCGAATCCGATCACGCTTGTAGAAGGGCAAAGAGTTAGAATAGGCAAGTTGTATGATGGACCGGAAAATTGGCAAAATTGGCGGTATTGCTACACCTTGGATGAACAGCAGCTGGAGGGCTGGGTACCTGAGCAAATCATTGAAAAAGATGGGGAGATTGGGATTTTGACCACCACCTATACGGCAAAAGAGCTAAATGTGGACGCTGGTGATCGCGTGGTCTTTATGCATGAGTTGAATGGCTGGAGCTGGTGCGAATTAGAGAGCACCGGGGAATGCGGATGGATTCCAAATGAATGTCTCAGTACGGAACGATAAAGAGAAGAGAAGGGGGCATCCGACTACGGAGGCTCCTTTTCGTTATCCACCAAAATGAAGCATAAACTACATTTTCCAAGAAGTATTGAAGTGATTTATTGCAAGAGATATACTATTCTCAAAATTAAAACAAATCAGCATGATAAAGGAGCTTCAGGCATGGCACAACTCGTAAAAGAACGGATTCGGAAGCAGTATGGAAAGCTGACAGCAAGCCAAAAAATCATCTGTAAGATCGCGATTGAAAAGCCAAGCTTACTTGCGATCCATACCGCCAAAAAAATCGCGGAGTTTACGAATACCAGTGAAGCGACCGTCATTCGCTTTTGTTATGCATTGGGTTACTCCGGATACACAGAGCTTCAGGAAGAAATCAAAAAGTCTCTATTGATAGGAGACCAAAGGAAGGGACCGATTCAGAAATATCGAGACACGGAGGTTACGCTGGATCTGAGCAATTACGCTCATCAAGTGATGGAAAGTGATATTGCGTATCTCCAACAAGGCTTGCAGCAAATTGATTACACGTTGCTCCAAGAGGTGGTTAAAAGCATCGTACAGGCAAACCGAATCGTAGTGGTAGGGTTTCGCTGGTGCCATATTCCTGCAAAATGGTTGTTCCAGGCGTTGAATGCGATCAAAGGAAACACACATCTGTATACGGGAGCCGTTGATAACGCAGATTATTTTCTCACCGAACGGGATCAAGAATGGCTAGTCATTGCGATTTCATTTCCTCGTCATCCTGGCGAGACGGTCGCAATGGTCCATTCAGCAAAAGAGTTGGGAGCGAAGATTTTGGCGATTACGGAAGGCGAGTTCTCCCCCATTAGCCAAGTCGCAGATTATCTTCTGAAAATCACCACACCCCAACCCGTTGCCACTAGCGGTATGCCCACACTATTTTCCATGCTAAATGTTCTAATCAAAGGCGTCATGCTCCATGACGCGGAAAATGTCCAGAAACGATTGCACCACTATGATGAAATCAGTTCGAAACTATACTCGTTTGTCGGAGAGGAAGAGGAAGACTTCTCGATCTTTTGAAAGCAGAAAAAAGGAGAAAAGGGAAAGGGGAATCCTGCCAATGACCAAGCCGATTTGGTTCACAGCGACTGGCGACAGCTTCATTACTCGCAATCTTCCATACAGGGACCAAGCTTTTGAAGAGATAGCCAGCTTGCTGCACCGTGCGGACGTACGTATTGCGAATCTGGAGACGACCGTACACGATAATGAGGGCTATCCCAGCGCACAAAGTGGAGGCACGTGGGCAATGTCACCACCTTCCGTTTTGCAAGTCATGAAAGATTATGGCTTTAACATGATTGGCTGGGCGAATAACCATACGCTCGATTATTTGTATGGGGGGCTAGAAGCAACGGAACGATATCTCAATGAGTATGGCTTCGTCCATGCTGGCGCAGGCAAAAATCTCGCTGAAGCGGGAGCTCCGCGTTATCTTGAATGCGAAGGCGCCAGGGTAGCCCTGATCGCTGCGACATCGACTTTTCATCCATGGTGGGCGGCCGGAGATCAGCGTTCGGATAGTATCGGGAGGCCAGGTATCAATCCGATGCGCTATGTGATGACTCACCACATTACGGAAGAAAAGCTCGCTGATCTGCAAGCCATTGCGGAGTCGACGGACATTAACGCCTTCAACAAGCTTCTCATCGAGGAAGGCTTCATGAACGATCCGGGCAAGGAGATCTTTCTCTTCGGAAATGCACGTTTCATGGTAAGCGACGAAGAAGGGACGACTACCCAGCCGCATCCGCGCGATCTGAACCGAATCGTCAAAACGATTGAGCAGGCAAACAGGCGGGCTGATTACGTCATCGTGAGTATTCACGCTCATGAGATGAAGGGGGAAGCGAAAGAGGTTGCGGCTGATTTCTTGCCTGTATTCGCAAAAGCGTGCATCGATGCGGGTGCACACGCAGTGGTGGGACATGGCCCCCATTTATTGCGAGGCATTGAAATCTACAACAACCGACCGATCTTTTACAGCCTGGGAGATTTTATTTTTCAGACAGAAGCCGTTACGAGTCAGCCCGCAGATTTCTACGAGCACTATGGCTTAGACCACACCCATAATGTGGCAGATGCGTTGGAAGCGATGAGTGCCAACTATACACGCGGACTCTGTGTGCACAAAGAAGTGTGGGAGTCGGTTATTCCCTTGTGGAAAATGCAAGATGGTGAACTTCTCGAACTGGAGCTGCATCCGATTGAACTAGGTTTTGATCTGCCTGTACATCGTATGGGGTGGCCGAAATTAAGCGGAGATACCACCATTTTAGAGGGGCTTAAAGCGTTGAGTGAACCATATGGCACAGTGATTGAGATCACGGATGGAATTGGGCGCGTGAGACTTACAAAATAGCGGGAAACAGCGGTAGTCTATTTCCTGTACAAACGGAGTGATTCACATGATGGCCAGAATCACAATGATTATGTTGTTTTTGCTATACATGATCAATTATGCGGATAAAACGATTGCGGGATATTCTGCCGTGCCGATCATGACTGAATTTTCATTGAACGAAAAAGACTGGGGACTTGTTGGAAGCAGTTTCTTCTGGTTTTTCTCCATAGCCGGGATTGTAGGCGCGGCATTGTCGGATCGCATCGGGACGAAAAAAATGCTGGCGATCATGGCACTTTCCTGGACTGTCATTCAATTCGGCGCTTATGCGATCGCGGGTTTGCCGATGCTTGTCGTAGCGCGGGTATTGCTTGGAATAGGCGAAGGGCCGTTTTGGGCAACAGTTGTCAGCCATTTAAACAAATGGTTTCCCGAAGAAAAGCGTGGATTGGTTTATTCCACCGTGAACTTCGGTGCTTTCGTCGGTGCGGTTGCTTCCGCACCGGTGATCGTCGCGCTGATTGATAGCTATGGATGGAGATTTTCCTGGGCGTTTATGGGCGCACTCAGTCTGATGTGGCTCTTGGTCTGGCTGTGGATCGGAAAAGAAAAACCACTTGTCAGCGTCGCACCTGCAAAAGTCGAACCTCCGACCTTGCCAAAAGCGAAATGGTCGGATATATCCGGTGTCTTGCTCTCATCCACGTTTCTATTCTGTTTTTTAATCTATTTTGCTCAAATATGGGGGACGACCTTCGCAGCCGTATGGGAGCCTGTCTATCTCGTCAAGGTCTTCCAGTTTACGAATCAGGAAATGGCCTATGCGATTGCTGGCACGGGACTTTTAGCTGGACTGGTGACCATACTGATTTCTTCCATTGGTGATCGTTTCTTTAAAAAGCATCGCAGCTATCGCAAATCATACGTTCTGGTTGGAGGTGTTTCGATTATTTTAGGGGGACTGTGCTTTTACAGTGTTACTCTTTTTCAATCTACGGTACTTGTTTTGATCTTTCTGTGCCTAGGAAAAGGGTTTGCTTTTTCTGTTGGAACAGCTGCCTCAGTCATTGTCAGCAGCTTGTTGCCAGAACGCACGGGACTTTTGGTAGGCGTGTTGTCCAGCCTGGTTACGTTGGCAGGGATCATCTCGCCGCTGGTAACAGGCTCTATCGTTCAGTCTGCTGGAGATATTGGCACTGGTTTTGGCAACGCTATGATCGTCAACGGGTTGCTCTTTATCATTTGCGGCGTGCTTTTCCTGCTCTTTGTGAAGCGCAATGAACAAGTCAATCAATCAGCACCGCCAATCCCTCATGTTTCCTAAAAGTAATACTTTATAGGCTTGGTCCTAGATGTTAAAATTTTCTGAAAAGGGGGTAGGTGTGTGATGTATCATTTGAGTGAAGGTCTCATGCAGAGCGCGAAACAGTTTGCGGATCGTCCAGCCTTTGTCTTTATGGGAGAAACGACATCGTATGCACAATTCAATCAGCAGGTCGAACATCTCGCAGCAGGACTTGCCCAGCACGGGATTGGAAAAGGGGATGCTGTCGCCCTGCTCATGGATAATCGGCCGCATTTTGTTAGCGCTTACTATGCGATACTCCGCGTAGGAGCTGTTGTTGTTCCCATGAACCCCATCTATACGGCTCGCGAAATTAGCTTCATTCTATCAAATAGTAAAGCAAAGGCAGCCATTGCCTTATCCACATTGCAGCCGGTACTAACCCCGATGAAGGACCAAATAGAAGATTTGCAGCTTCTCATCTACACGGAATCTATTGAAAATGAAATAACGATCGATCAGCTTGTACAGGAAGGGCAAGAGTCAGAGGAAGGATACGTGGAGCCGGAACGAAACGAAGATGACCTCGCTGTAATTCTGTATACATCAGGCACGACTGGCCAGCCAAAAGGAGCGATGCTCTCCCACCGTAATATGGCATCGAATGCGGATGCGATGGGGATATTGTTCGAGTTGGTGCCAGAAGATCGCATGGTCGCGGTACTCCCGATGTTTCATGTCTTCTGCATGACGGTGTGCATGAATGGCCCGATTCGCACGGGAGCAGCCATCATTATCGTGCCAAAATTTCATCCAGTAGACGTCCTTCAAACGATTCGTGAGCAAAAGGCCACATGTTTTGCAGGTGTTCCGACCATGTACAACTATCTGCTACAGGTGCCGACTGCGACAAAAGAAGATGTCTCCTCCATACGGATATACTGTTCGGGAGGTGCATCCATGCCCGTAGAGCTCCTGCACAAGTTCGAAGCGAAATACGATGCCAAGGTACTGGAGGGCTACGGTTTGTCCGAGGCAGCACCAGCTACAACATTTAACCCACTGCACGGGACCAGAAAGCCAGGATCGGTAGGAGTCGATATCCCGCTTGTGAAGAACAAGGTCGTCGATCCGGAAGGAAACGAAGTGGCACGTGGAGAAGTGGGCGAGCTGGTGGTGCAAGGGCCGAACGTTATGATAGGGTACCTTGGTTTGCCAGATGATACGGCAGCGGCGCTTCGAGATGGTTGGTTGTATACGGGAGACATGGCGCGTATGGATGAAGAAGGATATGTGTACATCGTTGACCGCAAAAAAGACATGATTCTCGTTGACGGCTATAACGTGTATCCGCGTGAGGTAGAAGAAGTGCTTTATCAGCACCCTGCGGTTATCGAGGCGGCTGTGATCGGGATTCCTGACGAGGTGCATGGTGAAGCAGTCAAGGCATTTGTGGCTTTGAAGGAAATAGCGGTTTCTCAAGAGGATATTATGGCATTTTGTCGTGACAAGCTGGCGAAATACAAAGTTCCTCGTCAGGTCGAATTCGTAGCAGAGCTTCCCAAAAACACTACAGGGAAAATCTTGCGTCGCTCGTTGCGCACCTCTTAAATGATCGTATGACGGGATGTGGAGGTGTTTGGATTGCTGCGTTTGATTCATGCAACAGAAGGAAATCAATACGAACAAGCACATGAACTTTTCATGAAGTACGTAGATTCATTAGGAGTTGATTTGAGCTTTCAAAATATTGCGACCGAATTGCAAAATATACCGGGCGAATACGCACCCCCAGACGGTTGTATTTTGTTGGCGTTAGATGATGAACAGCCAGCAGGATGTGTTGCCTTACGAAAAATAGATGAACAAGTTTGCGAAATGAAGAGGTTGTATGTGAAACCTGAATGGAAAGGAAGGGGCGTTGGGAAAAAATTAGCCTTGGCGATCATGGACGATGCGAAATTACGAGGCTATTCCTTCATCCGTTTAGATACGCTTCCTACGATGGAACAAGCAATTCAGCTATACCGCTCGTTGGGATTCTATCCAATTGAGCCCTATCGTTTCAATCCGATTGAAGGCACGCTGTATATGGAGAAAAAGCTCATATAAAACATTGGCAAAGAGGCTTCCCAACGATACGAACCTAGATGCATTAGGTCGCGGGGAGGCTTTTTTCTGTTCTTTACACTCACCTTTATGTAAGTAACTGAACAAAATGTGCATACTTACAAATTTGCAGAGAGCATTTTATACTCATAAAACAACAAACTTCAAGGAGGAACTTACTTTGAAAACCCTTGTAATTGTCACACATCCAAGCATCGAAACATCCGTCATCAACAAGCGATGGGTAGAAGAACTCAAAATATATCCAGAAAAGTATACCGTACACGAATTGCATAAGGCATACCCAGATGGAAACATTGATGTGGAAAAAGAACAGCAATTGATTGAATCGCATGGGAATCTTGTTTTACAGTTCCCGGTTTACTGGTTTAATTGTCCGCCTCTCCTGAAAAAATGGCTTGACGATGTTTTTGCATATGGGTGGGCGTACGGTTCAAAAGGAGGCGATAAATTAAAGAATCGCAAAGCTGCATTAGCCGTATCTGCGGGAATAAGGAAAGAGGATTATCAGGAAGAGGGAAGGTATCGGTATACACTTGCGCAAATATTGACCCCTTTTGAAACAACCTTCCGCTACTGCCACGCAGATTATCGTTCATTCTTTGCGTATTATGGTACGGAGACGGAGTCCGGGGAAAATGTACCTGGTCAAGAGCTTGAACCGACCGGCAGCGTATTGGATAAGAGTGCGCAAGATTATTTGAAATTCATTGATAACCTGTAAGAAGTCGGAAAGAAAAAAGAAGTATTTCCTCGTTCGGGAGATACTTCTTTTCCTGTTAGAAACAATCTATGCTTGCTGCTTTACTTCCTCCCGAGGGGGCACGCTGTTTTTCTCTCCCCAGTCGCACATCATATTTAATAAGGGAATCAGAGAAAGCCCACGTTCTGTTAAGGAATATTCCACTTTGGGAGGGACTTGGGGGAATTCCTTGCGGATGATCAGGTCATCTGCCTCCAGCTCTTTTAACATCAAGCTTAGCGTTTTAAAAGAAATGGTACCGATACTTCGCTTTAGCTCATTATGCCGCATTACCTTCTTTTCAGCTAGCCAATACAAAATGATCATTTTATATTTACCGCCTATTAGAGACAATGTATATCCAAAGCCAGTGTCTTTCAGCTCCACACCAGTCGGAACACAGGTTTCACGCACGAAGTACACTCTCCTTTGGGAAGTATAGTTTGCAAATGCATATACTCCACCATACATCATGCTGCCATTTTTGGAAAGCGATGCGAGCAAGAAACCCTTGGATCTTTATGATTCGACACTCTTTTGCTGGCGCTCAAGCTTGCCAGGGCCTGCGTATAGTACAGAAAAGAAACCAATAACGGCGAAAATCAATCCCACGGTATAACCATGATTGATGGCGCTTCCTAGAGAGTGACTCAGAAAAGAATGAACACTCGGCTCAATTGTTAAAGGCTCACGCATGAGAACTTCAGGATTAAGCAGATCAGCTACTTTCTCCAAGGAAATGCCATGTAATGACGCCCCTGTGGATACGATACTCGCATAATTTTGGTTCACAACAGCAGCCGTGATCGATGCGCCGAGTACGCCTCCCATGTTTCGACAAAAACCAACGATCGAGGAAGAAATACCGATATATTTTTTATCAACCGAATGCACGATCGCGTTTTGTGCAACGCTCATTAACGGCCCGATTGCAGCAAACCCGAACAGAATCATCAAGAGTGTTAAGAAAAAGAAGGAAATGCCAGTTGAAACGTACATAAGAAAAATAGAACTAACTACACAAGCGAGCATAGAGAACGCCATGAGAGATCGAAAGGAAAATTTTGTTTGCAACATTCCGAATACCACGGCACCTCCCGTCAAAGAGAGCATCAACGGGGTCAAAACACTATTGGAGTTCGGATATCCAAGTACGGCCACAGCGAAAATAGGCAAATAAGTAATAGCAGCAAACATGATGGCACCTTGAGAAAGACAGGCGATACAAGTCGCGACCACCATTCGGTTTTGGAAAATCTGGAAAGGAAGGATCGGTTCCTGTACATGACGTTCTACCATAATAAAAGCGATCCCCACTATTCCGGCCAGTGCAAACAGTGAGATGATTTGCCAAGAAGACCACTCATATTCTTTTCCTCCCCATTCAAGCGCCAGCATGACAGCTACACAAGCGACGATTAATGTAACGGTACCCCAATAGTCAATCGTTGGCTTTGTATGAGAACGGGATTCTTTTAGGGAAAACAGAAGCGTTAAGAGAGACAACAAACCGATCGGAACATTGACATAAAAGCACCAACGCCACCCCAAGTAATCAGAGAGCAAGGTCCCGACTTGAGGGCCGGCGATAGAGGAGAGCCCAAAGATTCCGGCAAACACGCCAGAGATTCGTGCCGTATATTTCGGATCAGAGGATAGCGTAAACAGGATTGTGAAAGTAATCGGAAAGAGCGCCCCTGAACCAATTCCTTGAAGGGCACGAAAAGCAATTAGCTGTTCGATGCTTTGGGCAACGCCACACAGTGCCGAGCCAATGAGAAAAATCGTAATCCCTAGTAAGTAAAACAACTTGCGTCCAAAAAGATCGGACATTTTCCCGAAGATGAGCATCGTACTGGTCGCGGCTAAGACGTATGAGGTGAAAACCCAGCTCATGCTTTCAAAGCCACCGATATCTTTAATAATGTGACTAATAGCCGCCGAAGTGATGGTATTGTCGAGGGAAGACATCAGTAAGCCCAGTGCCATTGCAATGATAATGAAGCGATTACGTGTATCGGATCGTGACATAAAAAGCGAACTCCTATCTCTTTTTTCTATTTATCTAGCAAACTTCGCTACAAGACTATTATTTGTGCATTCGTTGCCAATAAATAGGGAAAGAACAGTTGCAAATCAAACTTACCATCTACCCTTACCAATCAAAACAGCGGTAGCCATGGACCAGAAATAAAGTCCTTGTCTACCGCGATTCATTGAACGATCATTCCGATAGTTGAAAAGTGCGGAGGATTACTTTTTAATCAAGCATGAGATACCAGTAAATTGCTACCTCATCACTATCTTTGTCAAGCCCCCTGTAGACGTAGGAATCGAAACCTCCGATGACAAAACCACAACTTTCGTAGAATTTACATGCGCGGACATTATTACTTTGTGTCTCCAGCATGATTCCCGTCATCCCGCCATCCTTCGTCCAACGTATAGCCTGTTCGATTAGTTTTTTACCGAGACCGTATCCTCTATATTGCTTATCAACTTTAATATCTTCCACATAGGCAAATTTGTTCCAATTTCTTTTCAAAACAATTTGACCCACAACTTGATTATTCACGAGCGCTACATAAATGATTTGATGGGGATTGCCGATATAGTTCGAATAATCCTCAACAGTATCTTCCTCAAGGTGTTCATCATCGTAGCTTTTATTCCTAAGAGGGACCTCCTTCACCGTATATCCGATTCGCTGTCCCATAAGTTGTAAGACAAGGGTAGAGTCTACGATAAAGCTCCCATCAATGTTTGAACCACAATCATCGTCCCCAGCACGCAGTTCCCTAATGAAAATATCCATATTCGTCCTCCTCTATTTTTATAGGGTGAGAATAGAGATATTAGGGGGACCACGGACTTAACGGAATACATATTGCTCCGTCATTTTCAGAACCTCCTGGTTTTATTTAGCATTTACGATTCACTAGATCATTGTACAATCATTGCTTAGCAGGTGCTAGCAGTTTGAGAACAAAGTCAGATTCGAGCAGGTTGCCGGAGAACGGCTCTTGCAGTTGACTTTGCCCTAAGGGGAAGGGGTATAAGTAGAATATCGATACAGATTGAGCAGTGGAGGTGAGCCTGTGCTAGCAATCGGAGAGTTCTCAAAGATATGCGGAGTGTCAACGAAAACGCTTCGTTATTATGCCGAAATTGGACTAATGAACCCGGACGAGATTAATCCTGAAAATGGCTATCGGTATTATTCTATCAAGCAACTGACAAAGATGCTCTTCATCAACCGTTTGAAATCGTACCATTTTTCGCTGGACGAAATCAAAGCCATTCTGGAAGTGGAAGATGATCAATCGGAAGAAAAGCTTGTCTCCGCGCTTCTTCGCAAACAAAAGGAAATGTATGAAAAACGAAACGCTTTGGACTATACCATAAAACAACTGAACCATGATCTTTTGAAAATGGCGCAGGGGATCCCCATGATGGCATACCCTGACAACATAGAAGTACAGCTTGTGGAGACCCAGCCAATCCCTATTCTCTCGTTACGCCAGATACTGACGAGTGCTGATTATGCAACAGGATATGGAAAGTACTTTGGTAAGCTGTATGAAAGGGTTGCGACTGAAAAGCTTAACTTGCTCGGTACACCAATGACGATTTATCACAGCCCTGAATACAATCCCTCTGGAAACGATACAGAGTTTGCGCTCCCGGTCGCGGAGGCTGTAAAGGGAACAAGGGATTTTCCAGGGGGACTTTGTGCAAAGTCTGTCTGTCAGGGTCCTTACTCAGAATTGACATCGGTATATGCCAGGTTGAGGGAATGGGTAGAAAATGAAGGATATGAATTGGTGAGATCACCTTACGAAGTCTATGTAACCGCACCCGATCATCCCAGTGTTGTTACGGAAGTGTATTTTCCAGTCAGAAAAGAAAAAATTGACATTCTCCGTGCATAGGAGGGAATTATCATGCAAAGAAGCGATTGGCCTACTACAGAGGGGCAAGCAGGAGACCCGGCCGTGTTGAACATAGACGCTGAAAAACTAGCAGAGCTAGACCCTATCATTAAAGCCTCGTACAGCAACATAAACGGAATCGTTGTTGTGAGAAATGGTTATCTCGTCTATGAAAGCTATTTTCATGGCTATGGACCGAAAGATAGGCACCATGTAGCGTCTGTAACGAAAAGTATTCTATCCGCTCTCATTGGTATTGCTATAGAGGAACGGTTTATCAAAAATGTCGACCAAAAGGTGCTGGATTTTTTCCCAGACTATGCACCCGATCATACGGATACACAAGCAATCTCCATTCGCCATCTTCTCACGATGACAGCCCCCTATCCTTTTGAGGACTGGCACGAACCACTGGACAAGATGTGTATGCAGTCCGATTGGGTAACATATACCCTGGATATGCTCGGGCAAAAGGGAGAGATTGGAGCGTTTAAGTATTCGACCGCTGGAGCGCATCTGCTTTCAGCCATCCTTACACGCAGCACAGGTAAAAGTGCCAGAGAATTTGCCAACGAACACTTGTTTAAACCCATCGGTATAGAAGAAATCCCTGATTATGATATGAAAGCGTTTGGGTTTGAAGATTTATTCGGGAATGATGTGAGAGGGTGGGTAAAGGATCCTGACAACAACTCCACAGGAGGATGGGGGCTCACGTTAACTCCCCGTGATATGGCACGTATTGGCTTGCTCTATCTGAATCGCGGCTGTTGGGACAATCATCAGATCATTCCAGAGGCTTGGATAGATGAATCAACCGCAATGAATCCCAATCAATACGGCTATTTATGGTGGTTGCGTGAAGAGGACGGTGTTTTTTCATATGCTGCACTGGGCGATGGCGGTAATGTTATCTGCTGTATCCCGGAAAAAAACCTCGTCGTAGCCATTGCTTCAGCATTCATGCCGAATTCTCGTGATCGATGGACGCTGATCAAGGAGCATATTAGCTGGGCGGTAAACTAAGGCATCAGATAGGAATGGAAACAATGAACCGGGGAGTTGCAGCTCACCCGGTTTCACTGTTAAACGATCGTTTAACTACACTTTACTTGGAAGCGTAATTTTCGGCAGCAATGCAAATGTAGTAGCTTAATCCCGTTTGCTGTTCTTCCAACATCGCGCGGTGGAACTCATCTGATAGGAAAAATCTTGCCTGCTCGGCAAATGCTCTCGCATCAATCGGATGGTCTTTTTGTAAAAAAGCAAGATGGTTTTCGATCGCAGAAACAACAGCTTCGTCGTCGACACTTTTGTTGTTTTTCAACGCCTCTGCCATAAACGTCATGAAAGCCTTCGCTTCTGCAGCTTTTTCATTCAGGGAAACCACGTCGAGATTCTCTGTATCCAATTGAAAATCGTACGCTTTCTGCAAATGCTCATTTTGTTGAGTGAATGCCTGCTTCCATTCTTCTTCATTCAATCCATCAAACATGTTCGCTGTGGACATATTTCCTCGCTTCCTTTCGTGTCGAATCGTTTCTTCGAGAGTATTCAAGAGGCGCTCCAAGCGTAGCTGGCGTGCCTTTAACAGCGTTTGCTGCTCACATAAACACCGAAGTCTGTCTGGCTCGTGATCAAGTGCAGCTTTAATGCTGTCCAACGAAAAATCAAGCTCACGATAAAACAAGATTTGTTGTAACCGCTTGAGTTCATTCTCACCGTAATAGCGGTACCCATTTTCTGAAACGGTTTCTGGCATCAGCAAACCAATCTTTTGATAGTGATACAGAGTCTTGATTGTGGTACCAGACAGTTTGGCTACATCGTTAACGGTATACAACATGGCGATTCACCTCCTGAAATCGAGTTTGCAGTCTGACCTTAGGTTGGAGTCAAGCGAAAAAATGAAAAGAGGAGGATGGCGAAAATCAAACGAATGTCAGCGTATGATCCATTTATTGGGTGGAGGGATTCGCATGACGAAGTTGTTTCACTTGGATTCTGAAAATGACATCGAGAAGGTAGTGGCCCAGTCACAGCAAATCGCACAAAAAGCGATGCACGAATACGACTTGGATTGGCAACACATTCGATTCAACCAACTGTCCGACACTTGCACGTTTGTCATTGAAACGGAGAAGGATGGGAATTATTTACTCCGCATTCACGGGACCACGAACAGAAAGGAAATAGATTCCGAGCTTGCTTGGCTCAGTTATTTGCATGAAAAAATAGAGGTCGAGATTCCAACGGGAATAGATGGCCGCAATGGTTCCAAGACTGTGAGCATCAAGCTCGCAAATGGTGAATGTGTCTTCGTATCCGTCATGCGTTGGGTCAAAGGGGAGCATACAGATAAAGAACTGACCGAAGAACAAGTTTACAAAGAGGGTGTCTTATTAGCAAAGCTTCATACAGTATCTCAGCATTTCCAATTGACCCCTGAATTTGCTCGTCCGATCTGGGGAGTGGATAGCTTCAAGCACGCTATGACTCGTTTGACAGAGCATTACCATCGGTTTCTGACAGATGAAGAATTCGAGCTATATCAATTGGCAGCGGATAAGGTACTCACTTGTCTTGGAAAATTGGACAAAAATAGCAGCCACTATGGAATGATTCATGGCGATTTGCACCAAGGTAACATCGTTTTTCACAACGGAGATCCTCGGCCGATTGATTTTGGAAGATGTGGGTTTGGATACTATCTTTATGATATCGCCCATACCATTTTGGGTCTATATCCTGCCCAAAGAGAGCTAGTCGTAAAAGGCTACGAGAGTTTGCGGAAGCTAGAAGGCGACTGGCTCCCTACACTCGAGAGCTTCACGGTGATGGTCATGATCGAGAATTATAGTCATCATGCTCCTGACCCCAGGGAAACCGAGGGGCTAAAAGAGGAACAGCCCTATGCAATACCGATCATCCAAAACTATATGAACGGTAAGCCGTTTCTTTTTCCTTCATCGCACTAGCAAAAAAGGCGACGGAAGCTATTCGGGATAACTACACGAATATCAAGCCACTATTTGAAATGGTTTTATGTGTTGGAATTGAGAAATTTAATAGGAAACAGTTAAAAGTTATGAAAAAAAACAAATAATTACAATGATGCGTTGACAGATAAAATGCTTGGGGATAAATTTTGGTAAAGAATTTTTTAAAGTAATGTAAAAAATCGTAATCCAGAAGAATAAACGGAGGCAAAGAAATGATAGTAAGGGGTAGTGTTTTTTCTAGTATGCTAGAAATGGAAACCGGAATAACGGTTATTATTCCAAACAAATTTAATATGGAGCAAAATTATCAAGTGGTATATCTGCTTCACGGTCTTTGCGGAAGTAATGGTGATTGGGCAAATTATACGATGTTGCCTGTTTACGCAAATGACTATAATGCAATATTTGTAATGCCGGAAATTTCCAGAAGTTTTTGTTCGGATATGAAATTTGGATTTAAATATTTTAGTTACATTTCCGAAGAATTGCCAATCATATGCAAAAGTGTCTTTAACATATCTTCAGAAAGAGAGGATACGATAATTATTGGTGATTCAATGGGAGGATATGGAGCTTTGAAATGTGCATTGTCAAAACCAGAGCAATATGGTTATTGTTGTGCATTTTCATCACCGTGCTTGTTTCTAAAGGAGGATTTAGATGAGCATGGAGAGATTGAAAAATTCAGAATGGTTTATGGAGAACAGATGCTCAAGGATTTTCAAGGGATTTTAGGAGGGGACTTGGAGTGGAGTGAAGAGCATGAGATATTGGACTTAGCTAACAAGATCAAAGATCAGTCAGTCAGACCTGAAATATATATCGCATGTGGAACTGAAGATTTTTTGCGTGATAGTAATGTAAGATTCAGCAATGAAATGCGGAATCTTAACTTTGACATTGAATATGAAGAATGGTCTGGCAATCATGACTGGTATTTTTTCAATGAAGCGTTACAAAAAGCATTAAAGAAAGTTTTGAAATAATTTGAAGTGTTATTCTCATCAAAGCCTCGGCACTTTAATAAAGAAATTTACATAAGATAATTATGGTAAACAAATATTCAAGGACACGTAAGCAGACTTTGCTAACAAAAAAGGCAGCGGTAGTCTAGGACTTTTTCTCGTCCGAAGCTACTCCTGCCTATTTGAGTTTATCCTTCCTGTCGCAAATGACAAGCGAGCTGTAATTTCAGCAAGTCTTCGGGATTTCGCAAATCAATATGAAGAAGCTCCTCAACTTTGCGCAATCGCTGATACAGCGTATTGACGTGAATGTGCAGCTCTTTGGCGGTCAGTTGAGGGGATTGACTGCATTTCATATACGTTATGATTGTCTGTTCCCATTCCTCATATTTTTCCGGGTCTTCCCAGAAAGGGGCAAAGACATCTTGAATGAATGCATCAATATCGGCCTGACTCTGGTTCAGCATGAGGCGATTGACACCAAGGTCTTTGTAGTGCACCACACCAGAACGGCTGCGGTTGGTCAGGTAGTGAGCGGCTTTCTTGGCTTCCTCGTAGCTTTTGCTGATTTGCTCAATCCCGCTTGCCAAACTTCCCACACCAATGGATAACGATGCTTCTTTGCCAAGATCCCATTCATAGGACGCTTGTTGCAGCCTCTCCCGGATGTCCTTTCCATCTCGAGAGCCGAAAGACCGGACGAGGAGGGTGACATGGTTATGGAATCCATAGACAAACATCTGTGTTTTACTAAACTCCCATTTCCAACGGGTAATGAGTCGGTGAATGTTTGCTTCTAGCAATGCCAGGTCTTGGCACTGCGTCAGATGGGCATAAACTACGTAGTATTTTGCTTGCGGCTGTAACCCCATCGAACGGGCGCGGTCAACCAGTTCATTGCCTTTGCTTGCGATCAGTTCTTGAAAAAGATCGTGTGCACGTTTGTACAGCACGGAGCTGATCGATTGCTTTTTTACCAAATCGAGTATGAGCACAGCACTCCCTTGCTCGACTGTTATACGTGCGAGATCAGATAGTCCGCGTTCGTCCAAGGGAATCATGAGACATCCGAGAAAAATGCTCCCATTGATTAGTGGATACAAACAAAATAGTTGATCGTCACCCGAAGCGGGAGAGAACAAGGTGACAGAAACAGGCTGTCTTCTTTTGTTCAGCAACGTATACAGTTCATCCCAGCTAAAAAATATCATACTCTTTTCAGGATACATTTTTTGCTCAAGCCAGTCGGCAAAATGGATGGAATGTCCGGTCATTTTGCTGAGGTTTTTTACGATTGTTTCGGCCCCTTTATTTTGCAAGGACAACTGCTTGATAGATTCATGGATATGGTTGCGTTGTATCAAATCATCGTGCTTGGCTTGCAGTTGAGCTCTCATGGCAGCCATGTGGTCATACGCTTGTTTGACTTCAGCATAGAGCTCGGCATTTTGCAGGGCGATGGAAGTTTGGTCTGCGAAGCCTTGGAGGAGGTCAAGGTCGTACTCGGTGAACACATTTTCCTGATGAAACTGATGCAGGACCAGTACACCAATACGCTTTTCTCCACGTGATATCGGAACACATAACAACCCATTCAAGTCACGCAATGCTTTGGCGTGGTTCAGAGAGTGAAAGTTGTCAGCAGAGATATCCTTCATCGCATGGGCTGTTTCTTGGTTGGTTCTGTACATGCGTGGGATTCCGTCTTCGAACACTTTGCCCGCGATGGATTCTCCCACCCGCATTTTGAGATCCTTGAACACCGTATCGTGAAAACCGACGGCCTCTTTCGGAATCAATCGGTCGATCGTGGGATCGTACAAGTGCAGGAGGCCTGCGTCTGCAGCCGGAATAACAGCCAGTGCATTACCAATGATGCCACGGATGATTTGGTGAACGTCGAGGGTAGCAGATATGGAACGAATTCCTTCAAAAAGCTTCTTGCTTTCCTTTGCTTTGGCTGTCATTTTTTCTTCTGCCATCAACAGGCGAATGCCGAACCACAATAGTTCCCATTGGTCAGCGGTGAGAATGATGGGTTCGTTTGTTGTATGTGCAAGGCAAATGACGGCTTGTCCCTCGTTTTCGTAGAAAAAACGGTATTTCTGTTGGGCATAGGTATAACGCATGTGGACAGCATCGTTGTCACAGGGAGGTACTGTCAGAGGGGGAATATTCGTGGTGGCGTTTTCATGAAAAGAGGAGAAAACAAGCCGAAAATGTCGATCACGCGAAAATTGGAACCAGATCGAAAAGGGCTGATCGCCAAACCATTCATGTAGTTTTTTAAGCAGGAGCGAAAAAGAATTCATCCACGTGTCCTCCATGTAGAGAAATACACATTTATAGTTGGAAATAAGTGTCTGTATATACATTGTATTCATAATTTTTGCTATATACAATACTTCTATAAGACGCGGAAGGTGGGAGACGATTTGACAGCAACCTACAATAACTACATCGCTGGAGCTTGGGTGACGAGCCATACTGGACAGGTTTTCCCTAGCACGAACCCTGCCAATACGAATGAGATTCTCGGTTATTTTCAAAAATCGGACGGGCTGGATGCACGTTCTGCGATTGAAGCTGCTGCCAATGCTTTTGGTGAATGGTCGCAAAAATCGGCTCCCACACGTGGAGAGTTCTTGTTTTCCCTCATTCACTTATTGGAAAAACACAAAGAAGAGCTCGCAGAAACGATCACCCGTGAAGTAGGAAAAACATTGCGCGAAGCGAGAGGCGAAGTTGCCAAGACAATCACTTCCATGAAGCAGTTGACCGGGGAAGCCACACGCTTGACGGGTCAAACGGTGCCTTCCTTTGATGAACGGGTAATTGGTTACACGGTGCGAGAGCCAATCGGGGTTTTCGCGATCATTGCCCCATGGAATTTTCCGCTGGGGATTGGCTTGTGGAAGATCGTCCCAGCCATCCTCGCGGGCAATACGGTTGTATTCAAACCAGCGAGCAACACCTCCTTGATTAGCGTAAAGCTGGTACAGCTCCTGATTGAAAGCGGCGTTCCCAGTGGCGTTGTGAATTTGGTAACAGGACCAGGTGCGGTAATCGGGGATGAATTAGCGAATCATCCACTGGTCAAAGGGATCTCATTTACGGGTTCTTCTGAAGTGGGACTTGCCTTGGGGAGGGCAGTTGGAGCCAGAGGAGGCAAGATTCAGGCGGAGATGGGCGGGAAAAATCCGGCGATCATACTCGCGGACGCCGATATTGACCTCGCTATCGATTCCATCGTATTGAGTGGATTCTTCGATAATGGCCAACGCTGTACGGGGACAAGTCGTGTATTGGTTGTTCCCGAAGTAGCCGAACAAGTAAAAGCAAAACTGATCGAGCGGGCGAAGGGCTTGAAAATCGGGAATGGTTTCGATCCAGACAATCATAACGGTCCAGTAGTGGACGAGCATCAGCTCAATTTGTATCTTCATTATGTACAGAAGGGCATCGAAGAAGGCGGCGTACTGGAATGCGGGGGTAAGCGCCTTGTAGAAGGTGAACTCGCCCAGGGCTATTTCGTTGCTCCGACGGTATTTACCGGCATCACGCAGGAGATGACGATTGCCAACGAAGAAATTTTTGGCCCTGTGATCGCCGTGATCGATGTGGATTCTTTCGAACATGCTATGCAAGTGGCTAACCAGGTGGAATTCGGCTTGTCCTCCACGATTTTTACGAACGATTTGCAAAAAGCGTTCCAATTTGTCAAAGGCATTCAGTCAGGTGTCACGCATGTCAATATGCCGTCGACTCATTTTGAATCACAGTTTCCGTTTGGCGGCAAAAAAATATCTGGGTTGGGTCCGAGAGAGCAAGGGGAGTCAGCGCTCGATTTTTACGTCGAGACAAAAACGGTTTATATTCGGCCATAAGTATAGGGAAAGCAGGAGGAGCGAAGATGGAAGCGATTGGCGTTATCGGCATTGGTGCAATGGGCAAAGGGATGGTCTGCAATCTGCTGCAAAAAGGCTACCACGTGTATGCCTATGATCCAAGTCCGGCAGCAAAAGCCTGGGCGAAGGAAAAAGGAGCGACGGTCGTAGAGTCTCCACTGGCAGTGGGTAGCGTAGCACGTGTCGTTTTCACTTCGCTTCCAGGTCCTGCGATTGTTGAGGAAGTCATGCTGGGTGAGGACGGACTTTTCTTATCATTAGGGGCTGGTAGTTTCGTATTTGATACAAGTACGATCGATCCTGCCACGGCAAAACGTCTGAATCAGCATGGCGTAGGTAAAGGGATCTACTACTATGATTGTCCGGTGAGTGGAGGACCCGCGGGTTCTGCTGCCGGAACGTTGACCATTATGGTTGGCGGTGATGAGGCAAAGCTTCCGGAAATCATGGACTATCTCAGGGCGATTGGGAAGGAAATTTTTTATCTGGGGGAATCCGGCTCCGCACAGGTGGCGAAGCTTTGTCACAACTCTGTCGTTGCAGTCATTACAGCAGCGTTGGGCGAGGCGTTCAGTGTCGGGGCAAAAGCTGGCGTTGATCCACACAAGCTGGCAGCTGTTATGGACAAAGGCTCTGCCCACAATCGTGTGCTCTCCGTTTTTGGGCCGAACATCTTGTACGGTACGTATGAAAATACCGTCTTTTCCTTGGATCATATGCACAAGGATTTACAGCTATATGCACAAACCGCACGTGAACATCAAGTGCCTGTTCTCGTTGGAGGCACGGTTGCGCAAATGTATGCGGCAGCCAAAGCACAAGGCAAAGGGAGCTGGGATTCCAGTGCGGTTTGTACCGTGACCGAGGAGCTGGCTCATACAACGATTGCGCGTTAAGTGTTAAGTTCGACGAAAGAGAAAGTAGACTACGGCAACTATTGCTGTAGTCTACTTTTTTATGCAGGCTCTTATTGAATGAAAGTATGGAGCACTATCTACGATCAAAAGCAAGACTCGCAGCAAGACCTGTCAAGACACTTGCCATGAGCCAACGCTGCACGCGCAGCCATGTTGGGCGTGTGCCAAACCACATAGCAACTCTGCTTGCTACCAGAACAATAAGCAGGTTAACGGTAAAGCTGACGGCTATTTGTGTGAGGCCTAAAATAGCACTTTGCAGGAGCACCGATCCCCGCGCAGGATCTACAAACTGAGGCAAGAGTGAAACATACAAAATAGCAATTTTGGGGTTCAGTAGATTTGTCATGAATCCCATCAAAAATAACTTTTTCGGTGGTTCAATCGAAAGAGTATCAGGCTTGAGAATGGAAGCTGCACCCGGTTTGACCGCATTCCAAGCGAGCCAAAGCAGGTATACAGCTCCGACCCATTTGACTGATTCGTAAATAAACGGAACCGTTATGAAAAGAGCAGAGAGGCCGAGCATGGTTGCAATCATGTAAATCACGAATCCAAGTATGACACCAAGAAGTGAGATGACTCCAGCTTTGCGACCTTGAGAAATGGTACGAGAAATGAGGTAAATCATGTTAGGGCCCGGAGAACAAACCATGCCGAGCGAAACAAATAGAAAGGCAATAAGAGTACCAAAGCTCACCAATTTACATAACTCCTCTCCGTGGTTTTGTTCATTTTTGCACAAGAGTGCTCAATCACATACAATGCTTCGAACGGATGGATCACTGTCGGGTTGCTATAGCTATAGTACATCGTCGGGTCGAAATTAAACAGATTAAGTGTAAACGGAACGCCGTAAAAAGGACTGATTGGGGCAAGAACGGGGATGTTTTGATTCATATAAGTGAGAAAAGGCGGATTCATCGATAAATAAAACAAGAAAAACAGGCAAACAGAAGAACCGCTCTGACATTATCTTTTCGATCATGAAACAAATAGCTGAAAACATTCAATTGGCTATCAATTTTTACGAAGCCTGTGCATCACGCTGTTGACATCCACAAACAGTGGGTCTAGCATGAATGATCATGTCCGATGAGATAGAAAGGAGTGAACGACTTGCAAGAACTATCCTCCATAGAACTGAACCAATACCTGCAAGAAAAGGAGTCGGTCGCTCTTTTTGTCTATACACCGATGTGTGGGACCTGCAAGCTTGCAGCACGTATGCTCAGCATCATGCAAGAAACATTGCCTACCGTCCCTCTGTATCAGATCAACATTAATACGGCACCAATATTGGCAGAACAATGGCAAGTAACCAGCGTACCCGCCTTGCTGATCTTTTATAAAAATCAATTGTTAGACCGCCATTATGCCATCCAGTCCGTTGGATTTTTATACGATGTATTGAAACCTCTTGCCTAGACATACACCTATTTCCTTCGCCATGAATATGACAAAGAGAGAAGAAATGCGAAGGAGGGGGCGTATGCAAATCCACGTGGTGGAAGAAGGACAAACCTTAGCGAGCATCGCCGAGACGTACGGAACGACCCCGGAAGCGATCAATAAGGCGAATGAATTGCCAGACCCCGATAAACTGGCAACCGGACAGGCGATGGTGATCCCGATTGTAGGAAGCTACTATTGGGTCAAACGAGGAGATACGTTGTATACGATCAGTCAGCGAAATCAGATCAGCGCAGCAGAGCTTGCTCGCGTCAATGGGATTTCTCCCTATAAACCGCTACAAGTCGGGCAAAAGCTATATATCCCGCCTCGCCCTAGACGAGCGGCTGATTTCAATGCGTATGTGGAACCGCGCCGTACAGTCCCACCCGCGATGGAAGCGGATGTTCGGACGGCTGCCCCTCATCTTACGTATTTGGCACCGTTCAGCTTTCGTATCAAACGGGATGGAACTCTCCAACGACCAAATCTGAACAATTTTCCGGCGATCGCAAAAGAAAACCAGGCCCTACTGATGATGGTCGTGACGAATTTGGAAAAAGGTCAGTTCAGCACGGAATTGGGCGCACTCATCCTGAACGATCAAGAGTTCCAGAACAAATTGTTGGATAATATTCTCGCGACCGCCCGTGAGCTTGGAATGGGGGATATCCATTTTGATTTGGAGGCTTTGCCTACAACAGGTGCAGAAGCGTACGCGAGCTTCTTGCGAAAAGCAAGGGATCGTATACATGCAGCGGGGTTGATGATGTCTGTTGCGCTCGCGCCGAAGACGAGTGCTGTGCAAGCAGGCAAATGGTATTCCGCCCATGATTACAAGGCGATAGGAGCGCTTGCCGATTTTGTCGTGATCATGACGTATGAATGGGGCTATAGTGGTGGTCCTCCCATGGCGGTTTCTCCGATCGGACCGGTGCGGCGTGTCTTACAGTACGCCATTACCGAAATACCAGCCGAGAAAATTTTGATGGGCCAAAATCTGTACGGATACGACTGGACCTTACCGTACGAGCGAGGGACGACAGCGCGAGCATTGAGTCCACAGGCAGCGATTGCACTGGCTTCCCAGCATAATGCCGTCATCCGGTATGACTATCGGGCGCAGGCTCCGTTTTTTACGTACACCGATAATCAAGGCAAGCAACATCAGGTGTGGTTTGAGGATGCACGGTCGATCCAAGCCAAGTTCAATCTGGTTAAACAGCTTGGTTTGCGAGGCGTCAGCTACTGGAAACTCGGTTTGCCATTTCCGCAAAATTGGCTGTTGATCGAGGAGAACTTTCGCGTCCGCAAGCGTGCATAGTCATCTGGCGTACATTCCATCACGGGTTGTACGCCTTTTTTTCGAATGAACAATCATGGTATGATGAAGATGACAGGAAGGAAAAGGGGAGAAATCATGGGAGAATGCAAATTGGATCACAGCCATGAGGACGTACTCAAGAAACTGGCAGAACAAGCGCCTCATCTGTCGGAATTGCGTGTGAGTCAATTCAAAAATCAGTTGAATAGCGAACTCAGCCAAGAGCGTCTAAACGAGCTGTTTCATTTATTGAAAAAGTATGACCTGGCAAGCCCAGAGGAGCGTCAAGAGCGCGAAAAACAAATGGATCAGTTGTTTGGCTAAGCTTTATACATACGTTTTTTCGTTTTGCCCCCATGTGGGAGAATCAGGCTGGAACCATGGTTCCATGCAGCGAGGAGTAACGATGGACGACAGACTCTATTATCAGGATGCCTATACAAGAACCTTCTCGGCCCAGGTGACGAGGACTGGTGTCGAGCAAGATGGGACACCTTACGTGGTACTGAATCAAACGGCTTTTTACCCTACTGGAGGCGGACAGCCTTCCGACCTGGGCGTATTGGAAGAGATTCGTGTGGTAGATGTGGAAGAGGTAGATGGCGAAATTCGTCACCGACTGGAGGCTCCTTTGTCCGAAAGCACAGCGGAAGTAACGGGGCACATCGATTGGGACCGCCGCTTCGATCACATGCAGCAGCATGCTGGTCAACACATTTTATCGGCGTCTTTCCTGGAAATCTTGCAGGCGGAGACCGTCGCCTTTCACCTGGGCAAAGAGCGTGTCACCATTGATGTACGACTGGATGAGTTGACTGCAGATGTATGGGAGAAGGTAGAAAAGCGAGCGAATCAGATTGTTTTGGAAAACCACCCCATCATTGCACGGTTTGTTGATGACGAGGAATTGGCAACGCTGCCCTTGAAAAAACAACCGACTGTTACGGAAAATATTCGCGTCGTGATGATACCTGATTTTGATTACAATCCATGTGGAGGAACACATCCAGCGCGGACGGGCGAAGTCGGGATGATCAAGATCTTGGGCTGGGAGCGGCATCGCGGAAACATTCGTTTGGAATTTATCTGTGGCTGGCGAGCTTTGCGGGACTATAACCAAAAGCAAGCTGTCGTTCGTGATACGGCGAAGTTGCTCGCTACCAATGAAGGAGAACTGATCGCACAGACGGAACGTCTCCTTGCAGAACGCGACACCTTGAAGGCAAAAGTGGCAGAAGTGGATAAGCAGCTCTTGGAAGTGGAAGTCAATCAACAATTGACTGCTGCCACCAAACTCGGTCATTCTCGCCTCATAATGCGCACCTTCACAGACAAAACCATTCAACAGCTTCAGCAGTTCGCACAGCTGGCTACTGCTCTGGCGCCAGATGCGATTTGCCTCTTGGCTGCTACTGCCGAAGACAAAATGCAAGTCGTGTTTGCTCGTGGACAAGAAGTCAACATAGCCATCAATCAAGTGTTGAAAGAAACCTTGCCGATCATTAACGGAAAAGGCGGGGGAAATCCTGCCATGGCACAGGGTGGCGGGCAGTCAGTAGTGGATGCGGAAGAAGTATTGCTGCATGCACGCAATCTGCTGGAAGCCTCGCTGATGTAAATGCATTCGATTCAAGAAAAGGAGGAAACCGCGATGAACTGGAATCCGGGAGATATTGTTCGTGTTTCGCAGCGGACTGGTGAATATATTGCAGAAGTATTGGAAATCCACGACTCGAAGCTGCTGGTAAAAGTGTTGGCAGTAACCAAATACCCAACCCAAGGCGATTTGCATTCTTCCTACGAAGTAGATGTGCCGCTGTTTCACCAGCGTCCAGCACTCTCTTACATGGAAAAATTCATGACGCCTGTCCAAGGGGTCATTCGCTACAATGGAGCGATTCCAGATTACAAGGAATCTGTGCGTCAGGCGATGGAGAGAGAAATGGAAAAGCTTGCAAAAATGGCAGCTTGGGCAGAGCGCTGTCTCGCTGAGCTCGAAAAGATGCACAAGGAAGCCTTTACAAACACGAAATAGAGTGGTACTGTAAAACTCGAATGTACGATAATTGCATAGCTTTACTACCAAACGGGGGCCAAGCAACGTTGGCTGAGATTGTAACGAGTGTGTTACTGACCGTTGAACCTGACCTGGGTCATGCCAGCGGAGGAAGAGGTATTTGGAATCAGGATCACATGTCGCATCCGAGCGGAACTATGCTTGTTTGCGAGCATGGATGATAAGATGACACTCAACCATCCGAGGCGGATGGTTTTTTTATGCCATTCGTCCGGGGAGATGGGATGGGTATACGGCTTCTTCTGTTTGTCTGAATCGACTCAGGCAGGTGGGAGAAGCCGTTTTTTTTCCAGTAGAAGGAGGTAATCAATGATTGTTCAACTGAATGGGAAAAAAGTAGAGTTGGCGGAAGAAATCACGACAGTGCGGGCCTTGCTCGCTTCTTATTCCCTGCAAGAGAAAATTGTCGTCGTTGAGCGAAATGGTGACATTATTAATCGCTCTGCGTACGAACAAACACCGATTGCAGACGGAGATCGCATAGAAATCGTTCATTTTGTCGGAGGAGGATGATCAGCATGATGGATACATTGAAAATTGGACCTTACGAGTTTCGCTCCCGTTTACTTCTAGGGACAGGTAAATTCGCTGATTTGGATACACAAGGGAAAGCAGTAGAGGTGTCGGAAGCAGAAATTTTGACCTTTGCGATTCGCCGCTTGAATTTGGAAAATCCGCAAGAACCGAACTTTTTGGAACAACTCGATTTGAAAAAATTCACCCTGCTACCAAATACTGCAGGTGCCTATACAGCAGAGGAAGCAGTGCGCATTGCCCGTTTGGCTAAAGCATCTGGACTGTGTGACATGATCAAGGTCGAAGTCATTGGAGACCCGAAAACACTTCTCCCTGACCCGATTGGCACGCTCGAGGCTTCGAAAATCTTGGTGGAAGAAGGCTTTATCGTGCTGACCTACACCAATGATGACCCGATTCTGGCCAGACGTCTGCAAGAGGTTGGCGTACATGCGGTTATGCCAGGTGCGTCTCCAATTGGTTCCGGGCAAGGGATTGTCAACGAAAACAATATCCGCTTTATCATCGAAGATGCGAAAGTACCGATTATCGTAGATGCAGGGATTGGCTCGCCAGCAGACTGCGCAAAAGCGATGGAGCTGGGGGCTGACGGTGTCTTGTTGAATACAGCAGTCGCTCTCGCTGACAATCCTGTCCTGATGGCAGAAGCGATGAAGCTAGGGGTCGAAGCAGGTCGCAAAGGCTTCCTGGCAGGCCGTATCGCGAAAAAGCGTTACGCATCCGCGAGCAGCCCGACCGAAGGGATGATTGAGTAACGTGCATCGACTGACAGAAGCGGTAGAATCGATTGCCAGCCGCAAAGAAGAGCTGTTCGCCTTATTGGCAGAGCTCGTTTCTCATCCGACTGTGAGTCCTCCCGCACGAAACAGCGATGTCGCACAAGGAGTAATCGCCAACAGACTGCAAGCGATGGGATTCGAAGTGGATCGCTGGACGGTATATCCGGGAGACGACAATATCGTCGGGCGGTTATCAGGGAGTGCCTCAACTCACGCAAACAGCTTGATTATCAACGGGCATATCGATGTGGCTGAAGTCGGAGATGACATCGGGTGGACGTATCCACCTTTTGCTTTGACATATGGCAAGGATGGACGCCTGTACGGTCGTGGAGTTGCGGATATGAAAGGTGGACTCGCAGCGAGCTTGTTTGCGATCCAAATGCTTCGCGAACACGGAATCGAGCTCCAAGGCGATTTGCTCTTTCAATCCGTCATCGGTGAAGAAGCGGGTGAAGCGGGGACATTGGCCGCCATCGAGCGTGGCTATCAGGCTGACTACGCCGTTGTAGTGGACACGAGCAATCTCCAAATGCAAGGGCAGGGCGGGGTCATTACAGGCTGGATCACGATTGAGAGTCCGACGACGCTGCATGACGGAATGCGTGCACAGACGATTCATGCAGGCGGCCGCGTCAGGGGAGCTTCTGCCATTGAAAAAATGACGAAGGTGATTACCGCACTACAGGAGCTGGAGCGGGACTGGGCAGTCATGAAGTCCTATCCCGGCTTCCCGGCAGGCAGCAATACGATCAATCCCGCAGTCATCGAGGGAGGTCGTCACGCTGCGTTCATCGCAGACCGTTGCGCTCTCTGGATTACTGTTCATTTTTATCCGAACGAATCCTATGAAGAGATTATTCGAGAGATCGAGGATCACGTCGGGCGTGCAGCAGCCGCTGATCTTTGGCTGAGAGACAATCCTCCAACCTTCCGTTGGGGTGGACGTTCGATGATTGAGGAGCGCGGTGAAATCTTCCCATCACTGGAGTTGGATACGAAGCATCCGGGGTTGGCTACACTGCAATCCGCATATGAGAGTCTCATGCATCAAACGCCTATTGTTAACATGTCGCCTACGGTGACGGATGCAGGCTGGTTTGCGCATGCAGGCATTCCGGCTGTCCTATTCGGACCGGGTGAGCTCGCACATGCACATGCCGTAGATGAATCCATTGATCCTGACCAGCTCGTTCATTTTGCCCAGATCATGACCCGTTTCATCGCCACCTGGTGCAATACCCCAAAGGAAGCGAAGGAGTGAGTATCCGCATGACAACCTTTACTGATCGTTTGAGAAAAAGTGTAGCCCCAATCTGGGAGCGTGTTCATCAACATCCTTTCGTCACCGGACTTGGAGATGGCAGCCTGCCTATTGGTGCCTTCAAATATTACATGAAACAAGACTACATCTATCTGATTGATTACGCGAAAATGTTCGCGATTGCCAGTGTGAAGGCGTACGATCTGGAAACAAGCTCTCGCTTTGCTGCTTTGCAAGAATCGACGCTGAACACAGAGATGGAGCTGCATCGTCAGTATGCCGAGCGCTTTGGCATCTCTCGCGCGGAGCTGGAAGCGACAGAGCCTTCCTTTGTGATGCTCGGGTACACCAGCTACATGCTGCGTGTCGCTCATCAAGGGTCGTTGGCCGACTTGGTGAGTGCACTACTCCCATGCACATGGAGCTATTGGGAAATCGGAAAGCGCTTGGCACAAGTAGAAGGAGCGCTGGATCACGAACTGTATGGCGAATGGGTACGTATGTACAGCTCTGATGAATTTGGGCAGTTGGCGATTTGGCTGATTGAGATCATGAACCAATTGGCGGAAGGTAAGAGCGAGCAAGAACTGGCCAAACTGGAGGAGTATTTCGTCAACACCTCCAAAATGGAGTACATGTTCTGGGACATGTCCTACAGAGAGGAAATGTGGCCGTGGGAGAACAACTAGCTTTCGCCGACGTCAGCTTTTCGTATGGCGACAGGCAGATTCTCGATCATTTTGATCTGCGTGTGGAAAAAGGGGAATTCGTCAGCTTGATCGGTCCGAGCGGGATCGGGAAAAGCACCTTGTTTCAGCTCATCGCAGGTCTTCTTGAGCCGGGACAAGGCGAAATCAGGCTCGGCAGTGTACCAGTCGCAAATCGTTTAGGGCAGGTCGGCTATATGCCCCAACGCGATCTGCTCATGCCATGGCGTACAATTGTCGAAAATGCAGCTTTGCCGCTGGAAATCAAAGGTATGACGAAAAAAGAAGCGCATGAGCGTGTCAGACAGCAATTGCCAAGGTACGGGCTTCAGGATTGGGCTGACAGCTATCCAGCCCAGCTTTCCGGTGGCATGCGTCAGCGGGTTTCCTTTTTGCGTGCGTTGTTTTCAGGCGCAGAGATGATGCTGTTGGATGAGCCGTTTAGTGCGTTGGATGGAATTACGAGAATGGACATGCAAGAGTGGCTGATGGAAAAGTGGCAGGAAACAGGCAGTACGATGCTGATGATTACGCACGATATCGACGAAGCTATTCTACTTGCAGATCGGATTATCGTCCTTTCAGGTAGTCCGATCACCAAGCCCATCGAATTAACCGTTCCGGTGAGCAGACCGCGAACGGCGAGCAGCCGCAACCAAGCCGGATTTTTGGCATTGCGTGAGCAAATTTGGGAATTGCTTCGACAGGATCGCCAATCAGCAATGAAGCCCTTGAGGAGAGAAGCATGATGGGGAGAGGCATTTGGTTTGGCATCTCCATCGCCATTTTTCTCCTGACGTGGGAAGCTGGATGTCGCTTCCTAGGGGTGCCGCCATTCATTTTACCGCCACCTAGCGCTGTGGTCGTATCGTTGTGGGATTTACGTACCTCTTTAGTAGGTGTACATCTTTGGGCGACGTTAAAGGAAGTGTTACTGGGGCTATCGATCTCGATTGTATTTGGAATCTCACTTGCCTTTGCAATGATTCGCAGTCGGATTGTGGAGCGTCTGGTCTATCCGTACATCGTTATTTCCCAAACAATCCCAATCATCGCATTATCACCTGTATTTATTTTGTGGTTCGGGTATGATTTATCTGGAAAAATCGCTGTAACGATTCTGTTTACTTTCTTTCCGATCGTTGTCAACACGTATGATGGACTTCGCTCGACTGACAAGGAAATGCTCCAGTTGTTAAAAACAATGGGGGCAACGAACGGACAAATTTTCACCAAGCTGCAACTCCCGTCGAGTTTACCCCATTTCTTCAGTGGTCTGAAAGTGGCAGCTACTTACAGTGTGGCTGGGGCGACGATTGGGGAATGGCTGGGAGCGAGCGAGGGACTCGGGTACTTTGGGAGACGGGCATCCGGCAATTTTCAGGCACCCGCGTTGTTTGCCTCGGTCCTGTTACTCTCCATTCTCGGCATGCTGCTGTTTTGGCTAGTTGGACGAATCGAACGTCATTTTTCCCCGCATATGAAAATCAAAGGAGAACAACAATGAAACCTTTCAACAAATGGACAAAAGCATTCATGGCACTTACATTGGCAACGGGTCTTGCTGCATGCGGCAATCAGGCGAGCTCGGATGCTGGTCAGACGCAAGCCCCTGCTGATAAAGGAACGGAGCCGACTGAGTTGACGATTGCGCTCGATTGGTATCCGAATGCTGTACATTCCTTCTTGTATGCCGCAGAGGAGCAAGGGTATTTCAAAGACGAGAACCTCAAGGTGACCATGCAAATGCCTTCGGACAGCAATGATCCGTTGAAGATGGCGGCTGCGGGCAAAGTGGATTTGGCGATCAGCTATCAACCACAGCTCATCCAAGCTCGTGCAGAAGGCGTTCCTGTCGTATCTGTAGGTGCGCTCGTTCGTCATCCGTTAAACGTGATCATGACGCGCCAAGACAGTGGAATCGATACTCCGCAAAAGTTGGCTGGAAAAAATATCGGTTATCCATCACTTCCACTGGATGAATCGATCGTACGTCAAGTTGTGAAGCATAGTGGTGGCGATGATTCCGGATTGACCTTCACAGATATCGGCTTTGACATCGTCCCAGCGTTGACGGCCAAAAAGGTCGATGCAGTGGTAGGTGGCTATATCAACCATGAACAACTGATTTTGGAGAAGCACGGCATTCCAGTCAATGTGTTCAAGCCTTTTGAGTTTGGTGTTCCAGACTATTATGAGCTCGTATTGGCAACAAGTGACGAGACTTTGGGCAAAAAGCAGAAAGCTGTGGAAGGTTTCCTGCGTGCGATTGGCAAGGGCCAGGACTATGTGAAAAATAATAAGGAAAAGGCACTCGATCTGTTGCTTGCCAAACAGGCTGCCGATTTCCCGCTGGAAAAAGACATTGAGACCAAGAGCTTGGATACCCTGATTCCGTTGATGGATGCGGGGGAAAAGCCTTTCGCATACCAGACGGCCGAATCTTGGCAAACACTGATTGATTGGATGAAAAAAGAGAAGCTGATAACCACTGACGTCAAAGCAGAAGAGATCATGCGCGATCTCGTGAAGTAATTGACGCAGGAACATTAAAAGCACCTCATTTGCACGCTTGTGAGAGTCTACTCTCCATTGGCGAGTCAAGGGGTGCTTTCTCTATGCTGTCTTTCTTTTAGGAAGAGAGGGGGAAACAAAGCTCTGCTGTCATCCCTTTTCCTGTATCGCTTGTTAACAGCAGGTGTCCATGATGAGCGGCAGCTATACGTGCAACCATTGGCAAACCGAGACCATGACCATTGTGTAACGGAGATTTTCTTTTTGACGAATACGGCAATTCCACCAAGTCAGGCAGCATGCTTTGCTCAATGCCTTTTCCGTTGTCAGTGATAGTCAGGAGAGCATTGCGCTGGTTGGGTGACAGGGTCGTTTGCACGTGGATGCGACAGCCTGATGGGTTATGCACGATGCTGTTTTGGATCAAATTCGTAATGGCGCGGACAAGGAGTTTTTCATCGCCCATCACGAAGCATTGTTCAGTCGTGACATCCAACTCGATGGTAAACGTCTCTGCCAAATCATTATTCAAAAAGTCAGTGACAATTTGCCGGGCTAGTGTCGATAGCCGAATTGGTTTGGGATGGATGGGCTGCATCTCGTATTCCAGCATGGAGACGAGATTCAAGTCGCTGACCAAAGACCGGAGCTTTTCCCCTTGCTTTCGAATAATGCTTGCTTTTTGTTGCTGTTCGTAAGGCACCACGTCGCTTTCTTCCAATTCACTGGCATACCCGAGCACCATCGATAATGGCGTGCGTATATCGTGGGAAATTCCTGCGATCCAGTTCGAGCGTGCTTCGTCTCTGGCTTTTAGCAAAGCGTTCTTCTCCTGCAGAAGCGCCGAAGCATGATTGATGCTTCGGGCAATCCCGCTGAACACTCCTTTTGCCTCGACATGTGTATGCTGATCTTCTGACAGAGCGTGAATCCCCCTAATCAGTGGACGGATTGACCGAATGAGTCGAGAGCCGATGAATAGCGAGAGAAGAGCGGCGAGCAGTATATTTCCGAAAAGTAAAGCCAGCAATCGATATGGCAAATCACTTATCCAACTGATCGGGAAATGAATCTGGTACTTGGCGAGACTGTCCTTCGGGTAGCCCACGACGACCAGCCCCATCTCATGTTCCCAAACAAAAACAGGATAGTCTTGTAAATAATTTCGTGAGAACTGCGCCACTTCTGCTAAGGAAAAGGTGCGGGGCAATTGGTCTGGTATGGCGTAGTCCCAGAGGACCTTCCCATCGTTCGCAATCAGCATGGCCCAAGCCTGGCTTTTTTGCAACCATTCTCGTGCATTTGGTTCCAACGTATAGTGGGAACCGTTTACGTGAAGACCTTCTGCGACAGTTTGTGTGACGTAAATGGGAGGAGAGCCTTCATTTATGCCTTTGAAAACAAATGTACCGAGAATGATGTAATTGACGATGAGCAAAAAGACGGCGATTAGGATAGAAGCACCTGTATAACGACGTAAAATTCGTGCGGCTCCATCCATCTACGACTCTTCCTTTACGAGTAATTTGTACCCGAGTCCTCTTACCGTCAGCAAATATACAGGAGTGGACGGACATGGCTCGATCTTTTCGCGAATGCGCCGCATATGAACCATCAGTGTGTTTTCATACCCGTAGTAATCGTCACCCCAGACGGATTGGCAAAGGGCATCACTCGTGACGATTCGTCCCCGATTTTCATAGAGTTTTCGCAAGAGGGCGTGCTCCTTGGCAGTCAACGCGTATTCTTGTTGGTCTCTCGTCACGGTTGCTGCCTCCAAATCGATTATACTGTCACCAAGCTGGAAAACGGGCAGACGTTCGATTTGGGGAGGAGCGTAAACGCGTCGTAAAATGACCAGAAGACGAAGAACGAGCTCACGCGATAAAAATGGCTTCACGATATAGTCGTCAGCGCCCAGGCCAAGTCCGAGCAATCGATCTTCATCTCCCCCTCTCGCTGACAAAAAAATGACAGGGATTTGCGAGAAACGACGGATCGAAGTCAAA
This sequence comes from Brevibacillus brevis, assembly GCF_022026395.1. Taxonomy (NCBI): domain Bacteria; kingdom Bacillati; phylum Bacillota; class Bacilli; order Caryophanales; family Paenibacillaceae; genus Brevibacillus; species Brevibacillus brevis. Next base: position 3,234,659 of record NZ_CP041767.1, on the reverse strand, counting down.
AGTCCAAATCCATCTCCATCAGGCAGCATGACATCCAGAATGGCGACATCTGGCTTGTCCGAAGCGAATATCCCTAGCGCCTCTTTACAACTACCCGCATGAAAAATACGAGAGAATCTTTCCTTACGCAAAAATCCATCGATCATATTTCTGATTTCAAGCTCATCTTCCACGATGAGCACTTTTTTCTGTTTCCACTCTTCCATATTGAATCACCCGTATTCATTATACTCGCTCGATTTGTCTGTTCTACCCACTTGGAGTCGATTTAAGGTTGTCGTAAGATTCCTGTCAGCTTATTGACGGGTTGGGACTCTATGATTTCATTTGAGAGACCAACAGATAGGAGCGAGAAAACATGAATACGGTGATTCGAACGGAAAACCTTTCAAAACACTATGGAGGAGCCTATTGCGTCCAGCGTGTGAATCTTGCGGTAGGAGAAGGGGAGGTCTATGGCTTCCTCGGTCCAAATGGTGCAGGAAAATCGACGACTCTAAAAATGCTGCTAGGATTAGTCAGGCCGACGGAAGGGAGTGTATCTGTATTCGGGAAGGATTTTTGCAGAAACCGACTTGAAATTTTGAGTCAGACGGGTTCCTTGATCGAGGCTCCTTCCTATTACGGTCATCTTACCGGCCTTGAAAATATGCGTGTCATGCAGCGGCTGCGAGATGTCCCGGACAAATATGTAGAGAAGGCTTTGCAAATCGTTCGTTTGGAAAAACAAAAGAACAAAAAGGTAGATCAGTATTCGCTCGGGATGAAGCAACGACTGGGAATTGCCATGACTTTGCTGCATTTTCCAAAGCTCGTTATCCTCGACGAACCGACAAACGGTCTGGATCCTGCGGGAATCGGGGAAATTCGGGAATTGATTCAATCATTGCCACATCAGTATGGAATGACCGTGTTGATTTCCAGCCATCTGCTCTCGGAAATCGAGCAAGTAGCGACGTCCATTGGCATTATCCACGGGGGGAAACTCTTGTTTCAAGGAAGTATGGAGCAGTTGCAACGGAACAGCCAGCCTCATGTTTGGATGAAAACGCAGGATAATGAAAAAGCGAGAAGAGTTCTTCAAGAAATGGAGCTTTCTCCAAGTCTCCAAGATGGCTTTCTTGTCATGGAGGGTATGGAAGATAGGGAAGTAGCACAGACAAACCGGACGCTGATGATGGCGGGCATTGATGTTTATCGCATTGAAGTGCACAAGCAAAGTCTGGAGAGCATTTTCCTCTCTCTTACTGGTAGGGAGGGAAGTTTGTAATGCGGACGCTTTGGCTGGAGTTTTATAAAATTCGACATAAGCGTTTGTTTCTCATGCTCGCTATTCTTTTGAGTATCGAACTGGCATGGGGGTTTATGGCTGTTAGTACGTCGATGAATAAAAATCCAGATGCGCAGACGTGGAGCGCCATACTGGTTACGATTACAGCCATGAACGGATTGTTTTTGCCGATCGGTTCGGCTGTCATTGTTTCACGAATTTGTGATATGGAACACAAGGGGCGTACATGGAAGCTGCTGATGGCTGCCTCTGTTAGCCGAAAAGCGGTTTATGCGGCAAAATTCGTCTCTGCGGCTGTTTTGATGGGGAGTGCAGTCATTCTACAGGCTATGGCGATCGTGGCATTTGGCATTGGCTATGGTTTAGCAGAGCCAGTCCCGATTGGCCTTTTACTCTGCATTGTCGTAGGGACCACACTGACAAACCTCGTGGTGATTGCTCTGCAACAATGGGTCTCTCTCGCCATCAAAAATCAGGCGTTCAGCCTATGCCTCGGGATGATCGGGGGATTCATTGGCATGACAGCGAGCTTATTTCCGCCACAAGTCGGACGTCTTTTCATCTGGTCGTACTATGTAGACTTTTCGCCCGTTGCGTATCAGTACGTGAACGAAACCATGTTGTTTACCAACCGTGAAATCGGCATTCATTTGCCGATCATCGTCGTACTCATGGGCATCGCATTTTTCCTTGCTGGGAGTATTCACATATCCCGGCAGGACGTATAGGGAGGACCTTGCATGATATTCAGATGTTTGGGAGCAGAATGGGTAAAGCTTCGCCGTTCTCGTATATGGCTCGTTTTGCTTGTGCTACCTGTTTTCAGTACGCTGATCGGCTTTGCGAACTACTGGATGAACCAAGCGATCCTGCAAAATGGCTGGTACAGCCTGTGGACGCAGGTGAGTTTGTTCTACGGAGAATTTTTCTTGCCCATTCTCATCGCGATCTGCTGTTCGTTTGTGTGCAGACTGGAGCATGTAAATCGTAACTGGAATGTAATCCTGACAGCGCCAGTATCAATTCCAACGATTTTTTTCGCGAAGCTGGTGGTAGTTGGTGTTCTCCTTTTTATTGTGCAGCTTTTCTTCTTTGTGCTATATATTTGTGCAGGTTTCATGGCTGGACTGCACACACATTTTACGTTTCCTCTGGAAGTGTTCGGATGGATCATGCGAGGCTGGCTGGCTTCGCTCACCATCATCGCCTTCCAGCTTTGGCTTTCCACGCGGATACCGAGCTTTGCTGTACCTGTCGGCATTAGTGTTTGCTCTGTTTTTGTAGGGTTGGGCTTGTATGTGTCGGGGCTCGGGATGTTATTTCCTCAGTCACTTTTAACGATTGGCATGGGCGTGCTCAGTCAAGAGAGTTTGACGCTAGGAGAGCTGGGGGCGTTTGTAGTCATGTGTGTACTTTTCGTGACGAGCGGTTGTGTGCTGGGGATTCGTCGTCTTACGAGAGAAGGTCTTTAACAGTTTTCACCATAATAACGGTTTCCCTTTCCTGCCAAACAACCTTATAATAGAAGGTGAATGCTTGAATGAGGAGAAGTTTCCATGGACGACAAACACATAAACAAGACGAATAGCAAATGGGTGATCTGGGGGTTTATTCTCAGTGTACTCGCTTGTGCTGTGTCTATGGTGATTTTCATCTACGTGATGCGCAACTGACAGCACATGATGGTAACGTCAAAAAACCGCTCGTTAACGAGAGCGGTTTTTTGCTATTTCATTAGCGGGATATCGCCGTTATTTTTCGGATGACTTGTTCTTGTGATAGCTGATTCAACTCGGTAAAGCCAAGGTTGGAAAGAGCAATGGTTTTTCCTTGATAGATTGGATAAACGCCTTGCCAGAGACCTGCTGTACTGTACATCTGTGATCCGCTCACTTTTCGTAAAAATAATAAATAATTCCCTTCCGCCAGCGGCCCAGGATACTGCAGGTTGAGCGGACTGGAGGCATCGGGAAGCGGCTCTACGCCAGTGCTTAGCACAGTTACTCGTCTGGATGCTGTGCCTTTTATGGCCTTTTTTACCTGTAGTTTTTGTGTGTAGTTCACGATCTTGCCTTGGGGAATGTTGCGTCCCGTGGGATAAGCCCGATGGGTACTGTCTACCTGTGCGATGACGATTAAGTCGCACTTTTTGACGAGCTCCGCAAGGGAAGAATAGGGGGAGGGATCTACTTGTACGCGCCCGATGTCGGTTTGGGCATGGACGGGGAATGAAAAGGCGCAGAGAAGGGACAGACAGAGGAGCAATCGATAGAACATGAAACCATTTCCTCCAAACGAAAGAAGTCTTGAAGGTAGTATGAACGGAATGGCTATCCTTCATGCCTGTAGACTTTTAGTATAATGGTAATATTCCGAATAAATAGAATACGTGCTATCATGATGGCGTACTGTGATTTGTTGGTGGAAATCGCCCAGACTATGACAAGGAGGTTATCATGAATCATTTATTTGCTTTTCGACGTGTCGGTACGTGGTTTTTCGTGTTGGCTCTCTTGTTGCAGGTAGCAGCTTCGCCTGCGCTAGCCAAGGAAGAGGCCGCTTCTTCTAGTCCTCTTGCACTCAGCATAGAAAAATTCCTCGCCGATTTGAAAAACGATGAGAATAGCAAGGGAATGTACGCTGGAATCGCGGTCTACGATCTAACCGACAAAAAGTACGTATATACGCACAATGCCAAACGTAATTTTATCCCGGCCTCCAACATGAAGCTGTTTACGACAATTGCAGGTCTGGATAAACTAGGGCCAGACTATCAGTGGAAGACCGAGGTGTTTGTTTCGGGAAAGGTAAATAACGGTGGAGTTTTGCAAGGAGATCTGATTTTAAAAGGCTATGGGGACCCTAGTCTGAAGCCAGAAGATTTGCAGCAAATGGCAAAAGCCATCAAAGATTTGGGGATCAAGCGAATCAATGGAAATCTGCTTCTCGATGACAGCTATTTCGATGAGACCAGATTGGGTACGAGCTGGATGTGGGATGATGAACCGTATGGGTACAGCGCCCAGATCAGTGGATTAGCCGTAAATAAAAACGTTGCGACTCTAACCGCAATCCCTGGAAAAACGGTGAACGATGCTCCCGTCCTGACCATGAACCCAGCTACTACATACATAACAGTCACAAACCAGTTGAAAACGACAGCGGGCAAGGAGAGCAATGTGCTCATTGAGCGTCCGCGCGGAAAAAATGAAATCATCGTATCCGGTACGATTGGGATGGAAGCAGCTCCTTATGCTGAAGATGTCACGATGGAAGACCCGGCTTTGTATGTGGGCGATCTATGGAAGGATCAGTTGCTGAAACAAGGGATTGCCTTACATCCGAAGACAGAAGTGAAAAAAAACGTGCTGCAAAGCGGAGTACCGCTCTATACTCACTTGTCCAAACCGTTGGGTGAGATCACGGTGGAGCTCAACAAGGATAGTGACAACTTCTATGCGGAGATGCTTGTAAAGACACTGGGCGTTACCCAGAAAGGTGAGGGGAGCTTTGAGGCAGGCAGTGAGGCGGTAGCAGACGTGATGAAGCGAGCTGGCATTGAGTCAGGCTTCCGTCAGGTAGATGGCTCGGGGTTATCGAGATTTAATATGATCACTCCGGAACAGATAATCGAAACACTCATCTTTTTGCAGGAGCAAGAATATCGAACGGAATTGGAAAAATCACTCCCAATCGCAGGAGTAGACGGCACCTTGAAAAACCGCATGAAAGGAACCGGTGCGGAAAAGAACCTGGTAGCAAAGACAGGCTCATTAAGCGGAGTCAATACCATGTCGGGTTATGTAACGGCAAAAAATGGTCATAAGCTCGCTTTTTCGATTTTGATCAACGGCATTTATAAATCGAAGTATGCAAGGGAGCTGCAGGATCGAATCGGAATTTTGTTAACAACCTACCCGGATATCGCAGCACCGGAAGGATTCAGCCCTCCAGAGAAAAAGACGTACCCACTCTCTGCTATGATCGATCCCATCCTAGATACCCCGGAAGCAGCAGGGGTAACGGCCGGAGTTATGATCAAATCGTTGGATTCAACAGGTGACCCTGTCTTATACGAACGGGATGCGGACACACTGCTTACCCCTGCTTCGAATCTGAAGCTGCTGACGACTGCCACGGCGTTGAACCAGTTTGGCTCGGATTACGTATTCAAAACGGAAGTGTATGGAGACGCCCCGATCACCTCTACAGGCATACAACAAGGCAATCTGTATGTGAAAGGATACGGTGACCCTACCTTGCACACAGAGAATGCGCTAAAAGCGCAGGAAGGTGTGTCGATTGAAAAAATAGCAGGGTGGCTCAAGCAACAAGGAATCACGCGTATCAATGGGAACCTCGTGATGGATGACAGCTACTTTGACCAACAACGGCTTGGCCTCGGCTGGGCATGGGATGACGAGAGCTACTATTACAACCCGACCATAGGGGCTCTTGCCATGAACCGTGGGACGGTCATGATCGAATTCAAGCCCGCTAACGATGCTGGAGAACCAGTGAAAATCAACGTACTTCCCAAAACGGCTTATGTGCAAGTGATCAATGAAGCCAAGACCGTACAAAAAGGCGAGGAAAATACATTTGCTATTCTGCGTGACCGTGGAACAAATACCATTCGACTGTCAGGGAACCTCCCGCTTGATCATGAAGGGGATTACGAGCGAGTCCCTGTGGAAGAGCCAGCCAAGTACGTAGGGACCGTGCTGAAAGAGACGCTGGAGCAAGAAGGAATTGCGTTTGCTCCGAAAAGCGAAGTGCTGATTCAGCCAGTTCCTCCAGCAGCAGTAAAATGGACACAATTTGAGTCACTGCCTCTAAAGGAAATCGTACAGTACCTCAATAAACGAAGTGACAATTACTACGCAGAAATGCTCCTCAAGACGCTCGGAGCTGCAAAGAAAGGGATAGGGAGTGCAGCCAATGGTGCAGAGGTCGTTCAGGAAACCGTAGCTTCGCTCGGCGGAAATACCACCTTCGACATGATGGATGGCTCAGGATTGACCCGCTACAATCTTATTTCTGCTCGGCAGATCGCATCTGTACTTGAGGGGATGACCACGGAATCGAATTTTGCCGCTTATGATGAATCTTTACCCATAGCGGGAATAGATGGGACACTGAAAAGCCGCTTGAAGGACACAGCCGCTGCGAATAATCTTCATGCGAAAACAGGTTCGATGACAGGTGTGAACACGCTGTCGGGCTATATCACGACCAAAGGCAAAGAGAAGCTCATCGTATCGATTATGTTCAATGGGTATGTCGAGGATGAAGAGCTGTTTACCAAGATGCAGGACCAGATCATTACGGTACTAGCCAATTATGAATAGGAATCACGCAAAAAAGGAGCCCCAATTCCGGGAGCTCCTTTTTCTGTTGGCGTCCCCTGAACTGGGTCAATGCCTGTAGCGGTCAATCAGCAGGCGACATATCTATATTCAGATCAGGAAGCAGGCGAAGTACAGAACAACGGTGAAGGAGGGGAAAAAGAGAAGATGCACCCTGCACTCTTTCATTGGAAGCGTTTGGAGCAAGTCGTAACAGAAGTGCTTGTTCAGGCAGGTGCCAAACATAAGCACGCAAGGCTTGTCGCAGAATCTCTCGTCCATGCTGATTTGCGCGGCATCGAATCCCATGGTTTAGCGAGGCTGCCGATCTATATCCAACGAATCGAAGCAGGCTTGATTGAATTGAATGATGAACCAGTGGTATGGAAACAGGAAGGAGCAACAGCACTGGTAGACGGCAAAAACCAACTGGGTGCGGTCGTCGGGGTTGCGGCATTGGAGGAAGCGATCAAGTTGTCGCAGCAGATGGGAATCGGGGCAGTAGGTGTTCGTCATTCCAACCACTTTGGCTCCTGTTCGTACTATGCAGAACGAGCGATAACAGAAGGGAGGATTCTTCTGGTCCTTTCCAATGCCCCCGAAGCCATGGCGCCAACAGGAGGGATTCGCCCTTTTTTCGGAACGAATCCGATTGCAGTGGGGATACCGGCAGGGAAAGAACCATCCTTTTTGCTAGATATGGCTACAAGTGTCGCTGCCAGAGGAAAAATCGCCTTAGCCGTTAAAAAAGGAGAATCCATTCCTGCGGATTGGGCCATCGACCCCAATGGGAATGAAACGACTGATCCCACACAAGCCTTGCTAGGCTCACTTTTGCCAATCGGGGGAGCAAAGGGTTATGGATTGGCGATGTTCATCGATATCTTGTGTGGGCTGCTCACGGGTGCTGCGACAGGGCCACATGTAAAAAGCCTGTATGACAATTGGGACGATCCACAAAATGTTGGACATCTATTCTTGACAGTGGATATTGAACGATTTATGCCACTCCCCGATTTTTGTGCCAATATGGATGCCTACATTCGTGAGGTGAAAAGCGTACCTACGAAAGAAGGTGTATCCGAAATTTTCATTCCTGGGGAGATCGAGAGCCGAAAAAAGCAAGAACGTTTGGAAAACGGTATCCCGTTCGATCCGAATCTGACAAAAGAACTCAGCCAATTATGCCGCACCTATGGAGTCGATTTGCGCGCTGCGTATCATACCCCCTAACTTTCCTTTCGCAGGAGGTTTCCTGGACAATCCATCGGACATAGACTAATGTCATCGGTTTGGAAAGGAGTGAACCGCTTATGCAGCGACACATGTGCAAAGGCAAAATTCACAGGGCGACAGTTACGCAGGCCGAACTGGATTACGTGGGGAGTATCACAATTGACGTTGCTCTCATGGATGCGGCAGATATCAAGCCTTATGAAATCGTGCAAATAACCAGTTTGCGGAATGCCACGCGCTGGAAAACATACGCGTTACCCGGAGCGTCGGGTAGCGGAGTCATCTGTCTGAACGGTCCGCCTGCCCACTTATTCTCGCCAGGAGATCTCGTCATCATTTTGAGTATGGGCATGTACGATGAATCCGAGGTCGAACAGCTCGTTCCCAAGGTCGTGTTTGTGGACGGACAGAATCGTATCACGAAAATAGAGGAGCATCATCTGATAAAGAATGGAGAGACACTGCCATAAAACCGCCAAACGTTGGAAAATGGGGCAAGCATAAGCACTTGGTTAAAGACGAACTTTTGCAGGAGTATTTGCCCAAAACCCGCGTGTACTCTCCTGAAGAGCTATGGCAGTATGCAGAAGCGTTTACACACGTGATGCTGAAGCCTTCGGGAGGCGGCGGTGGGGCAGGAATTATTCAAGTAACGGCACGTGGAGAAGAGAAGTATTTGGTCCATAGCGGGAGTCGTCAGCGTCTCGTAGAGGGGAAGGAGGCCACGATCCGATACGTGGAATCGTTGTTTCGACCAAAAACATACCTGCTCCAGCCACGTATCCCACTCGGTAGAATCAACGGCAAGCCTTTTGATGTACGTGTCATGATCCAGCGCAGGAACAACAAGGAGCCTTGGGTGATAACAGGGTGGTGTGCAAAGCTAGCAGGTCCGGGCTATGTCGTGACAAATGTGGCTCGCAGCCGTGGAAAAGTTTTGCCTATCCAGACGGCAATCAAGCTGTCCAATATAGAAGCAGGCCCGCACCTCTTGCGTGATATCCGCATGATAGCTACGGCGGTAGCGAATCGATTGGGAAGAGCCTATCCGACACTCCGGGAGATCGGTTTGGACTTAGGGATTGATGTGGATGGCAAACCGTGGATTATTGAGGCCAATTTCCGCCCTTCTCTTTCTCTCTTTCAAAAGCTGGAGGATAAGACCTTTTACAAACGAATTGTTTCCATGCGAAAACGATAAGAGGAAGACCACTTGTCGAGGTTGCTCAAACGGTAAGATATGGGCAGGTGGTTTCCTCTTTTTTCTATTACGAATGAAGTGTGAAAAATCTTTCAATTACAACTATGGCGTTGCTACTAGCGAAGGAGCGCAAAAGTTGATAGAATGCCTCTCAATAAGATGGGAGGTAATATACACGTCGATGATAACTTTGTCTAAGAAAGAGATGCTGCTGGTCAGTTTTATGCTGTTTTCGATGTTTTTTGGTGCAGGAAACCTTATTTTTCCACCCTATCTGGGTCAAGAGGCTGGTTCCCTTGTTTGGCTGTCGATTGCAGGCTTTGTACTATCTGCTGTTGGTCTTCCTATTCTTGGTGTGATTGCTATCGCAAAGGCAGGGAGCTTTTACCAATTGGCAAGTCGTGTTCATCCAAACTTTGCTCTTATTTTTCCTATTTTGATTTATGTGTCGATTGGACCCGCACTTGCCATCCCGCGTGCAGGTAGCCTCGCGTACGAGATGGGAATGGCGCCATTTCTGCCGGCGCAAGCCGTGAATTCCCCTTGGAGTCTTTTCCTCTATACGCTCGTATTCTTTGGCATTGTCTTTTGGTTCAGTCTGACTCCTTCCAAATTGATTGATCGCTTTGGGAAAATATTGACGCCTACACTGTTGACAATGATTGCTTTGATCTACGTCAAGAGCTTATTCACACCACTTGGTCCAACGGGGGTACCAGCAGGAAAATATGCAACCAATCCGGTTGTGCAAGGTTTTCTGGACGGGTATTTAACGATGGATGCTTTGGCTGCACTCGTATTTGGAATCGTGATCGCCAATACACTGCGGAGCAAGGGAATCGAGGACAAGAAGCAACTGTCTGCGAATATGATTAAAGCAGGTCTCGGAGCAGGAATGTTGCTGACATTCATCTATGTCATTTTGGGATTGCTTGGTTCATCCGGTGCCTCTTTAGGAAGACCGGAGAATGGCGGGCTACTCCTGACAGCAATCATGAGGCAGCTATTTGGGACAAGCGGTACGCTGATTCTTGGTGTCATCTTTACCGTTGCGTGCCTCTGTGTATCCATTGGACTCGTAACTTCTTGCAGCCAATACTTTCATGGACGATTCAAAGGTTTGTCTTACAAAGGATGGGCGATTATTCTCTGTGTCCTGAGTATGGGGGTCGCAAACCTGGGACTATCGGAGATTTTAAGTGTATCTGTCCCCATTCTGGGAGCTATTTACCCGATTGCTATCGTACTCATTTTGCTGGCGCTGCTGGAGCGCTGGATACCTGCGCATTCGTCTGTGTATATGACGACTGTCGCAGTTGTGACGGGTTTTGGTGTCGTAGATTTGATGAATCTTACGTTTTTTAATCAGGGCTGGAACGATATTTTGGGTGTCCTTCCGTTTTATAAGGAAGGTGCCGGTTGGATCATGCCAGCGATATTTGCTGGTTTTGTCGGTGTTCTGCTCGACCTTCGGAAAAGGACAAACCGCACAGGAACAGGAACAACAACAACTTCCCCATCAAAATAAGGCAGCATGTAGAGAGGGCTTCGTTTTTGCGAAGCTCTTTTTGTTGTGGAAGAAGCATTTGTTACTTTTTCCGAGGTTCATCCGTATTAAAAGTGTTAAAGCTTAAGCAGCAGTTGAGGAGGTTCATTAACGTGAAAGTAGCACCTGTAGCGGAAGGTGAGCGCATTCGACAGCTAGATGGGATTAGAGGCTTTGCTCTTCTGGGGATTGTGCTGGTGAATATGCCGTCATTTTTATATCCCATCATGTTCTTGCCAGATGCAGGGATGGTCAATACCCATTCGGAAATGGATAGTTGGATACGGCTTTTGTTTAACATGTTTGTACAGGCGAAGTTTTACACCATCTTTTCGTTTTTGTTTGGGGTAGGTTTTTTTCTGTTTATGCATCGCGCCGAGAGCAAACAGTTGCCTTATCGGAGTCTGTTTACTCGCAGATTATTCGTGCTGCTGATTGTGGGGATGGTCCATCTTGTTTTCCTCTGGTACGGAGACATTCTTAATACGTACGCCTTAGCTGGTTTTCTTTTGTTGCTGTTTTACCACAGGCAAGAAAGTACGATCAAGAGATGGGCGTGGACGCTTTTGATTGGTATGCAGGCCCTCTCTGCTCTGACTCTGACCGTTCCTGAGGAGCTCGTTCCTATACCAGATCAATCACTGCTCATTCAAAAAGCTATCGATGCTTATACCAATGGGTCGATGATCGAGTGGTTGCAATTCCGGGTTGGTTACGAAATTCCGCTCGTTCTTTCCTTTGAGTTTTTTGTCATTCTATCGGTATTTCCTCTCTTTTTATTCGGATTCTTGGCAGCCAAGCGGGGAGTATTCGAGAGGACGGAAGATTTTATTCCAGCCATCCGCCGCGTTTGGTGGCTCGCACTGGGCCTGAGTGTTGTGCTTGTACCAATGATTCCTCTTGTTCAGTTTGGCGTTGTAAAATTTCCTGCCTCAATCTGGATCACCGTTCAAACATTTGTTACATGGAGCGGTCTTAGTCTATGCGCTTTTTACATCACATCACTGCTGCTTCTTTATCGGAAAGAGAGCGGCAAGCGCATGCTAAAGCATTTCGAACCGGTCGGCAGAATGGCGTTAAGCAACTATTTGAGCCAAACCATCATCGCCGTGTTGGTTGTGCGTGTTGGACATTTTTACGGAACGCCTGCGTTGGCTCTCGGATTGGTGTTTAGCTTGGTAATCTTCACTGTGCAAATCTTCGTTAGTCGCTGGTGGCTTGCCAACTATCAGTTTGGTCCGGCAGAATGGCTTTGGCGCTGCTTGACATACGGTAAATTTGTACCAATGAAAAGAAAAGGAGGATCTCATGCGATTTGACACTCTCATGACAATTGCTGTCGTGCTTGTGCTGACGTCCTGTTATTTTTATTTGTGGAGAAGGCTTGGCTCGAAAACGTCCAGTTAATTTGGACGTTTTTTTGTACCTTCAGCGTCAGGGCAGAGCATCGGATAAAAGTGGAAGGATTGGGGCAAAATTTTCCTATCTCATAACCCGAGTAAGTAATAGCAGCGCTCTGACAGTAGGAAGGAGAAAGAGGATGGCGGGCAACTGGATTCCGTTTTTGATCGGCTCCTTTGTAGGATCGATGGCAGCACTCATCGTGGTGGGACTGCTTTTGATCTGTCTTTTTCGTCCTCTTACCCAGTGGGTGCTCGCCAAGTTTATGAAGCGCATTATGTCAGACCGCTATCCGGAAAATATTTTTGAGATGGTCTCTGCAATGACCAAAGTCAGTCCACGTTACGTCCTGGAGAACAGCTTGCGAGCAGCTGCTGGACAAGCTATCGAGCGTCCTTTCGGAAGTCCACGCAAGTTCTTGAACTTCGATAGCTTGATATTTTCGCCTGCACAGCTGGCGAAGATGCCTTCGAGTGAGGATACAGAAGTGGATATGAAAATCACGATTGGACCGATGGCAAAAAAGCCGTTAACTTTGGACATTCCGCTCATGGCAGGGGCCATGGGATACGGTATCGGTGTAAGTGAGGATGTGAAAATCGCGATTGCAAAAGGAACGGCCGCCGTGGGGAGTTTGACGAATACGGGTGAAGGTCCATTACTGCCGGAAGAAAGGAAATTCGCCAAACATCTGATTCTCCAATACAACTCGGGAAAGTGGGCAAAGGAGCCGGAAATTTTGCGACAGGCGGACGCCATCGAAATCCATTTTGGGCAGGGGGCGACTGCAGCTGCCGCGAGCTTTATCCCCGCTGAATATATCAAGGGAAGAGCTGCTGAAATCATGGGGGTTCAGGATGAAGAAATGATCGTCATTCCTTCGCGGCATCCGGAAGTAACAAAGCCGGAGGATCTAAAGAAGCTCGTAGACAAGCTGCGCACCATAACAGACGGCGTTCCGATCGGCGTCAAAATCTGTGCTAGTGCCATTCTTGAAAAAGACCTGGAGATTGTCATCCAAGCCGGTGTAGATTTTATCAGTATTGATGGCGGGCAAGCAGGGACAAAAGGAGGACCTCCCATCCTGGAGGATGATTTCGGTTTGCCGACGATTTATGCGCTTACCCGCGCTGTACGCTATTTGAAGAAAAAAGGTGTAAAAGAACGAATTACCTTATTGTCCGGGGGCGGATATAATACCCCGGGGGAGTGCTTGAAAGCGATTGCTTTGGGAGCAGACGGCATCTTTATGGGGACGGCTGTTTTGTGGGCGATGACTCATGATCAGGTGACAAAAGCCATACCGTGGGAACCACCGACAGAGCTAACCACCTATCCAGGAAGCTTGAAAAACAAATTCGACCCCGAATCAGCCGCGAAATATTTGACTAACTTTTTTCTTTCGTTTGTGGATGAGATGGAAATTGCCATCCTCGCGCTGGGGAAAACGTCTCTTCGTGAAGTGACCGCTGCGGATCTCGTCTCACTCGATGAGATGACGAGCAAAGTGACGAAAGTACCCCTTGCCTATCATTCATCCTCTTCCAGTTAGAATCGCTTGATCGACGTACGAATGGGAGGGATTCGTATCGAACAGAAGATCATCCAAATCAAATCGCCCGCACAGTATAACGGATGGACCATGACGCAGACGTGGGAGCATCTTCTTTTTTTACATTGGGCAATTTCCCCAGCGTCTATTCGAGCACTGATTCCAGCAGGACTTGAACTCGATACCTACGATAACATGGCTTGGATCAGTATTATCCCGTTTTTGCTGAGTGGCGTGCGTCTGCGTAGGATGCCATCCGTACCATTCACGACGACTTTTCCTGAAATCAATGTTAGAACGTATGTGAAGGGGAAAGGGAAGACGGGCGTGTATTTTCTTTCTCTGGATGCGTCGAATCCTTTAGTGATCAAGATTGCAAAATTTTGGTACCGACTGCCGTATTATCGGGCCCAAATGGCTTTTCAACGCCAAGGGGATGTGATCGATTTTACCTCTCGACGACTATCTGGTCTACCTCAGTCACCCTCGTTCGAAGGCAACTACCAGCCTCTCAGTGACAAGTTTTTGGCCAAAGAGGGAACGCTGGTTCATTGGCTAACAGAGCGATACACGCTCTTTTGCAGGTGTAGCAGAACGAAGCAATTGATGTTTGCGGATGTAGTACACGAGCCGTGGCAGCTACAGGAGACATCCTTTCATATTCGTGAAAACGCGATGACCGAAAACCTGTCGATCCCACTCACGGATTCTCCACATCTAGCACTGTATTCACGTGGGGTACAAAGTCTGATTTGGCCGATTCGAAGTCTAGCGGATCTATCTCCGGATCAAGGTGGATAGTAGTGACTGATACTGCTCCAAAGGGTATCAGTCTTTTTGATTTGAGGCTTGCCAGACTGACTTTTGGTCGGTAAGATGGAAGGTAGCACTTTTTTTCGTAAAAACAGGAAGGATCTGGTATTTGGTTATGGCTCGAAAAGAACGAATTGGTGAGTTGGATCTGATCCGGGCCTTTGCATTCTTGGCTGTGGTTTATCAGCATGTCATTGGTGTGTACATCCGTGAGCCGGGTCTGACAGAGCAGGTGTCGATCATCTACGGAATGATGTTTCATTTGCTAAAATTCGCGGTACCAGCATTCATTTTCATCACGGGTCTTGTTTTGTTTTACAACTACGCTGAAAAAGTGAACTATATTTCCTTCACGCGTAAACGGATAACCGAGATTTTGGTCCCGTATGGAATATGGTCGGTGGTCTATCTTTACTTGATGGAGAAGCCTTTGGGTGAGGGAGCAGCGTTCGTTTGGAATGTAAGCAAAAATTTCCTGACAGGTACATCCTCGTATCATCTGTGGTTCGTCGTGATGATTTTTCAGTTCTATCTTTTGTATCCGTTTTGGCAAAGAGTATTTGAACTTTTCCGCAGATTCGTGACAAGCCGCTTTCGTCTCGTTCTCGCTCTTGGTGTCACCGGATTGATTTATGGGGGCCTCATGTGGTTTTCAGCGCGGTACATCCCGGCGCACGGTTTTCGGTTCGATATGAATTGGCTTGATACGTATTTCATCAAATACCGTGATCGAAATGCGTTCTATTATTTCTATTACTTTTTGTTCGGTGGTTTGGTCGCCTTCACGTTGCCTGCATTTCGTGCCATGCTAAAAAGATACTGGTACTGGATCATCATTTCAGTTGGTGTCCTGTACGCAGTCATTGGCTATGAGCTTTTCCGTGAATCAGGGCAAGGCCAAATCAATTTAAACGAAGCGACATCCTTGAAACCGTCCATGTTCCTCTATACGATGGCTTGCTTGCTGGCTGTGTACGCTCTCTGCCTATGGGTGAGCAAAAAGCAGTCCAAATGGACACATTGGCTAGGACTCCTTGGGAAGTATTCGTACGGAGCTTATTTGATTCATGCGCTGATCTTGACATACTTGATGAAGTTTTTGCGCGAGCTTCAGCTTTTTCACACGGGCGTGTGGGGGAGTATGGTAGCATTCGTCTTGTGCTCCATTCTTTCATTTGCCGTATCATATGGGCTCGGAAAACTGCCGTTTGGTTCCTGGCTAGTGGGGGCAGCAGAGAAAAAGACAAAAAAAGTCCCGTCCTCTCAAAAAGAATGGCAAAACGCAGGGTAATCGCAGGCAGTTTGGCCAGATGCAGAGAATTGTTGGAGCTTGAAGGGAGAAGCGAGACGTCATGCTGTTAGCTTACATACAGTTAGCCATGGCTATGGCCTTGGTCGGAAGCAACATCTCCATCGGAAAAGAAATTGTTTCCCATGTTCCCGTGTTTTTGTTTTCGGAGCTGCGCTTTTTGCTCGCGATTGTCATCCTATTGCCGTTGCTCGCTATGCGTGGCGAATGGAAAATGTCTTGGAGCCGTGAGGAAGGCAAGGTGTTATTCTGGCAGTCGTTTTTTGGCGTTTTTTTGTTTAGTATTTGCATGTTGTATGGCGTTCAGTGGACGACTGCTACTGCCGCCGGTATCATTACGAGTACGGTACCTGCCTGCATCGCTTTGTTTTCGTTCTGGATTCTCAAGGAAAAATTACACGCCAACAGCTTAGTGGCGATCGGTCTTTCTGTGGGCGGCATCGGCTTCATTACGTTCACAGGAAGCGGAGGGGAGCAAAACTGGGTAAGCATGCTTGGAAATTTGCTCGTGTTTTTTGCGGTCGTCAGCGAAGCGCTTTTCACGATTTTCGCCAAAAGACTGTCTGGGAAAATTACGCCTTTTCAAATGACGACTGCGATTAATGTCATCAGCTTTGTCTTGTTTCTTCCGTTTGCGATCTGGGAAAGCTTGCGGTTTGATTGGAGTGCCGTACCTGCACATGTATGGTGGCTTCTTGTGTACTATGCGTTTACGGCCAGCGTCTTATCTTTCTTTCTCTGGTACAAAGGAGTGGAGAAGGTGGAGGCTTCCAAAGCGGGCCTGTTCACCGGAATGATGCCGATAAGCGCTGCTCTCGTGGCTGCCTTTTTCTTGAACGAAGCATTTACTTGGATGCATGGGGTGGGGATGATCCTGGTGCTCGCCTCCATTTTTATCGGAACACAGCAGCCTCGTCGTATGCGTTCGTCGATTGAAAGCTAATAAAATAGCATGATGGAACAGGTCTCGGAAACCCTCGTATTTATACTTCTTGGGTATTCGGGGCCTTTTTGAAAGAAAACGAAAAGCGCCCAGACACGAGGTCCAGACGCTTGTTCAATAGAGCAAGCTACATTTATTTGGTCAATGCCTTTTCCAAATCTTTCACACCGCTGTATACTAGTTCGAACAAGTCCGCAATGTTTTCTTCTTCAATGCAAGAGAAAGCGATACGCAAATCGGTTTGACCGAGAGCGATTGTACCTACGCCATACTGTTCCAGCAAGTGCTGGCGCAATGCTTCCGCTTCGACAGTCTTTAGCTTGAGGCACATGAAGTAGCCGGAGTTGAATGGATAGTAGGTCCACACGTCATCGTATTTACCGCTGTCGAGCACTTCCTTGGTGCGGTTGGCGCGGCCTTTCATGATATCGAATTTCTCTTGCTTCTGTGCTTTGTACTCCGGTGCAGTGATTGCCTGCAGGACGAACGTTTGGGAAGGATGTGATCCGCTGGAAAGAGTCGCACGGATGATTCCCATTGTCTTCTGCTCCAAAGCGCTGAGCAAGTCGCTGGATGGGGATGCATACGTAATGAAGCCAACACGGAAGCCCCATACGTAATCCTCTTTAGTAGCCCCATCTACTTTTACAGGCAGAATGCGAGGGTGAACGTCGCACAGGCTAGCGAAGAGAGAGTCGTGCATCGAATCCTCGAAGAACAAGCCGAAGTACGCGTCGTCCGTTACAGCAACAATGTTGATCCCAGCCTCTGCGCCTTCTTTTAGTGCAGCGACGATTTGTTTTCCTTCCTCTGGACCTGGTGTATAGCCAGTTGGGTTATTCGGGAAGTTGAGTACGACGATGGCTTTGCCTTTGTCTTTTTGTGCGAGAATGGCATCACGCAAAGCAGCAGCATTAAATTTCATCTCGTCGTTATACAATGGGTAGTAGACCATTTTCGCACCACGGCGGATCGAAAACGTAAGCTCGTAGTTTTCCCAGTTTTTGTCCGGGATGATGACGCTGTCGCCGCTGTCAGCGAACAAGTCAGATACGATGCTCAGACCATGGGTCAATGCGTTTGTAACGATTGGGTTACTAAACGTATGATTAGCCAGTGCAGGCTGTTCCTCGATCATTTTTTTACGCCATGCTGCACGCAGCTCAGGCTTTCCTGCTGGGGGAGCATATTCGTAAATGTCTTTTGGCTGGTAAGCAGACAGGTTATCCTGGATGACCTTAAGGTGCATCGGTTGACCATTTTCCAGTGCAATCCCGATGGTTGCATTGTACTTTTTTGCTTTTGCTTTCGCTTCTGCCGACTGGCTGAGAATCCCCTCTTTAGGGAAATAAATCAGCTTGGCGATATTGGATAGCATTTCATACACGTGCGGGTTTTCTCGTTGGATGGTTTCGTTCAGCGTTGATGCTAATGAATGCATGGTAGCCTCCCTTTTCATATACAAACATCTATCTTTACCAATAAAGATAGCGTATCTACATGCATTTGTCACCCTTGCCCAACGGGATATTTCAGATTTTGCGAGGTTCCTTTTGACAGCGAGGACCTGATTTGCTACCTTGAAATCGAAAACTGACTAATGCGGGAGGGAGAAGCAAATGGCTGAACGCAGGATCGTTCGCCTGGGGGACCCTGTCTTGCGTGAAACTTCAAAAAGAGTACTATCCATTACTCCGCAGGTCGAAAAGATATTGGATGATATGGCCCAAACGATTTACGCTGCGAAAGGTCGAGCAGGCTTGTCTGCGATCCAGATTGGCATCCCGGAGCGTTTAGTCGTGATGGATTGCGGTAGCGGCTTGATTGAACTAATCAATCCGGTGTTGGTGGAAAAATCCGGTGAGCAGGTAGGGCTAGAAGCTTGTCTTTCGATACCAGGTGTTTTTGGAATCGTTCGTCGGGCGAATTATGTCAAAGTTCAGACGCTGAACCGCCAAGGACAAACAAAGACAATCGAAGCGGAAGATTTCCTGGCTCGGTGTATTCAGCACGAGATGGACCATTTGGAAGGAATATTGTTTATTGATCATACGGAAGAGATCTACTCAGCGAAAACAGGAAAGAAACTGAATCGCAAGGATTTGCTCCGGATACAAGATAAAAGTAGAAAAAATGGTGGAAATAAGCGACGCATAAACAGCAAGGAGATTGACTCATGAAACGTTGGAACATTATGTTAACAGGCTTCGGAACAGTAGGACAGCAGGTGGCTCGACTGCTGGAGCAGCGAAGGGAGAGGTACCGCGAGCTATATCAAGCGGATGTCAGACTCGTGGGAGTCGTTCGTTCAGCTTCCGGCCTCTACGATGAGAACGGAATCGATTCGGGAAAATGGGCAGACTATGCTCATACAAAACAAACAAGGAACCCATCTTGGAACGCGCTGGAATTTATCAAGTCAGCTCAAGCAGACGTGCTCATCGAGGCAGGTCCATCTGAAAAAGAGGGCGGACCCGGTCTTACTTTTATTCGTTATGCTTTGGAGAATGCCATGCATGCGATCGCTATTTCAAAAGGCGCACTTGTAGTCGATTATGCTGGCTTAGCCGCTCTTGCCAAAAAACATGGCGTCGCATTGAAAGTGAGTGGAGCAACAGCAGCAGCTCTGCCGACGATCGATCTGTTGCAGTATAACTTGGCAGGCTGTGAAGTAAAACGCGTCGAAGGTATTTTTACGGGAACGACAAACTTCGTGCTCACAAAAATGATGGAAGAGGGGCTCACCTGTGCAGAAGCAGTCGAGCTCGCTCAGAAGATGGGGATTGCCGAACCGGACCCTTCCTATGATATCGATGGATGGGATACAGCTTCGAAGCTCACGATCTTGGCAAACGCTGCTTTTGATGCGCAAGTAAAACTAACCGATATAACACGCGCAAGTATTCGCGAAATAACCTCGTTACAAATCGAGGCGTGGAAAAAGCACTCGAAGATTCCCAAGCTGATCGGAACGATCCAAAAGGAAGCGAATGGCACGGTATCTGTCGCAGTAGATTTATGTGCGGTGGATCTTACCCATCCATTTGCATCTGTATCTGGTACGACAAAAGCCATACGGGTAGAAACAGATGTCATGGGGGATTTATTGGTCGTTGGAGGAAAATCAGATCCTGTGGCGGCAGCGGCGGCTGCCTTAAAAGACCTTGAACATATTATAAGCAGATAGGTTCATTTGCATGTGCTTCCAGTGTTCCTTAGGAATGAGTCGTTTAGAACCGCGTGCATACTAGGGATGTACCACCAATAACGGTGAGGGGGCCATACGGATGAAACAATCGTCTGATGTCAATGTCGAGCTGCAGCAAGTATCTGCTTACCCAACGAAGCAAGAAATGAATCAAAAGGATGTTGCTTTGCTCAATGAGCAGGAAAGCTGCTGTACCCCCAAAAAACAGGCGGCAGAAGCGAAGCGAAAGTAACGCGTACACGAAAAAGCCGGGTCTCGATTACGAGACACCGGCTTTTCGTTTATCAAGCAGTGTTCTACCCAATAAATTCTTGTACCCAGTAGCCATTTGTGAAGCCTACACCAATTTTTGTGAAATCAGGGTTCATAATGTTTTGGCGGTGGCCTTCACTGTTCATCCATTGTTGCATAACTTCTTGTGGACTCTGTTGACCCATGGCGATATTCTCGCCTGCAGTCGAGTACTGAATGCCATACTGCTTCATCATGTCAAATGGAGAACCGTACGTTGGACTGTTGTGGTCAAAATAGTTGTTAGCAGACATATCTTGTGCTTTTGCCAACGCTACTTTGGACAGTGCCGCATCCATTTGAACAGGTTTGAGACCTGCTTTTGCACGTTCTTGGTTCACCAAATCCGCGACTTGTTTCGCAAAATCACCAGTTTTAGCTTCATCCGCTTGATTTACCGGAGCGGCAGGCTGAGTGACATTATTGCTAGGTTGTGCTGGTGCCGTTTGAACTGGTGCTGGTTGTGCTGGAGCTTGTTGTACGGGTGCTGGTTGGAAAGTTCCTGGTTGAATCGGGCAAGGTTGTACAGGTGTTGCTTGTCCTTGCTTAACAGGTTGCATTGGCTGTACTGCTTGTGGCTGGCCAGGAACAAAGCCTTGTTTTTGGAAAAAGTTAAAGAACTGTTGTGCATTTGGTGCTTTTTGGAATTGTCCCATATTTTGACCCGCATTGAATTGGAATTGTCCGTTCTTCAATGGGCAGTTAGATGCTGCGGAAGCAGAAGAAGCAAACCCTGTCAAAGCCAAGCCCAGACCAAGAGTCATCGCGATTGTAACAGAACCAAAACGTTTCATTAAACAAATCTCTCCTTTTTTTGGCCTACGAGGTTAGTTGTCGGATTCGGATTGAGGAAACAACCCTACGCCAGTTCGGCGATTCACCCCAATGTGGAATAACTCATCCACAAAAAAGTCCCCCGCACTTCCTTTTCAAGAGGAAGTCTCGGCTTATTTCGTTTGGCATGAACAACGATATCAGACAATCCCAATCGAAATAAAGGAGTAATATATGGCAACTAGCTAGAATCATTGATAAATTAGGCTCATTTCGCTTTGTTTGATTGTTCCTTCCATGCAGTTAAGCCGCCTTCCAATGCATTCGCATGAAAACCATGCTCACGAAGCAGAGCCGCAGCTTTTTGAGCTTTGTTACCTGTTGTACATAAGGTAACGATCTGCACATTTTGCGCGAGTTTTTCGGTTTCTTCATCAAGTGGCTTGTCCTGTTCCTTCATAAGAAGATAAGGGACGTTTCGCGCCGACGCGTTTTCGTGAACGAGGCTGCCGGAAATAAATTTCTCGGCGTCGCGTACGTCCAATAAAAGTACAGGCACTTTCTTTTCAAGCATTTCGGATAATTGAATGGTTGTCAAAATATGATTTTCCAATGTAATCCCTCCCAATCCTATTGTAACAGAGTACCGCTTCGTCCAGAATAAGGCTGAACGGTTGCTTTTATTGGACAACCATGGTAGAATGAGGTTGCTACTTGAAAAATTGATACCTAATCATTCATCGAGGTGTTTGTATGCTGATGGATAACATTTTTGAATCCCCGATTCACACTGGCGCGGTCATCGGAGCCGCAAGGATGGAAGAGAGGAAGGGCTTTCATTGTTTTAGGTTTTCAAAAGGTTTAGTTTTTAATTTTGCAGTTCCGTCCTATGACATTCATATATTTGCTAAGTAAGTAAAATTCACATATCATGAAGGCGTATCACAGCACATGATTTGGTATTTCTTCATGATATGTGAGCTTTATTTGCTTCGGTAAATATGACTAGCATATTCAAATTGAATTTTTGGAGGTTTTTTTAGATGCAAACGAACGGAACAGTAAAATGGTTTAACGCAGAAAAAGGTTTCGGTTTCATTCAAGTAGAAGGCGGAGACGATGTATTCGTACACTTCAGCGCAATCCAAGGTGACGGTTTCAAAACTTTGGACGAAGGTCAAAAAGTTCAATTCAACATTGTTCAAGGCAACCGTGGCCCACAAGCTGAGAACGTAGTAAAACTGTAAGTCTCCTTTTAAAAGAAACTGTCCTTTCGAGGGCAGTTTTTTTGTCGTAGAACATAGAAGTAAAAAGGCGTTGGGATATTCCCCAGCGCCTATTCGTGCATGCGAATCATTAAAAAAGGAACTATGGCGTCCCACCATAATTCCTCATTTTCTTCCTGCAAAATAGTTAAATACAAGTTTCGATATCGACAGTTTGGAATTGACTGTCAAGAACGGTAAGACCAACAACTTGACCGCCGCCGATAGAAGTACGGCCATAAGTGGTGAGAAGGACATTTCTGTTGTTTTCTGCTACGGTAAGGCGAACTTCATAGTGGAAAGAAGCGGGGACAAGCGCATTGAAAGCAGTGCGAGTATTCGCAGGGATAAATTGCGTAATGTCAAGCAAGGTGCTAACTGGATTCGTTTGCGTAACGGCGTTACCCCAGTTCAATACTTGCACACGTACTTCAACCTCTTCTGTGTTCAGGTTTACCAGGTCGAGGTGAGCAGTGACAGCTCGGGCGAGGTTATTTTGCAAAATACCAGTCGTTCTCACCGTATTTCTTCTTGGGCGTCTGTGATTTCTGCTTTCAGTATTACCTTGATCGTCGTCGTATTCGATTTCAGACATCCATGTTCACTCCATTCTTGTGTAATCTAGTGGGACAATAATACGATATTGTTTCTTGTCTTGATTTGTAACGGCGAACGTAAGGGGACGAGTAACTATTTTTGATAGAGGACGGTGGAGGGTTTGGGAGAAATGCCTGTATACAAGCAACTAGACTATACGGCTCGATTTGATTGGGGATACGGAGGGGTGGAACAGGTCGGAGCAGCCTCGGATATGATCGTTATTATCGATGTACTCTCGTTCAGTACGTGTGTAGATATCGTAACGGGACGTGGGGGTATCGTCTATCCTTATCTGGTACAGGATGAGTCAGCCATTGCATTCGCCAAACAAAAAGCAGCGCTGCTCGCTGGAAAACGCGGCGAACCAATCTCCCTTTCGCCAGCCTGTCTGAAAACGGTTCCGGTGGGAAGTAGAGTGGTGTTACCCTCACCAAACGGATCGACCTGTACCGTGTTGGCAAAGAAAACAGGGGCGAGGGTGGTCGCTGCGTGCTTGCGTAATGCGCTATCCGTAGCCAGATACATACAGCAGCAGAAAGGAACGATAACGGTCATTGCTTGCGGTGAACGGTGGGGAAATGGAGCATTGCGACCCGCTATTGAGGATATGATTGCGGCAGGTGCGCTGCTTCACGAACTAGAGAGGTATCGTTTGTCACCAGAGGCTGAAATGGCGGTGGCAGCCTTTCGATCTGCTCAAGGTCTTCTTCCCGCTTACTTGCAGAAATGTGCTTCCGGCCAAGAACTGATCAGTATGGGCTACCTAGAAGATGTCTCACTGGCAGCGGAATGGAATCAGAGTGGCTCAGTTCCAGTGCTTAACGATGATTTTGCGTACGAAGCGATTTAGTCTTTTCGCATAAAGAATCCCTCATTCGGTAACCATGGTTATGAACCACACATGAGAAAAACTGGACAGGGAGGATTCATATGGATGACAGCAGAAAGTCCATCAACCAGGCAGAAGAAAATATCCTGACGAATCGTCAAGGCCATCCGATCACAGACAACCAGAACTTGCGGACAGTTGGAAATCGCGGGCCAACCGTTCTGGAGAATTACGACTTTCTTGAAAAAATCACGCATTTTGATCGAGAGAAAACACCTGAACGTGTCGTGCATAGTCGAGGTGCAGGAGCACATGGCTTTTTTGAAGCGTATGGAACCGTAGGTGATGAGCCAGTTTCTACATACACGAGGGCGAAGCTGTTTTCGGAGCGTGGGAAAAAAACGCCTGTGTTTGTGCGTTTTTCTACGGTTAATCATGGCACGCATTCGCCCGAAACATTACGCGATCCACGTGGGTTCGCGGTGAAGTTTTATACAGAGGATGGGAACTGGGATCTGGTTGGCAATAACCTCAAAGTTTTTTTCATTCGGGATGCGATGAAGTTTCCTGATCTTGTACATGCATTCAAGCCTGATCCTGTCACAAACATCCAAGACGTGGAACGGATCTTTGACTTCATCTCGAACACGCCTGAGGCTATGCATATGATTACGTTTTTGTTCTCCCCGTGGGGAATACCAGCGAACTATCGGCAAATGCAAGGCTCTGGCGTAAATACGTACAAGTGGGTAAACCATGAAGGCAATGCGGTCCTGATCAAGTACCATTGGCAGCCGTTAGCGCAAGGGATAAAGAATTTGACACAAAAACAGGCGGAAGAGATCCAAGGGAAAAACTTCAATCATGCCACACAAGACTTGTATGAAGCGATTGAGCGAGGAGAATATCCAGAGTGGGAATTGTGCGTCCAGATCATGAGTGATGACGATCATCCTGAGCTCGATTTTGATCCGCTTGATCCAACGAAAATATGGCCCGATGATCAGTTCCCGTTTCTTCCGGTAGGCAAAATGGTTTTGAACAAAAACCCGGATAACTATTTTGCAGAGGTCGAGCAAGCAGCTTTTGGGACAGGTGTTTTAGTGGATGGACTGGATTTTTCTGATGACAAGCTCCTGCAAGGAAGGACCTTTTCTTACTCCGATACGCAACGCTATCGGGTCGGCGCCAACTATTTGCAGCTTCCGATCAACGCGCCCAAAAAGCATGTCGCTACCAATCAGGAAGGCGGCCAAATGCTGTATCGAGTGGATCGGACGCAGCGGCATATTAACTATGAGCCATCAACGATTGGCGGATTGCAGGAAGCCAAGCAAGCAGCTCCTGATCATCAGCCAGAAGTGGAAGGGAAGGTCGTTCGTCAAAAAATTGATCGCACCAACGATTTCAAACAAGCGGGAGAACGTTATCGCCTCATGGAAGACTGGGAAAGAGAAGACCTCATTGCCAATCTGACGGATGCACTTCTCTCCTGTGATCCTCGTATTCAAGAGAAAATGCTTGGCTACTTCTCGCAATGTGACGAAGAGTACGGTCAGCGTTTGAAAGCTGGAGTTGCACAGGGCAATGGCGGAAATAGCAAAGAGATGGGCGGACCGATGGGGGCAACAAATCCTGGAGCGGCTGTCAAGGAAGCCGAACAACAGTCCCGTCCGTCCAAGCCTTACTGATGACCCGAGAACAACATTACCGAATGAACAGTGGAGCTTTGCTAAATCCATGGCAAAGCTCTTTTTGTATCCTGTTGCAATTTTACTTAACAATCAGTAGGCTAAAACGTATCGGATTGATTTACCAAAGGAGACGTCATTCATGTCAAAAGATAATAAAACACATCAACATATTGTAGATGCAGCCTTTCAATTGTTTGCGGAGCATGGGATTGAAAAGACAAGTCTAACGATGATTGCTACTGAAGTAGGGATCACGAAGCCTGCGATTTACTACCACTTTGCATCAAAGGAAGCACTTCTCGATTATTTGTTTGATCAACTGTTTGGAAACTATACATTCTCCCATTTTTTCACCGTTACTGATTTTACAGCTGACAATTTCGCGGAACTCCTTATCGAAACTGGGTTGAAGCTATTGCCGAGCGAGGAAGAGGATTATGCGGTTTTACGTGTCTTCAATCAATTTCTGCTGTCTGTCAGTCAAAAAGAGAAGTACCGAGACAAGCTGCGTCTGATGCAAGAAGATTTTTTGCAGGGCTTTACCTCCTTACTGGAGCGAGGGATAGAGTTAGGTGTCGTCAAACCTGATCGTGTCGTAGCAAAAGCTCATATTCTAGCACTCGTCGTCGATAATATCAGTAATTACATGCTGATGGGAATTGAGCTAGATCAGAGGGAAATCTGGACTGAAACAGTGGGAAGCGTACTAAAGTAATCGAAAAACAGTGACGCAATTCGAGTTGCCAGCGTCTTACAATTGTTTACATTAGACGATGGCGAGGAGATTCATGATGGTACGAAAAAAGAAATGGGTAGCACTGTTGAGCTATACCGCGGTACTCTCCCTATTGACGACGGGTGGGGTCTTTGCTGCATCCCCTGCGAAGGTAGCTTCCCATAAAGTAGAAGCTTCGGTTGATGCGAAGGGCAATACCGAGGTGAAGCTACAGGTTTGCAGTCAAGATAATGCGAAAGCGGATCTTTCGAGCATAACGACGAAATTCTGGAAACCGTTGGAAAATAAGCTGGTACTGGAAGGGATTACTTCGATTGCAACAGGCGTCATTTTTGATGAAGCAGGCTATGGGTGGAGGCCAGGCATTTCTTATGCCTTCACCGAGGATGGGGAAGTGTGGAAATGGGGCTTTCAATCTGACAAGAAGTATGAACCGCACAAGCTAGCCGGGATCAAAGATGCTAAGCAAGTCATGACGGATTATGTCCTCACGAGCGCCGGTGAAGTATGGCAGATCGATGAGAAGAAAGCACCAGAAAAACTGGCCGGTCTGGACAAAATCAAGAACATTCAGCAGATCGACCTTCATGACGGCGTACTCTTTTTACTGAAAGAAGACGGTACTGTATCGAAATGGGAAAAAGGAGCGAAAGCAGCCGAAAAGGTGACGAAGCTCTCGAATATCCGTGAAATGTATAGCTCAGCTTTTTCCTTGTTTCTAGTAGATGACCAAGGGAAACTGCTTTATCTCGATGGCAAATCCGGAGAGCTGAACACAGAAAATCTGCAGGTCATGGATATCCCCGGGAAAGTCAAACAGGTAGCCATCGATTATACGGATCGCGCCTTGATCCAAACAGAAAAGGGCGAAATGTACAGCTACAATGCAAAAGAAAATGAAAAAGTTGTGCGTGCTGCTCATGCAGATGGTGCGATGCGGATGGCAGTTGGTGGAGAAGGATTGTATTTGATCGTAAAAGCGGACGGAACGGTTTGGGGTTGGGGACATAATACCCTTGGAATGCTCGGTGCGAATCTGGAAAATGATCTGGAGGAGCCTGTCAAAATAGCAGGTCTCTCAGATATTACAGACGTAAAAGCTGGTACCGACCATGTGATTGCTCTCGATAAAAAAGGAAACGTCTATTCATTTGGCAGCAATATGACAGGACAGCTGGGGAGAATTCCTGTTACCTTTGACAAATGGACAGAATTTGGCGAATTACGTGATGTAAAACAGGTAGTAACTGAGCTGGATCAACCGTACTTCGTTCGGAAGGATGGTTCTGTATGGAGTTTTGGCGCAGATCGAGTGCCATATGAAGTGAAAGGACCTACCAAAGTAAAAACGATGGATACTATCCTGGATTCTCCGGTTACCTTGAATGAGAACGGACAAATCCAGTTGTGGACCAGTAAATTTAGCAATTGTGAGACATTGGCGTTGCCTTCTCGCATCAAGGATTTTGTTGGTGGGGAGGAGCATCTCTTATTGCGTACGGAAGATGACCAATTCCTGACGGTAGAATTCAGCTTCGATTCCGCAGAACGTGGAGGGGTATATGTCATCACGAACTTGCGCCCACAAAAAGTGGAAACCCTCCAAATTGATTCAAAAATGGCAGCAGATGTGACCAAGCTTTATGCTAATCTTTATACGTTTTTTGCTGTGACGAAAAATGGCCAGGTATTATACGCAGAACGGAAGAATGATGAGCCGTTCACTTCATTTGCACAAATAGCAGGTTTGGAAGGTATTCGTGAGCTAGCACCGGAGTATTTTGTCCGTTATACAAAGGATATCGCATCAGTTTGGGCAATCAATGATGCAGGCAAGGTTCAGGAAATTCAAGTTTACCCTGAGAGCGAAGGAAAAGATGCAGGAGCTATCAAAGTGAAGCTGGAACCCAAATCGGAAGAAGGCATTGCCATGATGAGCGGACGTTTGCGAATTACCAAGGATGGGCAAATATTCGAGCATGATTGGGAACCACTTCAAAAGCAAAAAGTGGCGGCTCCCGTTAGACTAATTTCCTCCTCGTACAACTATGGTATCGAAGGACCAGGCTCGCATTATCATGTGCTGGTTACTGAAGATGATAAGATCGTATTAATTGGCAATAATCCATACGGAAAAGGTGAGCATCAACCGGGTATGGTCAGACAATAAAAGACGGGAAGAGATGGCACAGTGGGAACATTCATTTTCCACTGTGCTTATTTTTTCCCGTTTTTAGAATGAAGGTGATCTGGCGAGATGATCCAGCGACAGCGGAGCAAATAATTGAGCGTTTAGCTGACGCATTTGAAAATCATGAAAAAGTAGCGGGAACATTCAAGTCTGTACATAAATCGTCCAGACTTTTTCCTTTTCACCGAGAGGGAGATTCATCATTGCCATGGATAAACATGGGAGGACAATGTAGAATTATGTCGAATGTATATTTGTGAATAAGCATGAGCCTATACGCACGTTGGTTCTATGGAAAAGGAGAATCTATGTAAATGCAGAAGTCATCAAATTCGTCCAAAGAAAACAGCGCTGCATGCTGCCAACCGTCGAATTCGCCGGCAAACGATTCTGCACGGATATTAATAGAAGGAAACACCGAAGTTATCGCACAAATGAACATGATTAACTTGACGGAAGAGGATTTGCAGTTAATCGCAGCGTTTCGCCCTGTCATTGAGACTGAAATTGAGCAGATTACTTCTTCTTTTTATGAATCGATTCTCCATGTGGACTCTTTGAAACAAATTGTGATGGAGCACACTACCGTTGAACGATTACGTCAAACCTTAAAAAATCATTTAATCGAGATGTTTGACGGCCGGATGGATCCTGCCTTCATTGAAAAACGCATGAAGATTGCGATGGTCCATCGAAAAATCGGGCTTCCTCCCAAATGGTACATGGGTTCTTTTCAAAACCTATTAGGTACACTCATGCGAATAATAGATGATCGGAAAGACGTTTATCCTGACTCAAAAAAATTGGTTCATGCTATTACAAAGCTGCTCAGCTTTGACCAGCAATTGGTTTTGGAGGCTTACGAAGACCAGACACGTATGCTGGAGCAGCGTGCCAAGTCGATGATCGAATATCAGGCGTTCCACGATGAACTAACCGGCTTGCCGAACAGAAGAAAGCTCCATCAAGCCTTGCAGGAGGCGATTGGCAGCAATAGCGAACAGGGTACGCGATTTGCGGTGCTGGTACTTGACATCGATCGTTTTAAAATGATCAATGATTCTTTGGGCCATACGTACGGGGATCGCTTTTTGCAAGAAGTGAGTGATCGGATCAAAAAAAGCGCGGAAGGATTCGATGTGACGATTGCCCGTATGGGTGGTGATGAGTTCACACTGATCTGCCAAAATGTCGAAGATGATTACGAGTTTTCGACGTTGGCTGAACGGGTGGTCAAGGAAATCGAGATCCCCTATCTCTTGCAGGGAAAAGATTATTATGTCTCGGCGAGTATTGGTGTCGCGGTGTATCCCGATCATGGATGCAGTGAGGAGCAATTGCTCAAAAATGCTGATGCTGCCATGTACGAAGTGAAGAAAAACGGGAAGAACGGATTTCAGTTTTTTACCAATGAGCTCGATGACCAAGTGTTGATGCGTATTGAACTGGAGAGGGATTTGAGAAAAGCGGTAAAGAATGACGAGCTGGTTTTGTACTACCAGCCACAGATTCAAACGGGGATCAATCAGCTTATTGGCGTGGAAGCGCTCGTCCGATGGAATCATCCGACAAAAGGAACCCTGTCACCTGGCGTGTTTATCCCGATCGCGGAAGAAACGGGCTTGATCTTTGAGATAGGCATGTGGACATTAAAGGAAGCCTGCAAGCAAATGAAAAAATGGCATGAGGCGGGTGGACCCTTGATTCCCGTTTCAGTCAATCTGTCCTCTCGTCAGTTCCACCAACCCAATCTCGTAGGCTATATCCGACAAATCCTTGTGGAGACTGGACTCGAACCGCAGTACTTGGAATTGGAAATAACGGAAAGCATGATGATGGACGCAGAGCTTTCCACAGAAATTTTAAAGGAATTGCACGAATATGGCGTGAAAATTAGTCTGGACGACTTCGGAACAGGTTACAGCTCGCTCAGCTACCTCAAGCTGCTACCCATTCACAAACTAAAAATTGATCGTTCGTTTATTACAGATATCACGATGAATCCGAGTGATCAGGCGATCGTCGCAACGATCATTTCCATGGCGAAGCATCTAAACATGAATGTCATTGCGGAAGGAATCGAGACGCAGGGACAGTTAGATTTTCTCACAGAGAATGCTTGTAAGGAAATCCAAGGGTATTACTTTAGCCACCCACTACCCGCAGCGGAAATGGAAGAAGCACTCTTCATGCCAGTTCGCGAGCGTTTTGACCATCCTTTGTAAAGCATTTCTAAACAGTCGATGGAATCATTTTGAAATTATTGATACAATGATAAGAGTCCCTTCGGGGGCTATTTTTTTAAGGAGGGTTTTTCCGATGATGAAGAACATTACGCTCATCAAACATGTTTATGAAAAGCAACTGGGGGGTGAAATCTACTATGAACCCTAGTATTTTGAACGGCACCAGAAATCATCTGATCAACCAGCTTGTCTTTTTTGACGAGCAGTATTCACTTTTTTACGATCAATATGTACGCAATTATGGGAAAGAAAAGCAAGCCATCGATGAGATTGTCGAGCGTTACAAGCAAACACTTGAAAGCCTTTTGGCAAAAGAAGACAGCGCACTCTTTCAATCGCTTAAAGCAATTACGTTATTAGGCAGCAGCGTTAAAGTGCTATTTGAAGAAGATCAATTTGAGGAGTCATTTACTGTGGTTTATCCCACAGACATTG